>JABDCC010000014.1:0-44418 GCA_013288335.1 Alphaproteobacteria bacterium
AAGATGGCTATGCTAACATTGAGGCACAGGCAAAAGCGCAAGAAGATGATATGGTTGTAACTAAAGCAAAGATACAGGACGATATAAAACAGGAAAATATGTCATATGGGGATGCGGTTAAGTTGTCACAAAAAGTACAGGAACTCGCTAATGACCAGGAAACACTTAAGAACCAAGAAGAAAATTATGTGCCTACAAGGAAATCCAAACTTGAATTAGACGTTACGGGCATAGGACTAGATGTATTTCTCGTTGGTGCGGGGGTCGCGTTTGCAGCTAAAGGTGCGGAAGTAATAGGTGACCTTAAAGTTGCCGACAAATTACCTACACCAGGAAAACAGGGTAGTGGTAATAAGAAAGTTACTCCTAGTATTGGATAGTTAATTATCGTGAGTTAGGTCATCCAGCCGCGCGATTCGCTGGTAAAGCTCAAAGCTTTTATCAAGCAGTTCACGCATTTCTTCCGGTAAGATTGATTCCGCCTTAATATGCTGACTCAGGCATACATCACGACAATCGAGCCGATATTCTTCATTCGCTTCCGCGCTTGTTAATTTGCCTATGAAAACGGCTTTGCGGGCGAGCAGCCACGCCATCACGCAGGAAAGCCGCATAGTGATACGCGACATTTCACTGGTGTACATAATCCGCTCGCGTTCGGTTAAAAGTGGTTCTTCTGTTTCACGCGCTTCATAAAAATATTCATGTGCCTCGGCCAGCAACATGAGGGTTTCATCGTAAAGGCCGGGAAGAATGACTACATTTTTATTGTTCATAAAAATAGAGGATTAGAGTTTAAGAGTATGAGAGTCTAAGTATTTACTATATAGATAATAATTATAAACTCTATATTCTTAAACTCTTAAATTCTTATACTCTAACACTCTACTTTTATGACTTACGATCAGCATAGTGCCTCTGATCCCACTATTTCAGCCTGGGTTTCGGCAAGTGCCGGAACCGGCAAGACCAAAGTATTGACTGATCGCGTTTTGCGCCTGCTGCTTGCTGGCTCTCCTCCCGGAAAAATTCTATGTATTACCTACACTAAAGCCGCAAGCGCTGAGATGGAACAGCGCATTGACGAGCAGCTTGGGAAATGGGCAATTTGTTCCCCGGAGGAATTGCTCACAGATTTGCAAGAATTAACCGGCAAAGCGCCGGATACAAAAACGCTCAAACGCGCACGTCAGCTTTTTGCACGTGTGCTCGATGCTCCCGATCGCATACGCATACAAACCATTCATGCTTTTTGCCAATCTGTGCTCAAGCGCTTTCCGCTTGAGGCGGGTGTTGCCCCTCATTTTACATTGATTGACGAACAAACCTCAGCAGAACTCCTTCATGAAGCAAAAATGAAATTATTCAGCGAATCATGTAAAAGTGAAGAAAGATCTGTGGCGGAAGCCATATCTGCGCTTGCCAATATGGTTAGTGAGCAGACGATAAATGAACTTATCGCCAATATTATCGAGGATCGCAAAAAATTTATTACCTGGTTTGAAAGCAAAGATGGCTTCGCAAAACTGTGTGAAGCAGTTTATCAAAAGTTAGGGTTACATTATGGGGTTTCTGAGAAAGCAATATTTACTAAATATTTTAACTATACGGAAGCCGAGTTAATTTCGCTGAGGCAGACTTTGGTGGTGCTATCTCAAGCAAGTGGTAAATCGGACCAAGTGACACATGATGCCCTTCGTGACTGGCTTGAATCCTCGCAGTCATCGGATAAGAATGCATATATTGCCGCATATCTCACGAAAGAAGGTGAGCCGAGAAAAAACATATGTACGGTTAAGACTGAAAAAATCAGAGAAATATTGCTTGCTGAACAAAGCCGCGTATACAATTTTTTCAGTGAAGTAAAATCTCTAAAAATTGCTGTGGCGACATGCCACGTGATAAAGCTTGCGGAAGCGCTGCTTACTATTTACCGGCGTTTAAAAACTTCCCACGGGTATCTTGATTATGACGATATTATTTTAACCACCGTAAATTTATTGCATAAAAACCCCGTATCATGGGTGCTGTACAAACTCGACGGCGGTATAGATCACTTGCTGGTCGATGAAGCGCAGGATACCAACCCTGAGCAATGGAAATTGGTGGATGCGCTTACAGGCGAATTTTTTGCGGGCGAGGGAGCTAAGACCAAACAAAGAACTGTGTTTGTGGTTGGTGACGGCAAACAATCCATATTCAGCTTTCAGGGCGCGGAACCTCTTGAATTTGAACGTATGCAGAGCTTGTTGCGCAAGCGCATAACGTCTGCTTCCGAGGAGTTTCGTAATGTTAACCTTGAGCTTTCCTTTCGTTCAACTGAGCCAGTACTTCAGGCAATTGATGAAGTGTTTGGACGTGATGCGGCGCGTGATGGATTGATTTTCTCAGAGCATGTTATCACGCATCAGGCACACAGAAAAGGTATGGCGGGCAGGGTAGAAGTCTGGCCTCTTGTGGAGGTTGAAAAACAGGAAGAACTCTCTGCCTGGCACATAAGCGATAAAGCCATATATATCTTAAAAGCAGAAGCTATTTGTGCAAAGAATATTGCAGAAACAATAGCGGGTTGGTTGCGTGATAAACGCAAACTTCTTGCAGAAAATCGCCTTGTTACTCCTGGTGACATTATGATTTTAGTGCAAAGGCGCGGCTATTTCTCCTCTGCGCTTTTACGTGCGCTGAAACATAAAAATATTCCTGTCTCCGGTGCTGACAGACTCATTTTAACCGAGCATATCGCTGCCCAGGATTCTATTGCTTTGGCCGAGTTTTTGCTATTGCCTGAAGACGATCTGACATTGGCAACAGTACTTAAATCTCCTTTTATTGGCCTTTCTGAAGAGGAATTATTTGAACTGGCTTACGACAGAAAAGACGCGTCGCTCTGGCAAAGGCTCAAAGCAGAACCTAAGTTTAAAGCAGCCCATGATTTTCTTTCAGATTTGCTAGCAAAAACCGATTATCTGCCGCCGTATGAATTATTTTCTTATATTTTTGAAACTAGGGGTGGGCGCAAAAAACTCGCAGCGCGTCTGGGAAATGAAATCGACGATCCGCTCAATGAGTTTTTAAACCTTACTCTACAATATACTGATATTCATCCGCCGTCTCTGCAGAGATTTCTTGAATGGCTCAAGTCCGGTGTTACTAATATAAAGCGTGACATGGAAAAAGCACGCGATGAAGTGCGGATAATGACCGTGCATGCAGCAAAAGGGCTTCAATCACCCATAGTTTTTCTGCCAGATACTACACGATTGCCGCGCAGTGATAACGGAATATTATGGAGTGATCTGGAAGAAAATATACCTCTGTGGCTGCCTTTTTCTGATATGGCAGAAAAACATAGTAGGGATTTAAAAGAAGTTTTACGTTTAAAAACTGAACGTGAATATCGCAGGCTGCTTTATGTCGCTATGACCAGAGCGGAGGATGAGCTTTATATCTGTGGCTGGAAAGGTGACAAAGCCGTTTCGGAAAAATGCTGGTACGAACTTATCAAGCAGGCAAGCGATACCTGGCAGGAAGAAGACGGCAAAAAAATTCTGATTTCAGCACAAACGGCTCCTTCAAAAACAAAGTCTGTGACGCCTCAAAAAAATATCAAACTTTCATTACCGGAATGGATAAATAGAGCAGCCAAAGATGAGCCAACCCCTACTAAGCCACTCGCACCTTCGCGCATGGAAACAACGGGCAATGTGCTGTCGCCTCTCAAAAACCGGCATTCGCGGGCACGCGGATTGCTTATTCACCGGTTGCTGCAATATCTGCCAGACGTGGATGTAAAAGATCGCAAATCCATCATGGAAAAATTCATTACCCATTTTGGAAATGATTTTTCTGCAAGCGAACAAGAACAGATAGGGCAGGAGGTGCTTGCCATCTTAAACCACCCAGAATTTGCTCCGATATTTGGAACCGACTCCATAGCAGAAGCGCCTATTTCTGGGGTAGTACAGGATGCGAATGGTAAAGTGGTTACGCTTGCCGGACAAATTGACCGGATCGCCATTATGCAGGATACGGTTTATATTATAGATTATAAAACCAATGTAGATGCATCCGAAACCGAATCGCAAATACCGGGAGCGTATATAAAACAAATGGCAGCTTACCGCGCGCTTATTGCACAAATTTATCCGGATAAAACCATAAAATGTGGATTGCTGTTTACTGCAATTCCCAAGTTGATGGTGCTTTCTGATATTTGAAAGCGATGAATTTTTATTCTTCCAGAATTTTAGTTAAAGGGCGTCTTGGTACTGTATTTATGTCATAATTAATAAACGACATGAGCAACTGAAATCCTACGATGATAGGAAGCGCTGCAACCATTACAGTGCCTGCGGTAGCCGGTGGTTCATTGAGTTCGCTGATACCCCAATGGGACAATCCGTAAAAAAATCCAAATAGCGTTAAAAGAATGCCAAATAAAAGTTGCAATGATGCCAGCGAAAAATTACGCAGGTAATAATTATAGGCAATTCTTTTAATAAAATTTACGGCATTTCCTTTAATAAAAGGAAGTATATTTTCAGAAATCTTAAGATTGCTCTGTTCATTGCCGTATTTTGCATCAATCGGTATATCTGCTACGACCGCGCGAATAATATTCAGTCTGAACAAAATATCGGATTCAAAAAAATATCTTTTATTTATTCGCTCCAAAGGCAATTTCTGAAGTACGAGTGAGCTTATCGCTGTAAACCCATTTGTTGGATCAAAACTGTTCCAATAACCACTGGAAAGTTTGGTAACCAGAGATAGTACAGCATTACCAACAAGACGGGATTTCGGCATATTTCTCAGGAAATAAGGATTATAGAAACGATTTCCTTTGGTGTAATCCGCTTCCTTATGAATAATGGGCAGAACAAAATTTTTAATTTTACTTGCGTCCATTTGCCCATCGCCGTCTATTTTTACGATAATCTGAAATCCTTCTTTAAACGCCTTTTTGTAGCCTTCCATAACCGCGCCGCCTACCCCAAGATTTACCGGGTTGAATATCACTTCCACTTTAGGGTTAGCACTATTGGTCAAAACAAACTCGCCGCTTTTTTCTGGGCAGGCATCATCAATAACAAAGATTTTTTCCACATATGCAGGAATGGATGCAACCACATCCAGAATAAAACTTCTTACTTTAAAGCAAGGAATTACTACCGCAATTCTAGTATTTGTTAAATGAAGCTCTGCCATTTTGTTAGACCTATTTATGCTGAATATAAAGCATCCGCACGTTGTTTAAAAGCCATGACCATTTTGGCAGAGGCTTTGCCAAAGAGCAAACCAATTACGGAATCGAGTAACCGCGAGCGGAATTTAAAGGAAAGCGTCAGCGATATTTGTGTGCCGCCTTCAGGAAGAGGTGTGAATTTCCAGTGATTTTCAAGCGATTCAAATGGGCCACGCACGAGCTTTACATCTATATAGCCGTCGTCGGTGTCGCTCTTGGGTTGCTTGAAGGTTACTTCGGAGACATAGCTCTCGGTGATATGCTTAAAGCTAATGACCAACTCAGCAAGCAAGCGGTTTTCCCCGCGCTCCAATATACGGCTTGCGCGGCACCAGGGCAGAAATTCGGGGTAACGTTCAATATCAAGCACCAGATTGGTTAGTTGTAGTGTTGAATAAGGAGATTGTTGCGTATCATTATAATTGTGCATGGAAGAAAACTAGCATAAGAAAAAAACTCTTCAATAGACATCGCATCTTATGAAAACATCACTTTTTGATTTTGAGCTACCACCGGAACGCATTGCCACGGAACCTGCAAATCCGCGTGATGCATCGCGTATGCTGGTCGTGAATGACAAAATCCAGGATTCCAAGATTCTTGATTTGCCGGATTTTCTGAATGCGGGTGATGTAATGGTATTTAATAATACCAAGGTAATTCCGGCGCGGCTTTTCGGCAAACGCGGTGAAGTAAATATCGAGGTGACGTTACTTAAGGCGCTTGGGCATGATGTGTGGCAAGCATTCGCACGCCCCGGAAAAAGGCTAAAGATCGGTGATACGATTATTTTTGGCGAAGGTTTTTCTGCTACTGTCATGGCAAAGCACGAAAGTGGCGAGGTGGGTTTGCAGTTTAAAAGCGCAAATTTTTTAGAGTCATTGCACAAATTCGGAACTATGCCATTGCCGCCCTACATGAAAAGGGAGGCGCAAAATAGCGACAATCAGAATTACCAAACTATCTATGCAAGCCGGGAAGGGGCTGTAGCCGCGCCGACCGCAGGGCTTCATTTTACGGAAAGGCTGCTGAAGGCGTTAAAAGATAAGGGCATCAAAATTGTGTATGTGACGCTCCATGTGGGTGCGGGAACATTTCTACCAGTCAAAGCGGAAGATACGGACGACCACATAATGCACAGTGAATATATTGAAATATCAGAAGAATCAGCAGATATTATTAATAAGGCAAAGCAAGCGGGTAGGCGCATAATCGCAGTTGGCACCACGTCGCTTCGGGTTCTGGAGTCGGCAACAAACGCAAATGGCATAATTGAACCAGCGGCCAAAGAAACCGATATTTTTATAACGCCGGGTTATACGTTTAAAATAGTGGATGTACTGCTTACCAATTTTCATCTGCCGCGCTCAACACTTTTTATGCTGGTAAGTGCATTTAGTGGTTTGAATAAAATGAAAGCAGCGTACAGCCACGCCATAGAACAAAACTACCGGTTTTACTCCTATGGCGATGCCTGCCTTCTATTTGCTAACTTATAATATATCTTATTTTCCATAATATATATTATACGATAATTATATCAGTAGATATTGACCTATAAGGCTTTTCTATAGTAGCCTTTCCCTATTACTCTCCGCGTTCCTCATACATAAAGTGATTCCAATGCCAAAACGCGCCATCAAAGCCATCTCCTCTGCTTTTAAGGGTTTGTCCGAAGTTGGCAGGCTCCGTGCCGAAATCGAGCTACTCACCAGTTGCTCACGTGATGTGGTTTACCGCCTGCGTTACGACACAATGCAATATGTCTATATCAGCCCCTCTGTCACCAAGCTCCTGGGCTACAGCGTTGATGAACTCATGAAAATCAACATGCGCTCGCTTATTTTAGAAACCCGCATTGTCACTGATGGCATGAAGCCTGTTGAATCATATAAGAATTTAGAGGAAAACCGTAAAAAAGGTGCTGTACAGAAATGGCAGGCCGATTACCTGATGAAAACCAAAGATGGCCGGGAAATCTGGGTTTCCGACATCTCCTACCCATGGTTTGATAAAAAAGGCGCCATTATTGGCTCAAACGGCTCATTACGTGATATTACTGACCGCATGGCGGCGGCAAGTTAATAATTAAGCTTAAATTCCGAAATGTAATAATATCGTAACAATTATATGTTACACTGGTGGCGTATGGAAACATCTTCGCCAAACGACAGAAGTACGGATATTGATAAGGCCATGGCCTCGTCCTCACCTGTGCAAGAACCAGGCGAGACAGATTTTGAACGCCTAAAGCGTGGCGCTTCTAATGCCAAAGATAAAGGCCTTAAAGCAATCGCAGGAGTTCGCGAAAAATACAAAAGATTTACACAAAAATCCGATCATGAAGGTGCAGTTTTTCTTGGCATGACGGTCTCCGGCATGTTGCGTGGTGCGCTTTATGGAGCGGTTGCCGCCATCATAGGCATTGCAATATTTAGCGGGCTTGCGGCTATTGGCACTACTTTATTTTTCTGTTGTATGGGTGCTGGGGCAATTGCTTATGGTATACGCGATTCACAGGGACATCTGGAAGATCGGATGAATGACAGAGAAGAGCGCAATGAAAAGAAAGTGAGCCCCGGTAAACTAGCAAACATCGATCGTGCACACGCGCAGGAAGTAGATGACGAAGTTGATGCTATCTTAGATAAAAATAAAGGGTTTCTGAGTAAGGAAAATGCCCGGCGTGAAGCAGCTGCCGCTGCACGTGGCCAACGAGAAGTATAGTTTACGGATAAATTCTCTGAATCTTCCAGCTATTTCCATCACGTGTATAGACTTCGCGATCATGCAGGCGGTACTCACCTTCCTGCCAGAATTCTATTAAATCCGGCTTTACGCGCCAGCCCGACCAATGTTTGGGGCGTGGTGGCGGATTTGCTTCCGAATATTTTTTCTCTAGCTCCGCAACTTTATCCATAAGCACTTCACGTGAAGCAAGGGGTTGTGATTGTTCGGATGCCCATGCGCCGATGCGGCTAATAAACGGCCTGCTGTTATAATATTCATCGGCTTCTTTATCGCTCACCTGCTCTGCTTTTCCTTGAATGCGAATCTGGCGGCCAAGCGTTGCCCAATAAAAGCACAGAGCAGCCTGAGGGTTTTCTTTGAGCTCAAGTGATTTAGGGCTTTTCATATTGGTAAAAAATGTGAAACCACGCTCATCAAAGCCCTTCAGGAGCACTACACGCGCCGAAGGCAGCCCTGCTCTTGTTGCTGTCGCCAGCGTCATGGCATTGGGATTGATAATTCCAGGCTGGTTTTTTGCCGCCTCAAACCACTCGGAAAAACGTTCAATAGGGTTATTCATCATGGAAAAGATATAGGCAGTACCGTATAAAATTGTCCATAATTATATATCGACACCCATTAAAATAACGCTATAAATAACCCGCATACTAATACAAAATTGGAATTTCACTTATGTTCGCACGGTTTTTTGGCCTGATGTCCGCCGATATGGCAATTGATCTGGGTACTGCTAACACCTTGGTTTACGTAAAAGGAAAAGGCATTGTCCTCAATGAACCTTCAGTGGTTGCGATGGTGTTTGAGCGCGGTGTAAGCGTGCCATATGCGTTTGGCAATGAAGCAAAGCTCATGCTGGGTCGCACCCCTGCTAAAATTGAAGCCGTGCGCCCGTTAAAAGACGGCGTTATCGCGGATTTTAAAAGCGCGGAAAAAATGATTCAGCATTTTATTTTTCGTGTTCATAATCGTCGCAGCTTCACTGGCCCATTGATTATTATTTGCGTTCCTTCCGGTTCTACTCCTGTGGAGCGCCGCGCCATACAAGATGCAGCAGAGCGCGCCGGAGCCCGTGAAGTATTCCTGATTGAAGAACCGATGGCGGCCGCTATTGGCGCAGGCCTCCCAGTAACCGAGCCAACCGGTTCCATGATTGTGGATATTGGTGGTGGCACAACGGAAGTGGCTATTCTTTCACTCGGGGGCATTGTCTATGCGCGTTCTGTGCGTGTAGGTGGTGACAAAATGGACGAAGCAATTATTTCTTATATCCGCCGTTATCATAACTTACTCATTGGTGAAACCACCGCTGAGCGCATTAAAAAAGAAATCGGTGCTGCCTGCCCGCCGCTTGACGGTTCTAACGGCAAGACCATGGAAATTAAAGGCCGTGATTTAATGAACGGTGTGCCAAAAGAAATTGTGCTTAATGAATATCAGATTGCAGAAAGCCTGATTGAGCCCGTGAGCCAGATTATTGAGGCGGTAAAGGTAGCACTCGAAAGCGCGCCGCCGGAGCTTTCTTCCGACCTTGTGGATAAAGGAATCGCGCTCTCTGGAGGTGGTTCAATGCTTAAAAACCTCGATTATGTGATGTCACAAGCAACCGGCTTGCCAGTGTTTGTTGCTGAAGAACCGCTCAACTGCGTGGCGCTTGGCAGCGGCAAAGTTTTAGAGAACAAAGATGTATTCAAACACGTATTATTCAAACAAGATTAGACACCAATTATGGAAAATATTGAAATAGAGCAGGAAATTATTGCTGAGAAAAAGAGCATTTCGCATTTGCGGACGTTCATGATTTTCTTTTTAATCGCCGTTATTTTGGGCGCGTCTTATTCCTATTACCGCCTTAAAAAACATGGTGGCCGCCAGATGGTGGATGCTATCGTGTTCGATACCCGCCTGCAGAATATTGAAAATGCAATTCCCATCCACGAGAAACGTATTTTGAAGCTTGAAGATGATGCGAAAAAATCAGTTGTTGCTGCTCCCGCCACTGGCGCTGAAGCTGCAAAACCAACTGTGGATGTAGCTCAGTTGAATGATAAAGTTGCTGCACTTGAGAAGCAGGTTGCACAATTAAAGGGTGGTGGCGGCACTTTGGGTAAAGACAAAATTTATAGTGCTATTACCCTACTCTCTTCATTTCATCGGTTAAGCGATAAAGTACTTTCTGGCAAACCCTTTACTGCTGAATTATCTTCATTTCAGGAAAATTTTGCGGAGCCGGATAATAAAGTGGTAACCGATGCCGTTACTGCTTTAACTCCTTATTCGGAAAACGGGGTGCCTTCCGTATCGCAATTGCTTTCATCATTTGAAGATTCGCTCGATTCCATGAAAACCAGTGAATCATTGCTGCCGGAAAATGCTGGGTTCTGGCAGACATTGTTATTTAATCTTTCTCACATGATAACGATTCGTAAAATAGATAAAAACCAGACAGGAAACTCCATAGATGCAATTACTGGCCGCGCAGAAGATCATCTGGAACAGCAGGAAGTGGAAGCCGCAATCGTTGAGGTAAAAACCTTGCCGGATAATGTGCGCGGTAGTTTTGCCGCCTGGATTGAAGATGCCCAGATTAACACACTTGCTCCGAGTCTGATGGATCAGATTGAAGAACAAGTAATGAAAAAGGCCTTTGACGGTGCAGCTTCGCCAGATAAAACACCAGACAAAGAATAAATGATTCGCCTCATACTCATACTTGCGATTATTGCACTTGTGTCGCTAGGTCTTTCTTGGGTAGCGGATGAGCCGGGAAGTGTTGTTATTCACTGGTCAAACTACCACATAGAAACTTCTCTACTACTGTTGATAGCAAGCGTTGCGGTGCTTACATTGATATGCGCTATTATTTATTCACTTATTTTTATTTTAATAAGAAGCCCGCGAAACTGGGCGCGTTCGCGTTTGGCAAAACATCAGATGCTTGGGCTGGAAGCTCTCACCGAAACTTTTACCGCGCTTGCAACGCAGGATATCAAGTACGCAAAGAAATACTTATCGCGTGCGCAAAATTATCTGCCGCACCAACCACTCACCCTTATGCTTTCGGCGCAAGTTGCAAGGCTTGATGGCAATGAAAGCAATGCACGTCTTTATATCGAGCAGATGCTAAAGAATGAAGGCACTGAGTTTATGGCGCTGCGCAGTTTGATTGAAAGCGCGCATCGCAGTAATGATTATAAAACTGCTATTTCCCATGCCGAAAAAGCAATCGCGCTAAAGCCTAAAAATGCATGGCTCATTACCACGCTTGCAGAGCTTTATGCAAAATCATCGCGTGTGCAGGATGCGCTGAGGCTTCTGGAGTTATCCGCACGCAGAGGTTATATAAAAAGTGACGTATTTAAATATGAATACGCACAAATACTTTTTGAAAATGCAAAAGCCCTGGCTGAAAAAAATCAGCCTGACTCTGCTATTTCCACACTTATTGCCGCCTTAAAAAAGCAGCCGGATTTTACTGAAGTCACCCTGCTACTCGCAAAATTACTGACTGCAAATGATGAAACCAAACAGGCAATAAAAATACTGAGAGCTGCGTGGGAAAGAACACCAAGCGAAGAGCTTTCCAAAGCCTTGATGGGATGTGTGGATACAGCAGAAAAGCAGAAAAAATTTGCGTCACTGCTTCGTAAAATCGGTAAAATTTATCCTGAAAACAGTGAGAGTCAGCTGCTTATGGCAGAACTTGACATTAAACTCGGCGAATTTAATTCAGCGCGTGCGCGTTTAAAGCATGTGATCGCTGTAAACGAAACCGCCTACGCTTGCAAAGTAATGGCTGAATTAGAGGATGCGGTGGGCGACCACGAACAGGCGGCCTATTGGCTGAAGCGTAGTACTAACTATTGAGGTTTATCCGGCACCAGCTGTTTGGGTTCTAATTCTGCCGGATCAAATATAATTTCTTTGAGTTGCGGCTTCTGCTCAGTAGTGCCTTTTACTGGCGTTGGAGTAGGAACATTGACTGATTTAAGCGGCTTTAATTCAACTACTTTTGTTGGTTTTACGTCCATACCATCACTCGGCATAACATAGCCGGTTTTACCCTTATCGGTCTGATAGGCAACGAGACGCTTTTCCTGGCCTGGTATCGGCTCGCCGTAGCAAACAATATCCTGAAAGGAATTATAGCAATAGCGTGTTTGCGGGACAGAGGCCGGTTCCGGAGCTTTTTCCATGCCTAAGGGCTTGCGCACCTTTTCCCAGGTGAGGATTTTGCTGTTGGGATCATCGTCATTGCAGGCGGAGAGCGCCAGGCAAGTGGTTAATAAAGCAGAAAAAATTGATAGTTTCTTGTATTTCATGCCCTCTTTATACCATAAGCCTCGCGAATATAATCAAATATTTTAAAATAAATGGCCCACTGTCATAATTCTGTAACAGTATTATGTTAGAGTGTAAGCATAGAAAACTGTATTTGAATGGATTTATGAGCGATCTTCTTACCCAAAACATGATTACTAATCAGCTTGCCCAGTCTGCCCAGAGTCATGGTGAAAGGGGCGCGTACGAAACCGTCATGGATCTTTTTGGTAAGGCGACGGATTACTTAAAGCATTTAGCGGTTTCATTTGGCTTTGGTTCTGAGAAAAAAATTGGAACTGCAATCGGCGGCCAGCAGCAGCTAGGCAAGGTTGCTAATTTTACAGCTAAACTTCATGCCGATTTAGCAGAACTTACTAAATACCATAATTTTGTAAAAGGTTTCGAAACGGCTGGACCGCCGATAGAAGCTGGCACCGACCAATTCAAAGTTAGCAGTGGTAGTATGCCTGTTAACACCATGGAAGCCATAGTCAACCATAGATAAGCTTTATCTGTAGATTTGTTTAAATATTTCCTCAAATCCCCTTGCTATTTCTTCTATAATATGTATATTTCCCGCCTCTTTGCTCTATTGCAATGCATTTTGCGTGGAGCTTTTTTAACCCTAACCCTTTCGGCAGAGGTACTGCCGTTGACATTTTAAAATGTCTAAATCAGGAAATTTTAATATCATGCCACAGAATCTCGCTGCACATGCTGCACCCGAAACCTTTTCCGAATTTTCAACCGGAGAAAACTTTGCCGAACTCTTTGAATCCTACGTAAAGTCTGGCGAAAAGACCGAAGGAAGTGTCATCACTGGCGTAATCGTTGCTATTGAAAACGGTGACATCGTTGTTGTTGATGTAGGCCTCAAATCCGAAGGCCGCGTTCCTTTAAAAGAATTCTCCCAGAACGGAAAAGTTCCGGAACTTCTCGTTGGCGACGAAGTAGAAGTCTATTTAGAAAAACTCGAAAATAAAAACGGCGAAGCCATCATCAGCCGCGAAAAAGCGCTCCGTGAAGAATCATGGACCCGCTTAGAGCGTGCTTGTGCGAAAGCTGAGCGTGTTGACGGCGTTATCTTCGGCCGCGTTAAAGGCGGATTCACTGTGGATATCGACGGTGCAGTAGCATTCCTTCCTGGCAGCCAGGTGGACATCCGCCCTGTGCGCGATGTTGGCCCGCTCATGGGTATTACCCAGCCATTTATCATTTTGAAAATGGATCGCAAACGTGGAAATATCGTAGTTTCACGCCGTGCAATTCTTGAAGAATCACGTGTGGAAGCGCGTAACGAAATCCTCGGTAAAATCACTGAAGGCCAGACATTGGAAGGTGTAGTAAAAAACATCACCGATTACGGTGCATTCATTGACATGGGCGGCATTGACGGCCTGCTCCACGTTACCGATATTTCATGGAAGCGTATCAACCATCCTTCCGAAATGCTTCATGTTGGCCAGACAATAAAAGTTATGGTCACCAAGTTTGACCAAGAGAGCAAACGTATTTCACTCGGCATGAAACAGCTTGAGCAGAATCCATGGGAAAGCGTTGCTGGCAAATTCGTTGTTGGTCAGCGTTTCACCGGAACCGTTACCAACATCACTGACTACGGTGCGTTTGTAGAACTCGAAAAAGGCATCGAAGGCCTTGTGCATGTATCTGAGATGAGCTGGGTAAAGAAAAACACCCATCCAAGCAAGATTATCTCAAGCAGCCAGCAGGTTGAAGTAGTTATTCTGGATATCGATTCAGTTAAACACCGCATCAGCTTGGGCATGAAACAGTGCGAAGAAAACCCATGGGCAGCCTTCGCAACCAAACATGCTGTTGGTGACCTCATTGAAGGTACTATCCGCAACATCACCGATTTCGGCTTATTCATTGGTCTTGATGGTGATATTGACGGCCTTGTGCATCATTCCGATATCAGCTGGACAGAGGCTGGTGAAACGGTAATCAAGAACTACAAAAAAGGCGAACAGGTGAAAGCCAAAGTACTCGCTATCGACGTTGAAAAAGAACGTATCAGCCTTGGCATTAAGCAGCTGACTGATAACGTAGCAGCAGGTGGCGCACTTGATGGCATCGAAAAAGGCAGCGTAGTTACCTGCGTAGTAACTGCCCAGCAGGAAAGCGGTTTGGAAGTGAAGATAAACGATACAATTACTGCGTTTATTAAGAAATCCGACCTTTCCCGTGACCGTCAGGAACAACGCCCAGAGCGTTTTGCCGTAGGTGATCGCGTAGATGCTAAGGTGACCAATGTTGACAAAACAGCCCATAAAGTAACCCTTTCCATCAAAGCACTCGAAGCCGATGAGCAGAAACGTGCGATTGAGGAATATGGTTCAGCTGACAGCGGCGCGAGCTTAGGTGATATTCTTGGTGCGGCACTCAGCGATGCTGGTGCTAAAACGAAGAAAAAGGCTAAAAAAGCTGAGTAACAACGAGTGTTTGTGGCTGGTGGATTCTTCCATTGGCCACAATTATCCAACCTAATGAGTATTCATAAATCATCATGTCCCTAAACGCAGATACCCTCCTTGACCGCATTCGTTTAAAACAGCAACTCACCAAATGGCGCCTCATTGCCATCGTCATTGCCTTAATTGCGGTAGCTACTTTATTTGAAAAATCTTCATTTTCTCCGATAAAACCGGATTACATCGCCCGGATTACCGTTAGTGGCATCATTACCGATGATCCTGAGATGACTAAATTAATTAAAGAAACTGCAGAAGACAGCCATGTAAAAGCTGTGCTTGTGTGGTTTGATACCCCTGGCGGCAGCGCAGTTGGCGGACAACAAGTATATCTCGATTTGCTGAAACTTTCCAAAAAGAAACCAACCGTCGCTGTCATGCGCACAGTTGCGGCGTCTGCGGGCTATATGGCAGCGCTTGGCACTGATCATATTATTGCCCGTGAAGGCACTATAACCGGCTCTATCGGCGTTATTATGGAGGCATTTGAAGCCACGGAATTGGCACAAAAGGTTGGTATTAAGCCTATCACCATCAAATCCGGCCCTAATAAAGCTTCTCCTAACCCAATGGAAAAATTAACCGAAGAGCAGGAAGTTGTTTTACAGGGTGTCATAAAAGACTTTTTTAACTGGTTTGTGGGTATTGTGGCAGAACGCCGGAATTTACCATTGGAAACAGTTGAAACCCTTGCTGATGGCCGTATTTATACTGGTCGCCAGGCTTTAGATGTGAAACTCATAGACCAGATTGGTGGCGAAGATGAAGCCGTAGATTGGCTTGAGAAAAACAAAAAAGTGGCACATAGCCTTGAAATAAAAGATGTTAAGGTAGAAAAAGAGCCTTCCAGCCTGTTTGAGCAGCTTACACAGCTTGCAAACGGAAAAATTGGTGCAAGGCTGTTACAAAAGCTTGACGGACTCGAATCAATATGGCAGCCTAACTCCCTGTAACATAAAATAATAGGTGTAGACACTATGACAAAATCAGAGCTTATCCTTCGCCTCTCAAAAAAGTTCCCTAATCTGTATCAGCGCGATATTGAAAAAATCGTAAATTCCATACTGAATGAAATTTCTTCCGCGCTCAAAAGCGGCGGTCGTGTTGAACTCAGAGGCTTTGGTGCATTCTCTATTCGCAAACGCGAAGCGCGCATTGCCCGTAATCCTAAAAACGGCAAAGAAGTACGTATTGGCGAACGCCATGCGATTTATTTCCGCACCGGCAAAGAGTTGCGCGAGAAGATCAATAAGTAAGATTAGAAATAGGGAATCAGGAATACGAGAAATATTCCGTTCTTTCTATTTCCCGAATTCCCTTTTTCTCATATTATTGTAATCTCAATGCTTAGAGCACTCGTAAAAATTCTCAGATTCACGTTTTATGCATTGCTAATCATCATTGGCATTACCTTTGCAGTAAGTAACCGCGCGAAAATTACGCTTACCTTGTTTCCCCTTCCCTACGAACTTTCGCTTCCGACTTTTTTGTTTGCAATACTTATTTTTGTACTGGGAATAATACTTGGTTGGTCGCTGTCGCATGTGAAGTTTTTTAAACATTCATTGATTCATAGAAAAACAAATGCCCGTGTTGCGGCAGTAGAAAACGAGCTTGCGGCATTGCGCTCTGAACAATTACTCAAGCAAAATCCTCCTTCACTGAAATGACCGGTACATCTGTAAAAATTTGCGGCCTCACTACACCCGAAGCGGTGCAGGCAGCGAGTGATGCGGAGTATAACGGATTTATTTTTTATGAAAAATCAGTTCGCAATATTTCTCCGGATGAAGCCGCAAAGTTAAAGATACACACCAAAGCGAAAACGGTTGCGGTAGTCGTTAATCCATCGGATGATTTTCTGAATAAAATTGTCACGGAGTTTAATCCGGATTATTTTCAGCTTCATGGTGATGAATCGCCGAAAAGAATCAGTGAAATAAAAAACAAATTTAAAAAGCCCATAATCAAAGCGTTCAATATAAGTGCGTCTGGGGATCTTGATGAAGTAACAACCTATCAAGACTCCGCCGATATGTTTCTGTTTGATGCCAAGGCGCCAAGCGGTTTTCCCGGTGGAAATGGAATAGTCTTTGACTGGAAAATTCTTGCAGGTAAAACCTTTAGCAAACCCTGGTTTATTTCCGGTGGCCTCAATATAGAGAACATTGCGAAAGCCTTACAGATAAGTGGCGCTACAATGTTGGATATATCTTCTGGCCTTGAATCTGCGCCTGGAGTAAAAAATCCGCAGCTGATAAGAAAATTTATAGATAAAGTTAGAAACATATAATGAGCAGTTCTTCCAAACCTAATGATTTTTCCGGCCCCGATAGCAATGGGCATTTTGGAATTTACGGCGGGCGCTATGTCGCCGAAACGCTGATGCCGCTCATACTGGAAGTCGAAAAAGCTTACGACGTGGCAAAGAACGATCCTGAATTCAGCAGAGAGCTGCTTTATTATTTTAAGCAATATATTGGTCGTCCCTCCCCGCTTTATTATGCGCCACGTTTAACTGCACATTGTGGTGGCGCAAAAATATATTTAAAGCGCGAAGATCTAAACCATACCGGCGCGCATAAGGTAAATAACTGCATCGGACAGGCGCTGCTTGCAAAGCGCTTGGGAAAAAAACGCATCATCGCAGAAACCGGAGCCGGACAGCATGGCGTCGCTACTGCAACGGTTTGCGCGTTGTTTGGCATGGAATGCATCATTTATATGGGCGCACGCGATATTGAACGCCAAATGCCCAATGTATTTCGCATGAAACTCCTCGGGGCAAAAGTAGTAAGTGTGGAAAGCGGCTCCAAAACCTTAAAAGATGCCATGAATGAAGCACTGCGCGATTGGGTGAGCAATGTGCATGATACGTTTTATTTAATAGGCACCGCTGCAGGCCCCCACCCCTACCCGGCTATGGTGCGAGATTTCCAATCGATTATTGGCCGCGAAACCCGCGAACAAATCCTAGCTACTGAAGGAAGATTACCCGATACATTGGTTGCCTGTATTGGTGGCGGCTCCAATGCGATCGGGTTATTCCACCCCTTCCTGCACGATGAAAATATCAAAATGATTGGCGTTGAGGCTGCAGGGCACGGAATCAATACCGATAAGCACGCAGCTTCCATAGGCAAGGGAAAACCTGGAATCTTGCATGGTAGCCGCACCTATTTGCTGCAGGACGATGACGGGCAGATAACCGAAGCCCATTCCATTTCAGCGGGGCTCGATTACCCAGGCGTTGGCCCTGAACATTCCTGGCTGCATGATTCAGGCCGTGTGGAATATGTGTCAGTCACGGATGATGAGGCGCTCGCGGCATTTCAGCTATGCAGCAAACTCGAAGGCATTATCCCTGCGCTCGAATGCAGCCATGCCATCGCGCATATTCTGAAAATCGCGCCGAAATTACCTAAAGATCATTTGCTGGTGATGAATCTCTCTGGCCGCGGTGACAAAGATATATTCACAGTGGCTAAAGCTTTGGGCGTTGAAATATGAGTGGCCGGATCGAAGAAAGATTTACAGCACTGGGGAAAGCAAAACGCAAAGCCCTTATCACTTTTATTATGGGCGGTGACCCAGATAAATCTACTTCAGCAAAAATTCTTGCGAGTCTACCAACGTCAGGCGCTGACCTTATAGAAATCGGTATGCCATTTTCCGACCCGATGGCGGATGGCGCCATTATCGAGGCTGCGGGTTTGCGCGCACTGGCTGCTGGTACGAAGCTCAAAGATATATTTGCAATGGTAACTACGTTCCGCAAAACCGACGATATAACCCCCATTATCCTTATGGGATATTATAATCCGGTCTATAATTACGGCATTGAACAGTTTTGCAAAGATGCAAAGCTTGCCGGAGTGGATGGTGTAATACTGGTGGATTTGCCTCCAGAGGAAGAAGACGAGTTCACCGTCAATGCAGAGCCGTATGGCATTCGGTTGATTAGGCTCATTACCCCGACGACTAATGATGCGCGCCTTGCACGTATTCTAAAGAAAGCCGGAGGGTTTTTATATTATGTGGCGGTTGCTGGTATTACGGGCACAAAATCCGCCGATATGGAATCGCTCAAAACCAGAGTGAACCATATTAAATCAAAAACTGCATTACCGATTGCCGTGGGTTTTGGTATTAAAACGCCGGAACAGGTGGCACACATTTCCAAATTCAGCGATGGTGTGGTAGTAGGCTCGGCTTTGGTTGAAAAAATTGCGACTCAGTCATTGGCAGAAGCAATGGATTTCGTAAAATCGCTGAAAAGCAATTTGGATTCTTCTCTATAACTCCTCGCCTCTTCTAAACTCCGGGCTAGCTTCGGCAGAGCATATTGCGGTAGCGACGCATCGCCGTATATGGGCGCGCCAGGGTTGCATTTATTGGCAATTCCGTATTCTATTCCGCTAAGGATTGCCTCAATAACACTTGCAATATCTGCATCGCTGCCTGAAACACGGTGTTCGATATGTTTATTGTCCATGGGTTTGTCTGGTAGGCGAATAGCCACCGTGCGGTTGTTAGTTCCCCAGCTTACTGTGGTTGGCGCGTTGGATTTGTCTGTAAAACGCAAGTAAGACGCTTGATTGGGTGCAAAAATAGCCATATTTGCATTCATCGTTTCAAACAAACCGCCTATGGAATAAAGCAGAATTTTGCTAAATTCGTCTCCGTCACGGGTAAAAAGATTTTTTTCGTTATCATCTTCCAAATGAATATGAATATGCAAGCCACTACCCGGCTCATTTGGGAGCGGTTTTGCCGAGAAATCCACATTGATTGAATAATCAGCAAAAGTCGCTTTGAGAAGCACTTTAAAACGCTCAGTATCTTTTATAATCAAATCTTTATCGGATGATGGCAAGAGTGCAATTTCGTACTGATCTTTGCCACGTTCCTGTTCAACCGAAGCCAGTGGAATATTGTCTTTAACGCATGCTTCTCTGATAATAGCCGTTACCTGCTCGGGAGAAAACTTAGTCCCTGCGCCATGCAGGTAAAACTCAATTTCCGTGGCTATGACTGCCCTAAGCAACCGATTGCAGCCACTCAACAAGTTTGCTCTTTGGCATCGAGCCAACTTTGGTGGATACAGCTTTGCCGTCCTTAAATAAAATCATGGTGGGAATACCGCGAACACCATATTTTTGCGGAGTTTCAGGGTTTTTGTCGATATTAACCTTGGCAATTACGAGTTTGCCTTCCATCTCCTTGGAAATTTCGTCGAGAATCGGGCCAATCTGCTTACAAGGGCCGCACCATTCCGCCCAAAAATCCACCAATACAGCGCCGCTGGCCTGAAGAACGTCTCTGTCAAAGTTCGCATCGTCTATGTGTAATGTCATAAAATACCCCTTAAATTAAGCTGTTATTTAATATGTAGGCTCACAATGACGGATCGTCAATACGCGAATCAAAATAAATTTCACACAATTGTCACAATACTTGGGAGGCATTTTATGGTAAATTCTTAGTTACGATAACTCGTTATATCAATATTTTACTATGACAGAAAACTTTAAGAAAACAGAGTATATAGCGTCAATTATAGATGACGTTAACATTCCTCAGTTACGATTAAACACTGTTTACCGGATGGGCAGCGATGAAACTCCTCTCTATCTTGTAGGTAGTGAGGTAGACGAAAACACATGTAATTTTAAGATATATCTCAAATATGAAAAAGGCAGCGGTTGGACTGATCCTGTTGATACTATATCCATAATTAATGCGCCGAATGATGAAGGGCTCAGGAGACTTATCACGGCTATAGCTGACTCAAAGGTATTTAAAATAGCCGATGTCAAAATTGAAAAATCTTTATTAAAACACAGTCACGGGCAAGACACAGATAGCTTGGTGGCTAATGATATAGGATTGTCACTAAATTATGATGATGAAGATGATTCAAAAACGAAAAAGTCAAATACCTATATATCAGATATACATAAGTTGGAATTACCGGAATATATTATCAGTCAATATAATACACTTAAAAATGAATTAGTGTCAGATACTACGTTAAATAACGACAATAAAAATAAGCCTGATTCTAGTAACAATAAAATTCCCTATAAACCAAACAATACAAATCAATCTTCCGCCTCCTCACAATCCCCAGATAAACTTGAGTTCGATACATCTGATAAGAAAACCTCAGTAGCCATAGGTGCTGCGGTTACTGCCGGGCTTGCATTTGTAGGTGCGCATCAGTTTGCTAAGTCAGAAGATGGCTCTACATCAAAATCGTGGGTATCAAAAGTGCTTCCTACAGCACTGACACTCACAGGCATAGCGGCTGTTGTTTATGCAGCGATAAATATGTGGGGTGGAAAAGGCCTGCAATTAAAACGCTAATTGAGGTTTAAATTCCAAACATACTGAGCATAGGCGAATCGGTAAGCTCGGCTTGCTTATCGGAGTAAAATCCGTTGAAATTGCTTTGCATGCTTTTGCTGTATGCACCAAGTCCACCAATTTCAATCCAGTCCCCTTCGGCAATATCAGAAGGAAGATTGAATGGCCCCTTCATGGAATCGAGCGAATCGCAAGTTGGGCCAAAGAAACTAAATGGTTCTGTTTTACCGGAGAACCCACCGTCTTTACGCAATGCGCGGGTTGGATAACAAAATCCGGGGTACCCAGCGTCAAACAAACTGCCGTACACACCATCGTTAATATAAAGTGCGTTGCCTTTGCGTAATTCTACTTTCACAACAACCGATCCGTTTTCTGCAACAATAGCGCGACCTGGTTCGCAGAATACGTCAAATCCTTTGTCAAAGCCATATTGCTCAAGAGCGGAGCTTATAGTGTCCATGTAGCTTTGTAACGCAGGCGGTGCGAGGTTTGGGTAGATGGAGGGAAAACCACCACCAACGTCAATAGAATCAACATTCACTCCGGCTTCATCAATTAACGTGCGCACCTTCGCAATGGCCATACGGTAATCATTCGGATCCATACATTGTGATCCTACATGGAAACAAACGCCGAGATTTTTTGCAACCTTCCGGCTCGCGCGCAATAATTCCACTGCGGCTTCGCCCTGAATTCCAAATTTACCCTGTAAGCTATAAGCCGCATTCTCATTAGGAACATAAAGACGCACGAACAAGGTTAGGTCATCCGCGTTGTTAGTCATCTTTTCGATTTTGGCAAGCTCATCCATAGAATCGAGTGAAAAACTACGTATGCCAAATTTATTATAGGCAAACATAATCGACTCGCGGCTTTTCACCGGATGCATATAATGCATGGTAGCGCCTTCGCAGGTTTCTGCGACAAGATTGATTTCGGAAAGCGAAGCTACGTCAAAATCTTTGATACCGGCATTAAATATAGTTTTAAGCGCAACAGGCTCAGGATTAGTTTTTACGGCATACATTACTTTGCCGGGAAATGATGATACGAACCACTTAGCCGCTATTTCAATAACGTGCGGGCGCATACAATGCACGGGTTCTGAGGGTTTCATGCGCTCAACCAAGTCGGCCACGGAGGCGAACTTCGGGAGCGACCCATTATTTATATGGGCATTATCTATAGGGGTTTTGGTACGGGGAAGCTTTGGCTGTGAAAGCTTGGTATCTATTAGGGCTAATTTGCCGCGACCTGCGCGTGCTTTTTTAATGGGTGTTGATTTGTTCATTTCTTATCATAATCCTTATATATGGGTTAAAACTGCTATGGAATGTGCGAACGAAAAAACATAAAATCCCTATTAGTTGTTAAAAAATAGTCCCCTATAAACCACGTATAGGCTGTGGATAAATAACGTAACTAATTGCCCATTACAGCAAATCCCCCTAATAATAAAGCATTTTTTTGCACTCCCACGCAGTTTTTTTCTTCACATGGTATTTTTAGTACTGTTTTTTACGAATGATGATAGGTAAGTTGGCCGACCAAAATATAATTCTAAAATAACTTTTATGTTAACTATCAAATTAAAACAACCAAGCGTAATACCCGGATTCAGCCTTACTCTGGGCTTTACTATTTTGTATCTTACACTGATTGTGCTTATTCCGCTTTCGGGATTGTTTTTTAAAACTGTAACCCTCAGTTGGCATGATTTTACGCAAACCATCACTGCCCCGCGTGTCATGGCAGCTTACAAAATAAGTTTTGGTATTTCATTTATCGCAGCGTTGGTGAATGTATTTTTTGGATTCATCGTCGCATGGGTTCTGGTGCGTTACAAAATCCCTGCTAAAAAAATTATTGATGCAATGGTTGATTTGCCTTTTGCTCTTCCCACTGCTGTCGCAGGCATTGCACTTTCCGCGCTCTATTCCGATCATGGCTGGATTGGTGAAATATTTGCGAGAGTTGGAATTCACCTTGCGTTTAACCCCGCAGGCATTGCCATAGCGCTTATATTCGTGGGGATACCGTTTGTGGTACGCACCGTTGAGCCCGTGCTGCATGATATGGATTTAGAGCTCGAAGACGCAGCAGCGAGTTTGGGAGCTAACCGTTGGCAGGTATTTACGATGGTGATACTTCCGCATGTGATGCCGGCGTTACTCACTGGTTTTGCCATGGCGTTTGCACGCGGGCTCGGTGAATATGGCTCCGTGATTTTTATTGCCGGTAACGTGCCGATGGTTTCTGAAATTGTTCCGCTCGTGATTATCACCAAGTTAGAGCAGTATGATTATGCCGGCGCTACCGCCATTGCGCTCACCATGCTGATTGCCTCCTTTATATTATTGTTCATTATAAATATGCTGCAACGCTGGAGTGGTGGAAGGATGCTGCGTTAATGAAGAGTAAATCCAACATCACAGAACCATTTCTCATTCGGGTTTTTCTCATCGTAATCGCGATAGGATTTATCGGGGTTTTTGTAGCCTTGCCTGTTGCTGTCATTTTTATCGAAGCACTCGCCAAAGGAATCGGTGCTTATTTTAATGAATTAAATAACGACAATGCCAAAGCAGCGATCAAACTTACTGTGCTTGTGGCCGCTATCTCTGTACCATGCAATATGGTGTTTGGCTTAGCGGCAAGCTGGGCTATTACTAAATTTGAATTTTTTGGAAAACGTTTATTGATTACCCTTATAGATTTGCCATTTTCAGTATCGCCCGTGATCGCTGGTCTTATTTATGTATTGCTGCTCGGTGCAAATAGTGTGATGGGAAAATGGCTGGACGCGCATAACATGCAGGTGATTTTTGCGGTGCCAGGTTTAGTAATTGCCACCATATTTGTCACCTTCCCTTTTGTTGCGCGCGAGCTTATTCCACTTATGGAAGAACAAGGAACCGAAGAAGAGGAAGCCGCCATCATGCTTGGCGCTAATGGCTGGCAAACGTTTTGGAATGTCACTTTGCCTAATATAAAATGGGGATTATTTTACGGTGTGCTACTTTCCAACGCCCGTGCGATGGGTGAGTTTGGTGCGGTTTCAGTAATCTCCGGCCACATTGAGGGCGTCACCAACACATTGCCATTGCATGTGGAATCACTCTATAACGGCTATAATTTTGTTGGTGCATTTGCAGTAGCGTCACTGCTAACTGTGCTTGCAGTGTTTACACTGATACTAAAGATGATTATTGAGTATTATTATCCCCACGAAATTAAGGCGGCACGCTAATGAGTATTCAAGTCAAAGGTATCAGCAAGCAATTTGGCGAGACGCATGTCTTAAACAACATCAATCTGGAAGTGCAGTCCGGTGAATTGATCGCGTTGCTTGGCCCATCAGGCTCAGGAAAAACCACTTTGCTGCGCATTATTGCGGGTATGGAAACGGCCGATTCGGGGACGATTATTCTGGATGGCAACGAAGCCATAAAGAAAAAAGTCGGTGAGCGTCACGTAGGTTTTGTATTCCAGCATTATGCCTTGTTTAAACATATGACCGTGTTTGAGAATGTCGCTTTCGGTCTACGCGTGCGCCCGAAGGATAAACGCTTAAGTGATGCTGAAATTCGCCAGAAAGTGATGAAGCTTTTAACATTAGTGCATCTGGATACATTTCATGACCGCTACCCTTCGCAACTCTCCGGCGGTCAACGCCAACGCGTGGCACTTGCGCGGGCACTGGCAGTAGAGCCCACCTTACTGCTACTCGACGAGCCATTTGGCGCACTCGATGCAAAAGTGCGCAAAGAACTTCGCCGCTGGATGCGCCGTTTACATGACGATATTCATATCACCAGCATTTTTGTAACCCACGATCAGGAAGAGGCGATGGAAGTTTCTGACCGCGTGGTGGTGATGAGTAATGGCAAGATTGAACAGGTCGGAACTCCTGGTGAAGTATATCATCAGCCGGTGAATTCTTTCGTGTATGATTTTCTGGGTAATTATAATGTGTTTGATGGCTGGCGCGATGAAGAAGGCAATGCCCATCTGCTTGAATATGAAGTAAAGGAAAATGATGTATCCTTAGTGCCGCCGGTAACCAATAAAAAAGGCTGGATGAGCCGTTACCCGGAAATTACGGGACTTTTGCAAAAGATTATTCCTTCGGTAGTGCCTACCCCACAGCCGCTTGTGCCGCAACAAACCAAACCTTCACCCAAACGCACTATTGCCGGAAAACCAGTAAAACTCTTCTGCCGCCCGCATGAATTATTTGTAGTTAAAACTCCTGATGAGAATGAATATATCAAAGCGACCGTATTGCACTTAAACCCGGCGGGGCCATTGGTAAAAATTGAAATGGAACGGCTAAGCGGTGAAGGCCTAACCGCAGAAGTTCCCAAAGATGTGATTGACAGGCTGGAGATTAAAAAAGGCGACCATATTTACGTCCGCCCTAAAAACACCCGACTCTTTGATGAATGATTACAGAATGTTAAATATTAAGCATTCTTTAATGTTATTGTGTTAGCATAAATTCCAAACAACAATGTAATATTATGGAAAACTTTTTTGGACATGCTTTTAATCTGAACAATTTTTCAGATGAGAATAAAAAAGAAAGAATTGCAAAACAAATTGGCAGCCCTGCGCCTGCGATATCTTCTAACTATTATTATACGGTGCATGATATATTGGAGGTAGCGACACAATTTAGTGATATCCCCAATAGATATTCGGATTTGTCAGGGGAATTTCTTAAATACTTTAATGATAATTCGGACACCACAAGATTCTTAATATGTAATTTGTGTGTTTTAAATGTTAGCGAATTATACAAACAAGATTATTCCACTGCTTCTAAGAAGCTACAAAAACGCGCATTTAATAATTTTATGAAATCCAAAGGCTATTCTGAAATTACTGCCTCTACCATAGAGGAAGCAGAAAAAATAATGAGCTATGGAATGTATGGACATTATATTGTTACTGAATTTGTTGAATTATTAAAAGAAAAATATGACTTAATGGCCGGTATAATTACGCACCCAAAGAAGAAAATAGGCGAAAAGAAAAAGGATGTATTATTGATTTGTTATCCAGAAGCGATGGTAAAGACTTCTGATAATAAATGGACGCAAAACAAAAAAGAAAATGCCGCTGCACAGTTTTTCGGAACGTGTGTTGCACTAGGTTTGATAGATGAAAGATTCTTAGACGATAACAATATAATGCTTGGCACTAATCACAGAAAAATATTATCCGTGATTGAAGAATTGAAAAATGATGGCGTGGAAAAAATATTTGATGTCCCCTTACATCAAGGGAAGAAATCTATATCAAGATAAGTAGTGGTTTTTAATTAGTAGTTTCAGGCTGTTAAAATAATAACAAATCGTAATAATTTCTTAACACATTCCTGATATACTAAACGCCATTGATATAGGAATTCACAATGGCGGGAAAACGATTAGCATTTACAGGGTTAGTGGTTGCCAGTTTATTCATGGGCGATAATCGTAAACAGCCCGTGAATATTGCAGCAAAGCCTAAAAAGGCAATAGCGCGGACTGTGCAGCAATATAAGGAAGAAAAACATCCCGTTCCGCTCATTGAAGGGCATGATTACAAGGACATACTGCAAAATCCCGATCTCATAGCTAATAACGATACTCTCATGGAAAAAGCTTTCCTGCTTGCAGCAAAACTTGATCCCGCTTTGATTCTACAACACCAGCATTTACTCAAACACAAGCTATATGCAAATGACGTATGGCGGGCAATGGCAGCTCACGCTGATGGGGCATTGCGCATCGTACAACAATTTAATGCCGATGAAGAAACTAATAAATCTCCCGAAGTAAGATTCGCCGTCCTCAAACATTTTGATGCTGCCAGTGATTTTGATCTGATAACCCATGGCATTCAGGAAATATTCATGGCGAACTATAAAGGCATATTAAATGATATGCTTAGCAAGCTCCATAAAAAACATCAGAATCTTACCGACATCTTATCCGAAGAACAGATGCAGCGTATGGAGACGTTTCTTGAAGCTGCTTGCGATAACGACCGGATTCAGGATGTGCTGAAATACATACCCAACGAAGAACTGCCAAAAATCGTCGATGGCATGGCAAAACAAATCTCCAGCGACGATCTTACTTATGCCGTGACCATTTCCGACATAATGCTCTCGCTACATGACAATACCAAAATGAGGGGGGTATTAGAAAACGCCATCAAGGATCATTATGAAAATGAATCCTCACAGGATAAAAAAGATGTGTTCGGATTTATTGCAGCTATTTATGCAAAAAATTCCCATGAAATTAGTCATGAGTTAAAACCCTTCTTCAAAGATACGATTGGCAATAATCCGCGTTATACAATCACTCCACTGGCTGGCATGACACGCGAGCAACTTGTCGACAGAAACGGTGATTGTAATCAGCTTATGGTGTTTGCCGATGATTTAGACAGCAGGAAAAGCCACAAGCATTGGGTGGATACTTACAAGACCAAGAAAATGAGAGAAGCCGGATGGTATACAGAAGTAGACAGCCTTTATACCCACATATACAATACCTCCGGCAAGATAGCGGTGCACATACGAGCCAATAATCCCGGTCATTATGAAGATGGGGTGGATGCCATAAAGAAAATAATTGCCAGTAAAAATGGAGAAATTAAAATATTTATAGGGCGCGGACACAGCTATTATGCAGGCGATGCAAGAAGCTTCGCAAACAAAAGTGTGAATTTTTACTGGGATGGTTCCTGCGGTGGCGAGAAGAATATTGTAAAAGACATTAAACACATAAATCCATTAGCACAATTTGTAGGAACAACCGGTATTGGAATGAAGGTAGTAAACGACTTGGGGCTTTCCTATATGAACAAAGAGATTGTTGAAAAGGGTGAGTTTAAGTGGAATATGATAATGAGAAAAATAAAATCCGTTGATTCTCATGGAAAAAAACATTATGTGACACCAGATATGAACTCCGATCAGGATTTAATATACGCGGTCAATAAATTAAAGTTACAGCCCAAGCCTCTGGGCGCTACTAACTATAATGTAAAACACCAGAATTTACATACGCGATAGATAAAATACTGGCGGCAGAACATTACCTTCCCTATAATCGTTTTATGCGGTTATTGTTCCTTCTCTTACTCTTCCCCTTTTCTCTTGTAGCGGCCGAAAGCCCGCCAGCGGAAAAGCTTGCACCAGTAAAACACATCATTGTTCTCTACCTTGAAAATCACAGCTTTGATAATTTGTTTGGCACATTCCCAGGTGCGGATGGAATTAGCGATGCCAGTGACAAGGCGATTCAGGTAGATGAAACGGGTACACCTTATAAAACATTACCTGTTGTCATGAAGGTCACCATGAATGGCAAAACTGCCGACTCGCGCTTTCCTTCCAATCTTCCGAATCAGCCATTTTTAATTAATAAGTATGTTCCCGATGACCAGAAAATCGGTGACCTTGTACACCGTTTTTATCAGTTACAAGCCCAGATTAATAGCGGAAGAATGAATATGTTTTCCGCAGTGAGTAACGCCGGTGGGCTAACCCAAGGTTACTACGAAGAAAAGAATTCCCCACTCTGGCAATATGCCAAGAAATATACATTACTCGATCATTTCTTTACCGGTGCATTCGGCGGATCATTCCTCAATCATATGTGGCTTGTCTGCGCCTGCACTCCGCAATATAAAAATGCACCTGCAGGTATTCGCGCAACGCTGGATGATAAAGATAATCTTGTAAACGACGGCGCGCTCACACCCGATGGCTATGCAGTCAATACCATAGAACCGTTTTACGAGCCTTACGATAAGAGAGCTTCGGATGCGACAAAACGCCTTCCACCTCAAATTATGCCAACAATTGGCGATAGGCTCACCGAAAAGCACATCGATTGGGCATGGTATAGTGGTGGCTGGCATGATGCGGACGCGGGCAATCCCGATCCATTATTTGAATTTCATCACCAGCCTTTTGTTTATTTTTCCAATTATGCGCCCGGCACCACTGCTCGCGTTAATCACTTAAAAGACGAAAGTGATTTTGTTGCTGCCATAGAAAATGGAAAGCTTCCACCGGTTTCATTTTATAAGCCAATTGGTAGTAATGACTTGCACCCCGGTTATGCGAACTTAAACGACAGCGAAGAGCATATATTTTCTTTGGTTAAGAAAATTGAAGCAAGCCCATTATGGAAAGACTCTGTAATTATAGTAACTTTCGATGATGCGGGGGGATTCTGGGATCACGTGGCGCCGCCTAAGGGAGATCGCTTCGGCCCCGGAGAACGTGTACCCACTCTAATAATATCCCCCTTTGCCAAACGTGGGTTTATTGACCACAATACTTACGACACTACTTCAATATTAAAATTAGTTGAGGACAAGTTTGGTCTTACACCACTCGGTGCAAGGGATGCTAAAGCCACAGATTTCATTAATGCTTTTAATTAAAGTAAACCAATTACTTAATCTGAAATGAAAGCGCGCAATTCTGGCCACCACCACTTTGTTCGGTAGAATATTGCATGACACCGGTAACATTTCCATTGTCATAACACGTGGTTGATGAACCAGGAGTCGCTGTGGTGGTAGGGTTGACACCGGAACCGGCACCAATAGTTCCTCCTCCTGCTGCCCAAACAGTATTACCAGCCAATGTTAAATTTAGATATTGAGCGATTACATTACCATATTGCGGAAGCCCATCATCAATCTTGGTATCAATAGCATAAGCCTGTGCAACCGTTAATCCCGGCGAAAGTGAGCCATCATAGATATAACCATTTGTAGCGATTTCATATATTGATGAGAGGCCAAAATAATTTAGATTGCTGGAGTTAGCATATACATAAACATAATTGGCATTGCCTATTTTAGCCGTTGGCAAAATTTTTGTGATATTGGGTGCGAATATAGCGCTTGTATATATGGAGTCCGTTGCAGTATTAAAGTTTCCTTCTATAAGCCCTGAATTTGCTGATAAATCTTCCCAGACCCATGCATTTTCTCCAGCACATGGCAAGCCCGCTTCTACAGAAGTTACGTAGGCATAACCCTGTATTATCCCATTACCATCCCCACGTCCCGCCGTTCCTGCGCGGGTTGGCAGTGTTGTAAAACCGTATTTTGTTACCATGCTGGCGCTGATATCACCTGGCAAAGCATCGTATTTTTGTTCGAACGTTTTTATTGCGGTGTTGTATCTGTCAATTTGTGCAACCTGAGCACGGATAGCGGCGGCATCTATTAAATTTTGTCCCACCAGCACTCCGCCTATAATCAGACCTATCACCAGCAGAACAAGGCTTACTTCTAAAAGCGAAAGACCCGATATATGCTTATTGACCATACCTTTTAAACATCAAGGTTGGAGACACTGAGTGCGTTATTGACGATGAAATCACGTCGTGGTTCCACCACATCGCCCATCAATGTCGTAAACACTTCCTCAGCATCTTCGGCGTGCTTTACTTCTACTTTAAGCAAGGTTCGCGCTTCAGGATTCAGAGTAGTATCCCACAATTGATCAGGATTCATTTCACCGAGACCTTTAAAGCGGTTAATAGCGGTACCTTTTTTGCCGATTTCCATAATAGCATCATAAAGCGCCGATGGGGTATGAACAGTTAAGTCAGCCCCTTTGCGCCCTAAAGTGATGGGTTTGGCATAATTTTCCATGAGAAATTTTGCATTAGCATGAAGTTCCCGTGCTTCACGGCTCATGAATAATTTCTCATCGAGCAGATAGCGTTCCTCAACACCACGTGAAGTGCGTGTGATGATAAAACCGGCAGCATTTAACAAACATTTCCAGCCACCACTGTCATTGGAAAGTTGGTTCATTTTCTCAACAAACGGTGCCACTTTGGCAAGTGCCGCCTCTTCATCTACATCCATATCAAAAAGGTCAACCAACGTTGCAGCTTCAATAATATGCACCGGAATACGGCGAGAAAGTGTTTTTATATAAGAAGCGGTTTTGGCGGTTTCCTTAATCCACCCGGCCAAAGCCTCACCATTTATAGTCTTGCCACTCGCAAGTTTAAGGGTTGCTTCTTCTAACGCTGATTTTACCAGATACGCTTCCAACGCTGCATCGTCTTTCAGATATGTCTCATTGCTACCACGCTTTAGTTTATATAGCGGTGGTTGCGCAATATAGAGATAACCCTTCTCAATGAGCGCAGGCATCTGACGATAGAAGAAAGTAAGCAACAAGGTACGGATATGTGAACCATCGACATCCGCGTCGGTCATAATGATAATTTTGTGATAACGCGCTTTATCAATGTTAAATTCTTCCGGCCCAATACCCGTGCCGATTGCGGTAATAAGCGTACCGATTTCAGCGGAAGACAACATGCGGTCAAAACGTGCGCGTTCAACGTTTAGAATTTTACCTTTAAGCGGCAAAATGGCTTGTGTGGCGCGGCTGCGACCCTGTTTTGCAGAACCGCCTGCTGAGTCACCCTCTACGATGAATAACTCAGATTTCGCCGGATCACGTTCCTGACAATCGGCGAGTTTCCCTGGCAAGCTTGCCATATCCAAGGCACCTTTGCGCCGCGTTAATTCACGCGCTTTGCGGGCAGCTTCACGCGCTGCGGCAGCTTCGTAAACTTTACCAATAATGATTTTAGCCTCTTGTGGGTGTTCCTCAAACCACTGGCCGAGTTTGTCGGCGAGCAGACTTTCCACCACCGGACGCACTTCAGAGCTCACCAATTTATCTTTGGTTTGCGAGGAGAATTTAGGATCAGGCACTTTTACCGAAAGCACACAAGTGAGGCCTTCGCGCGCATCTTCACCGGTGATGGCAATTTTTTCTTTCTTCGCGATACCGCTATCAACTGCGTAATTATTGACGATGCGGGTAAGGGCTGCACGGAAGCCTACCAGATGGGTACCGCCATCACGCTGGCGGATATTGTTGGTAAAGCACAGCATGTTTTCGTGGTAGGAATCGTTCCACTGCATGGCGATGTCGAGCGTCATGTTGTCTTTCTCGCCGGTGACAGCGATAGTTGCATGTAACGGAGCTTTGCTGCGATCAAGGTAGGTCACATAGGCGCTGGTACCGCCTTCATAATAAAATTCGCTGGAAACTGCTTCGGGTTGGCGGGTATCCTTCAATTCAATACGCACACCGGAATTAAGGAATGCAAGCTCACGCAGGCGATGTTCTAATGTGGTGTAATCAAAATCAAGAACATTCGCAAAAACATCTTTGGAGGGAAGAAAAGTAACCGCAGTTCCGCGCTTGCCATTGGCATCGCCCACTACTTTTAATGCAGATACCGCTGCGCCGTTTTCAAAACGGATGTAGTATTCCTTGCCATTGCGCCAGATATTCAGTTCAAGCCAATCGGAAAGCGCGTTTACGACCGATACACCTACGCCGTGTAAACCACCGGAAACTTTATAGGAGTTCTGGTCAAATTTACCACCCGCATGGAGCTGAGTCATGATTACTTCGGCAGCAGAGACGCCTTCGCCTTCGTGCATATCGGTTGGAATACCACGACCATTGTCGGTTACTGTGCAGGAACCGTCAGCATTGATGATAACTTCCACCTTGTCGCAATGTCCCGCGAGTGCTTCGTCCACTGCGTTATCGACGACTTCATAAACCATGTGATGAAGGCCGGAACCGTCGTCCGTATCACCAATATACATGCCGGGGCGTTTTCTGACCGCCTCAAGGCCTTTTAAAACTTTGATGGAATCGGCACCGTAGGCTGCATCTTCAGCAGTAATAACGGCTGGAATTTTTAACTCTGCACTAGTCATATAATCTTACACCCAAAAAAGAATTTACGGATTTGAAAAATAGGGAAAAATCACCTACAAACAGTTCTATCACGAACCACCGTAAAATCTAGGGTTTTTTACAAGAAAAGACGTAAAAATTTAGCCCCAAAACCAGGGGGTTGGAGATGAGGCTAAATTAGGTAAAAATAACGTGCTAAAATAAGCAATTTATGGGCAGTAAATACTAGCAGGCATGACCTCTTGCATTGTCCTTGATATATTGCTTTCCACCCTCTGCCATAGGAGCACTAAATTTCAGCGATATATCATCTATAATATCAGCAATTACTTCATTTTGGCTTTTATATGCCTCAAAAACTCTGGATTGCGGTTTTTTAAGTTCCGGAACCTCTTCAAGAAGCTTTCTTTTGAATTTTTCCAAAACGACGTCAATGGTTTTTTCCACTTCTATGCGAGCAGGGTTTGGCACGCGAGAAGTTTTGCTACCATACAGGGAATGATAGTCATTATATTTTTTGATAAAATCTACGGCCAACATCTTGGTATTATAAGAAATAGCAAGACCCCCAATATTTTCAATTTGAAAAGTAGAAGAGGGGATTATTTCTTCGTGCTCGTCTCCGATATCTGAACCCTGGTATACCCCATCTGGGTTTTTACTAAAACGCTTTCTTCTTTGTTCATTATCTCTTACATCGTCGGTTTCATGATCGCCCATAACACTCTCCTTTGTTTAATTATTCACGAACAACACTATACCATAACAAATGTTACAATTGTGTTAAGATTGCAGGATTTTTCCATTATGTATGTGGATAAAGCTGGCATCCAGCTCATTAAAAATATCCCTGTCCGTGCCAGTAAGCCAAGCCTGAGCGCCAATTTCCGCCAATTCCTCAAATAATGCGCTGCGGCGTTTAGCATCTAGGTGAGAAATTACTTCGTCGAGCAGCATCACGGGAACGCTGCCATGCCAATTAGCCCCTGCCCGTGCCTGCGCCAGAATAATGGAGATTAAAATCGCCTTTTGTTCTCCGGTAGAGCAATGCTCTGCTGGCATATTCTTTTCCACATGAATCGCTTCAATGTTGCAACGGTGAATACCAATCAGGGAACGCCCCGAAGCAGCATCCAAAGCGCGGTTGCCCGCAAGTAAATCACGGAATTTTTCTTCGGCCACCAAGGCTGAGTCTTCTGCCAAAGCATCCTCAACAATACCGGTAATTGCAAGATGCGCCTTAGGGAAGGAACTGCCAATAAGTAGCATTGCATTGTTCAGCCATTCAATCGCAGTCTTGCGTGCAACCGCAATAGCAATGCCATGTTCCACCATTTTTTGCTCCAGTGCCGAGAGCCATATCGCGTCACTTCCGCCCATCTGCAATAAGCGGTTGCGCTCACGCATGGCGTAGTCATAAGAATTCACGCGGCTGGCATGTTCACTATCAAAACTATAGACCAGCCGATCCAGAAATTTACGCCGCACGGAATTACCTTCCGAAAATAACGTATCCATTTGCGGAGTAATCCACAACACAGCGAAAAACTTGGCAAGGTCAGTGTGAGCACGGGCAATTTTGCCGTCAATTTTTACAATGCGTTTGTCGGCAGAGTCTTCTTTTTCTGAATCTCTGCCAGTACCAATCTGGACTAATCCTTGCGCGCCGTAAGCTTGCGCAGAAATGACCCAAGGTAACTGGGTACGGATATTATCCATGTCCGGTAGTTTTGCGCGAAACAGCCCACGCCCGGGAGTAAGCAGCGATATTGCTTCTAAAATATTGGTTTTTCCTGCGCCATTATCACCCACCAAAACAACCGGGCGCGAATCCACTTCAAGATGCACGTGGGAGTAGTTGCGGAAATTGGTGAGAGCAAGGTTTTGTAGATGGATGCAAGTGTAAGAGGCTTCTGCCAGTGTAGCAGTATTAAGCGCGGTATTGTTATTTATATGAGCTGAATTCAATTATTTTCCTTACTATAAATCACACCCTCATTGGCATAACGACATACAGCGCGCTTACATCGGCAGTGTCACGCACGAGCGCCGGTGAAGTTCCGTCCGCAAGTACAAATTGCACCATGTCGCCTTCCATCTGCGCCATCATATCAAGTAAATAGCGTGAATTAAAGCCAATTTCGACAGGTTCTGCTGCATAATTTACTTCTACTTCCTCAGAAGCGGCACCATGTTCGGGGCTGTCGGCAGAAAGCGTGAGTTTTCCTTGAGCAACAGAAAGCTTAATGCCGCGGGTTTTTTCCGACGCGATGATGGAAACACGGTCTACCGCGCGGGTGAAGGCTTTTCCATCTACTTCCATAATTTTGTCATTGCCACTCGGTATCACACGCTCATAATCCGGGAAAGTGCCGTCAATGAGCTTGGAAACGAGAATCGCATTGCCGCAGGTGAAGCGGATTTTGCTTTCCGACAGAGAAATATCAACATGAGTCACACCGTCTTCAGTGAGTTTTTTAATCTCACCAATGGTTTTGCGTGGAATGATAACGCCAGGCATACCGGAAGCACCAGCAGGAAGCGCTACTTCAATACGCGCCAAACGATGACCGTCGGTTGCAACAGAGCGAAGCACTCCAATACCCTGAGTTTCAGCCGCGTGCAGGTAAATTCCGTTTAAATAGTAACGGGTTTCTTCAGTCGAAACCGCAAAGCGGGTTTTGTCGATAAGCGCATTGCATTCCGCAGTGGTGATGCTGAAACTGAAAGGCAAATCACCCTCGGTCATCACGGGGAAATCTTCCACCGGAAGTGTGGAAAGTGAAAAGCGTGAGGAACCTGAACGGATAACCAATTTTGTCGCATCATTATTGCGTGAAATCTCAACCTGAGAGCCATCTGGGAGCTTGCGCACGATATCATAAAACGTCTGTGCGGGAACGGTGGTAAGGCCTGGCTCAGTAACGGTCGCTTTGGCGCGCTCTACCACGGCAATATCCATGTCAGTTGCGGTAAGATACAGCAAATCTGCGGCGGCTTCGAGCTTGACGTTGGAGAGAATGGGGATGGTTCCACGGCGTTCTACGACGGATTGTACATGGCTGAGCGCTTTGAGCAACGACGAACGTTCGATAACTATTTTCATAATTTCAGTCTCTTAAGTGTGATATGGCAAGAAATATAAAGAGGAGAATGATTAGAGGCAAGTGATAAGTTAATAATTGTTACAGAGGCTATTAGCCACAAAAATCGAGTTTTTAAAAGTCTATTTCCATTGGTAGCATTATTTATTCCGGATGATATATTGAATCTGCATTAATAAATAGGCAGAGCAATGTCCTTTAAAGTCGCCGTCATCCAATCCAATTTTATCGTTGGCTACACAGAAGCAAATCTCGAGCGTATCAAAGTTCTGTACGAAATGGCGGTTTTGTTAGGCGCAGACCTTGTAGTGTTTCCTGAAATGGCGATCTGCGGGTACCCTGCGGAAGACATCGTCTTTAATAAAGAATTTCAAAAAATAAATATGCAGGCCATCGAAACGCTTGCGCCCATTACAACACAAGGAGCAGCAATATTGATAGGTGGGATATATAGTGAAGATGACAAACTATATAATGCCGCTTTTTTGCTCGATGAAGGAAAAATATTATACAAGCAATTTAAATACCATCTGCCAAATCATGGGGTATTTGATGAAAAACGCACCTTCATACAGGGAATCATGCCTGAGCCAGTTGAATGGCGTGGGTTAAAGCTTGGGCTTTTAATTTGTGCGGATGGATGGCAACAAGATGTAGCAGAACACTTAAAGCAAAAAGGTGCGGAAATTCTTATTTCTGTCAATGCTGAGCCTTTCGAAGTGAATATTGCAGAAGACCGAGAATCTGTATCTTCTAAACGTGCTCAGGAAAATAACTTGCCGCTTATTTATGTTAATCACGTGGGCGGCCAGGATGATTTGGTTTTTGACGGCGGAAGTTTTGCGCTTTCTGCTCAAGGAAATATTGTCATGCGAATGCCGGTATTTAAAGACGATATACAAATCGTGCGTTTACACAAACGTGAGAACCAATGGGAACTTACACCTTCTATTGTAACTCCCAGGCGGCCTGATGAAGAAAATATTTATCAGGCAATGATGCTTGGGTTACGTGATTTTGTATATAAAAATGGCTTTAATGGCGTGTTGGTGGGTATGTCTGGTGGAATAGATTCCGCATTATCAGCTGCTATAGCGGTGGATGCTTTAGGAGCTGAGAAAGTACGAGGGATAATGCTCCCCTCACCCTTCACTTCGCAGGCAAGTACAGATGATGCCAAAAAATGTGCCGAGTTATTGGGTATAAAAATTGATGCCATCCCTATCGAGCAAGGAATGCATGCATTTGTAAATATGCTTGCTGCTGAATGTGATGATAAAGTACCCGATGTATTATCGGAGTCACATCAGACGCGTTTGCGTGCCAATATTCTGATGGCTATCAGCCATAAAGACAGGTTATTGTTGCTTAATACCGGAAATAAATCCGAGGTTGCCGTGGGGTATACAACTATTTACGGCGATATGTGCGGGCATTATTCCGTGCTTAAAGATGCCTATAAAACTACGGTTTATAAACTTGCAAATTGGCGAAATAGCAGAAGCCGCGTCATACCGAAAAATATTATTACGAAACCTCCCTCTGCGGAACTACACGCGAATCAAAAGGATCAAGATACTTTGCCAGCTTATGAACTTTTAGATAAAATATTATCTCTGCTGGTAGAGGAAAATCTTTCTGTAGATGAGGTGATATCGCGAGGTTTTGAAAGTACCGAGGTAAAACATGTGGCTGAAATGTTATTTTTTGCTGAATATAAGCGCCGCCAATCCTGCCCTGGTGTTAAAATAAGCAACATGGCGTTCTGGCGCGACCGCCGCTATCCTATAAGTAGTGGCTGGAGAGGCGAAAAACTTCCTCTGAAATTACAAAACTAATCGCGCTCACCCTTCATTAAGCCACGTTGTTCACGTTCCCAATCGCGCTTTTTAATGACATCACGTTTTTCATATTCTTTTTTACCTTTGCCAAGCCCTAGCAGTAACTTCACCAGACCGCGCTGATTGAAATACATTTTCAGTGGCACAAGAGTGAGTCCTTTGATTTTTATCTGCCCCAATAATTTATTGATTTGTTTCTGATGCAGCAGCAGCTTGCGTGGGCGTTTGGGTTCGTGGTTAAAACGATTGCCCGCCTTATATTCAGGAATATTCAAGTTAAATATCCAAAGCCCGCCCTGCATTTCACCAGCATGCGCATCGGAAATGGTCGCCCGCCCCATACGCAGTGATTTTACTTCGGTTCCGGTGAGGATTATCCCCGCCTCCACATCTTCTTGAATAAAATATTCATAGCGCGCCTTGCGGTTCTCAGCAATCAGCGTGCTTTTGGGCTTCTCTTTGCCATTATTCTTATTTTTGGGTTTTTCTGCCATTGCACCCTACAATAATCCCTTTACTGTCCGGCTTGCAGCTATTTTTCCTTCGGTGACATAGTCCTCGTGGTTATTATCAATATCATTCAAATCATAATAATAATTTACCATGAGCCCGGCAGCTTGTTTTAAGCCTTTCGTAGATGTATCGCCCAGCCAGTTTAGCCGTTTGAGTGTTGCGCCATTGGTTAAATGAAAATGAGCAACCGGATCGAGTGTAGTAAGTTTTTTCTTCTCATTGATTAGATAATGTGCAGCAAGACGCATGAGCACCGGTTTTACTTTTTCTTCAATTTTGTGCTCCTTATACCAATCTGTCTCCAGTAATGCGCCAAACCCTTTTGCAACATTGTCCGATTTAATAACACCCTTAAGCTCTTTGATTTCTTTAGGCTGGAACAGTTTTTCATCGCCTTTGGCAAGCTGAGGATCTAACCACATACGGAAATTCGGAATCGGTGATAAAGTAGAGAAATGTGTAATCTGCTTTAATTCACGGGTTATCTTATCCACCACGCGTTTAATCAGGAAATTACCAAAACTGATGCCTGCCAAACCTTTTTGCGCATTAGAGATTGAGTAGAAAATAGCCGTATCGGCATCATTGATATCCAGCACCGGAGTTGATTCATCAAGTATGGTCTGCACGTTGCCAGCAAGTCCCTTTGTGAGCGCCACATGCACAAAAATGAGGGGTTCATGAGGCATTTTATTATGAAAAAATGCATACACCCGGCGGTCAGTGTCCATGCGATTTTTTAAGTCATCCCAAGAGCGCACCTTATGCACGGCCTCATAAGAGATAAGTTTTTCCAAAATCGCCGCAGGGGAGTTCCATGTTATTTCCACAAGATCGAGAAGACCAACGTCAAACCATGCACCCAGAATATTTTTTAAATCATATTCCAATCCTTTGAGGCTAATATTCTTGCCAACAAGGGGAACCAAATCCGCGCGCATATCCACCAGAAATTTAAAACCATCCGGCAGGGAATTAAACTGACGTAATATAGTGCTACGCGGAGTAATTAAAGCTTCGCGTAAATCGTTCTCCAACTTCGCTGCATCTTTTTTATCTGAAGCTTTGAGCGCATCCACGGCCTTATTCAGCTTTGCCCGATCAATATCAAAATCATCAGCAAGCAGCTGCAAAAATTTTGCCCGCCCTGCTTCGGTGAGGTTAAGATACGTCTTACCCAATTCCACCGTTTGCGCACGCGCAGTGATTTCGCCGCCTTTACTATTTAAACATTCCTGCATTTGCTTACGTAAATGATCCATGTCTTCTTTGGGCAAACTTGGGCGCACCTCACCGGTAATCGCCATACGCGCCGTACCGCTTAACCCTCGCCAGGTGCGGAGCACCCCTAGCACAGTCTTTCGACGAAAATTTACAAGATTTCCATGTGATAATGACGACATTTAGAATCCACCCTTTGGTTGTATTTTAAGCCCCTGCAGAACTTTGCCAATATGATTTGGCAGATCTTGCGAGATGAGTCCAGTACCTTGCAGTTTTGCTGCTTCACCATGTATCCAGACTGCTGCACAAGCAGCCGCAAATACTTCCATTCCCTGCGAGAGCAATCCGGCAATAATGCCGGCAAGCACATCTCCCGTGCCAGCCGTTGCAAGCTCAGGCGGCGCATTATGATTTATCACCGCACGACCATCTGGGGCAGCGATTACGGTATCTGAGCCTTTTAAAACCACTACCGCATGTGACAAGGTGGCCGCCTGCAAGGCATTTTGCAGCCTTATATGATTAATACTTAATCCTGAAAACAATCTCGCAAACTCTCCTGAATGCGGCGTCAACACGCAAGGAGAAGCTATTGCATTAAATAAGCGGGCGGGATCATCGGCAAAGGAGGTAAGCGCATCCGCATCAAGCACCGTTTCCTTTTTTGCTTCCAGCGCCGCAAGCACCAGATCACAGGTTTCTTTACCAACCCCTGCCCCCGGCCCGATAATCGCCGTATTTTTGCGGCTATCTTCAAGTAATGTTTTCCAGTTGTCCAAAGTTTCCGTCATCAGCGATAAAGCGGTTGTTGCATAAACCGGAACATCACGTTCATTACAGACTATAGTTACCAACCCGGAACCTGTACGCAGTGCCGAAAATGCCGCAAGCTTTGCTGCGCCTGCGTGTTTTGCGCTACCACCTACCACCAGTGTATGCCCACGATGATATTTATTATGTTCCGGTTTTGGCCAGGGCAGTAGTGCTTGCCACAGGCTTGGATTATTTTGTAAATACTCTGCCATATAAATAATTTAAATATTTAACAATTAGTATATATTATAATTCTAATAGCCCTGATGTATATGATTATCATAAGAACCTTTGCCATAATTTTCCTGATATTGCTGTCAAATACAGCGTTTGCCGATTCTGCAAGCGATCTGCACACGCAAGCGGCATTTACTTTTGCCGGTCGTAAAATGTGGAATGAGGCTATTTCCGAGGAACAGGCGGCGCATAACGCAATACTGGTTAAATATTTCACGTGGGAATATTTGCGCGATCCTGAATCAGATGCCAGCTTTAATGATATTACGCAATTCATCGAACAAAACCCGGATTGGCCAGATAAAGCCGGGCTTGAAAAACGCGCTGAAGTAGCACTGATGGCGGATAATCCATCCGACGAAGTGCTTGCCGAGTGGTTTAGCAAACACCCGCCTCAGACCAATCTTGTAAAAATAAAGATTACTAAAAATTCTGAAGAATTAAAAAATCTTATCCGCATTGCATGGGTCAATGACAATTATGATAAGGCCACAGAAGAAAAATTACTGGATAAATACCACTCCGTTTTACGCACGGAAGATCATATAAACCGCATTGATCGATTGCTTTGGGAAGGTAAGGAAGAAGAAGTTAAACGGCTGTTAAAATTTGTACCTGCTGATTATCAGCATCTTTTTCAGGCGCGTCTTTCCCTTGCGGATGAAAAAACCCGCGCGGTTATTGACGTGCTCCGGGTACCTAAAAACCTTAAATCCAATCCCGGTCTCATCTATGAACGCCTCAAATGGCGTTTACGCAATGATGATAAGGACGGGGTGCGTGAGTTATTACTTAGCAGTCCATCCGTTCTTCCTTACCCTGAGAAATGGTGGCCAATACGCGACAAACAAATAAGAGAAGCGATTGGTGAAGGAGATATAAATTTAGCAGAAAAATTACTCGAAAGACATGGACAGAAACCAGAAAGCTCAAGCTACAAAGAAGTCTTATGGCTGAAAGGCTGGATTGAACTCGAATTCAAAAATCAACCTACAAAAGCATATGAAATTTTTACTAAGCTTTTTGACGAAAACGAAACCCCCGGAGGCAAAGCACGCGCGGCATACTGGGCAGGACGTGCAGCGGAAAAAATGGCCAAAACCAATCCGGGTCACTGGTTCGGTGAGGCTGCACACTATTCTACTACATTTTATGGTCAGCTTGCAGCATGGGAGCTTGAAAAGAACGATGGAACAAAAGCCAGTTATACAATTCATTCCACTACTAACCCAAGTTCAGATGAAAAAGAAGATTTTAAAAAGCATGAGTTAGTACAACTTATATATGCACTTGCAAAAGCCCATCAAAGCGATCTGGCGGGAAGATTCATTAACTACATCGTACAAAATGCAAAATCCAACGACGAAATACTTCTTGCTACAGAGCTTGGCCGCGACATAAATCGTATAGATTTTGGCGTAAGGGCGGCAAAAAAGGCTCTGCAAAGCGATGTAGTATCTCTTGAAAATGGGTGGCCAGTGATTACGGTGGCAGGTAATATGCCTCTTGAAAAACCGCTCATACTTGGGCTTGTACGCCAGGAAAGCGAGTTTTATTCTGATGCAATAAGCACATCCGGCGCCATTGGTCTGATGCAGTTATTGCCCGGAACTGCAAAAGAAACCGCGCGAAAAGCGGGCTTATCTTATTCCAATGAAAGTCTGTTTGATCCTAATTATAATATGATTATTGGCAGCCAATATTTAAATAAGCTAGTTGATAAATTTTCCGGATCTTATGTGTTAGCTATTGCAAGTTACAATGCGGGACCAGGCAGAGTTCAGCAATGGGTTGGCAATTTTGGAAGGCCGTCTTCAGATGTGCGTGAAACCATAGACTGGATAGAAAAAATTCCCACATTTGAGACCAGAAATTATGTACAGCATGTATTGGAGAATATTCAGGTTTACCGGTTTCTGATAGCAAATAAAAATTCGATAAAGCTTATGATAAGTGATGATCTGGTACGATGAAAAATAAATCCAAAAATATTATTGTTTCCGTTCCGGCATTAAAGCCCATGTCGCAAATGTTTATATATGCATGGCTCATTGCACTGATGGTAATTGCGGCTTACCTCGGCGTTCACGGAATGGGTTTTTATGGGTATAACAGCGACGAAAGAATGCATATCGATATAGCGAGCGCAACTACCTTGCAGCAGCTATTGCAGTTTTCCCATTATGAAACCCATCCGCCACTGCTTTATATTGTTCTCCATTATTGGCTTAAGATTTCCGATAATATTAATTTCGTGCGCAGTCTTTCGTTGATTTTTGGATTAGCGCTTATACCCATTTATTATCTTATAGGAAAAAAATTAAACGGCGAAATGATGGGGATTTGTTGCGCGGTACTCATAGCCTTTAGCAATGGCCTAATTATTCAATCTTTCCTGGTTCGCCAATATCCTCTGTTTCTGTTTTTCTTATCGCTCTCATTTTATTATTTTATACTCTGGCGTGATACCCACAAAAACTACCATTTATCACTTTACGCTGTATTTATGTTACTTGCTGGGCTTAGCCATTTTTCAGCATTATTTGCCATAACCGTTATTGCAGCCAGTGAATCCCTCCGAATGCTGTTTAATAAAACTCGCATCAGTGATCAGGCGAAATGGTGCCTCGTTAACCTACTTTTAGCCGCTATAGAACTAGCAATTTACCTTGCCTGGAAAAAAATATTTGTGGAAACCGCGCAGCCTTCCGATCTAAGCGTTCTCAAGATATATGCCGCACATTACATGTTCTTTGTGACTATGCCATTGCTCTATATGTTGTATTCGCTGGAGTATATATTTCCGAATCCACTGCTTTCCTTTGCGATTATTTTTCTGCCTTTAGCAGTATATAAAAATAAAAATTCTAACCTACGCTTTATACTCAGAATGGCAGGATTGGCCTTTACCCTGGGCTTTATATTACTGATTACTAATTATTATCCTTTTTACGGTGATAGACACTCACTCTGGATAATTCCGTTTTTTATCATTCCCTCTGCGTGGATAGTTGCAATGGCTTGCGAATGGTTACTAGTAAGATTGCAGGACAAACCCAATATCCCGTGGCAGGAAATTATCGCGATTTGCCTTATTATTATAGGCTTTAATAGTTTTAGCCCCAAAGCCAGATTTTTTGATACTTCTGAGTATACGATGCCTAAAAATATCTGGCAAGATGTTTCCAGTTTCACCGACGCGCTTGATAGCAAAGATCTTATTATAAACGAGAAAGATCAAAACGAATATTTCATGAATATTTACCCTCATCTGGGTGACGATGCGTACATAAAAACGGAGGTTCCACGAATCGTCCCTTATAAAAATACCCACATCATGTTCAACCCCTATTACCGGAGATTTTATTTTAACGAGAATATCATCGATATGATGATCTATGCGAAAAATCACCACATGCTGGATGGGGTGGATACACTCATATTTACGCGGATGATGTGGTCGTTAAATCCTGTGTTATCGCTCATGACATGTACTTCGCTCGATAAGAAAGTAATCACTTTTCCCGGCATGGATGAAGACCATGAGTACGAAAGAAAAGATATTATCTATAAACCACTCTCTATGCTGATAGTCTCAAAAGATGCGTTTTTTAATGAACTCATCTCGTCAACTGGCAAGGCGCATGGTTGTTTAAAAGAATATTGGGAAACCGAGGATTATAATGCCTCGCATGGTCAGTAATTGTATTGTTGGCAAAAGATTGAATTC
>JABDCC010000014.1:44428-44515 GCA_013288335.1 Alphaproteobacteria bacterium
ATCTGATTGTAGCTAAAAATACTAATATGAAAAATGAAGTAATAGGAAAAATAGAAAGATTAAACGCTCTTCTGGGAACGGATTTTC
>JABDCC010000015.1 GCA_013288335.1 Alphaproteobacteria bacterium
AATCAGTAGTGAAATTGCTGAACTGAGGCCACGATTCTTCAGGAAACTAAAAACATAGGCAACCACTGCGTATATCAAAATGTAGTTATAAATTTTTCCGTATTGGTAATTATCGGTTAAATGGGCAATGACGGCAGAAAAATACCAAGTGGCTTTTGGGTAATTATTGGTCCATAAATCGTCAAACCCATGCAGGTAATAATAGATGGGGTTAGCACCCCTCAGTAACATCAATATTGCATCGGCGTGGTAGGCTCTGCCATCATATGAAACATCGTAAAAAATTCCCGAAAGTATGGAGACTCCGGCTAACGCCAGAATAAGTAAAAATATGCCCAGCAATTGTATCGTAGAGGTGCGATGTTTCAGAAATATAAGGCTTGCAAGCGGAGCAATAAGCAGGCTGCCTTCAGCCAGCGGCCATCTTGCCATGCCAAGTCGCATGAACAAGGCGATTGTGAATAGCACGGCAGGTAGGAATATTATCCCAAGCATGGAGCTTGCAACATAATCCGCTATAGAGCTAACATTATCGCCCACACTAGCCTCTGAGTGATTTGTAGTCATAATGAATTTGTAAAATTTGTAAGTTTAACAGCTTGTTATTATAGTTATTTTGCGCGACTCTAGCCTCAAACAAGGTGCTAATCAACAAAATCAACCGATTATTACGAGAATGTAATAAAATCTTAATACATTTATGTTATTATCGTTTTCAGATTTAGCAATTTGAGAGAGTTTATGATTGATAAAGCACCACCGCCTGTACATGCACAGGCTGACACTATTAGTTATACAAAACTGACAAAGGCAGGTGAGAAGTCACCACGGAGAACGCTGGGTATTGAAATTACCACAGAAGAATCTAAAGTTAAACTAGGGTCGGATAAACACGTAGCAAAATACCTTGGTACAACAGAGTTCGTTCATATTTCCCGTATTCACAGTTCGACTCAAGCGATAAATCAAGCCCTGGATATTGTTCAGGATGATATAGCAAAGAATGGAAGTCTGGATGCTTTAGACATCTATTCCAAGGATATTACTATAGAGGAATTTCTTGGTTATTTTAAAGATAGAGTTGCAGATGGCAGCATAAAATTTAGCGGTCGACTCCAAATTATAGGGCCTGATATTACCAAGGCCAGTGCTGAGCAATTGCAGGAAATCCAGGATCGTGCGACAGCATTAAATATTGAAATCAGCTTTGCCGTTGGTGGTGTTACTACAAGTACAAAAGGTGAATTGCAGGGAAATAAAATAGATTTTTTTGCTGCGCCCCCGGAGAGTATATCGGATCAATTTTCGCCTCCCAAGAAAACAGTGGTTCTTACAGGAAAAGCGCCCGGAAAATTTATTGATATATTAAAACAAACATTTGGCGATGCATTTGGAAGAGAGCGTCCTAACGTAGGGCGGCACTTCCCCGGTGAATGGTGAATAATAATCGCTAGGTTTCCGAAATAATATTATACAAAACACTTTCCATGCGAGCTTTGCAGGGCTAATGTTGTTTTTCTAAAAACAATTCATTTTTCTTATGGCAAAAATTTCCTATGTAAATGGCAGGTATGTGCATCATGCTGAAGGCGCGGTGCATATAGAAGATCGCGGCTACCAATTCGCTGACGGTGTGTACGAGGTCATGGCATTTTATAACCGCCGTTTTGTTGATGAAAATCTGCATATGAAGCGTCTTGCCCGCTCGCTTGCTGAATTGCACATAAAGCCGCCAATGAGCGCGAAAGCAATGCGCATGGTCATGCAGGAGCTGCTTGCCCGTAATGATCGTATTGATGGCACTGTTTATATACAAATATCGCGCGGTGTGGCAAAGCGCGATCACCATTTCCCCAAAATCCACGACTCAAGCATCGTGATGGTTATCACGGGGGCAAAAATGCCTAAGGCAAAAGAAGTGAGGGAAGGGGTGAGTGTTATCACCTGCCCCGATTTGCGCTGGGCAAGGAGGGACATTAAGTCCATATCGCTTCTGCCAAATATCCTGGCAAAGCAGGCAGCAACCGCGGCAGGTGCACGTGAAGCATGGTTGGTAAATGATAAGGGAATTATTACCGAGGGTGCTGTTTCCAATAACGCTATTATTAACAGCAAAGGTGAAATTATTACCAGCCCAAAAGATAATAATATTCTCGGTGGAGTGACGCGGGAAACAGTATTAAATTTAGCGAGCAAAGCAGGGCTAAAAATTGTTGAGCGTTCATTCAGTATAAAAGAAGCAAAAGCAGCAAAAGAGGCATTTTTAACCAGTACAACTTCAAATGTTTTACCGGTGACACGTATAGACGGAATTAAGGTAGGTAACGGTAAACCTGGTACGATCACTATGCAATTATTAGAACTTTATTATCAACATATATATAAGCAGACAGGCAAAAGATGGAGCTAAAAAAACTGACTAGGCCAAAGGCGATAATTTTCGATTGGGATAACACGCTGGTCAATACTTGGCCGGTGATTCATGAGGCGCTCCACAAAACCTTTTCGCAAATGGGGCTTGAGCCGTGGTCGCTCGATTTGGTAAAACAGCGTGTGGCACGTTCCATGCGCGATTCATTCCCCCAGATTTTTGGCGAAAACTGGCAGGCGGCAAGTGATATATACCAGCAGCATTTTCGTGATATTCATTTGCAGCGTCTACACGAATTGCCGGGGGCAGGGGCAACACTTGCTTATCTCAGCAAGCAGCCGGTCTATGTGGCGATTGCTAGCAACAAGAAAGGTATTAATTTGCGCAAGGAAGCAGAACATATCGGTTGGCAAAAATATTTTGGCAATATCGTAGGCGCAGATGATACTAAAAATGATAAACCCGCCTCCGATCCAGTACATGCGGCGCTTTTGGGCAGTAATATAGAAGCGGGCGCAGATGTCTGGTTCATAGGCGATAGTGAAATCGACATGGAGTGTGCCAACGCCACAGGTTGCTTTCCCGTTTATTATGGTGAATTGCCAGCAATTCCGCTCAAGCATCCCTATAGCAGGCATGTTAAAAACCATGCCGAGTTGGTGGATTTGTTTAATGAGGTCTTTTGAGAGGGCACACTTACTCAGCAGTTGCTTTTTTTGTGACTTACCATAATATTACATTATATTGATATTTATTCCCGGAAATTAAAGATTCGTTAACTATTTTGTGCTCTAAAAACATAGAGTTTTGAAAATCATCAACGGTAAGAGGCAAAAGTGAAAACAGTATATTTAGAAACCATTCTTCTTATTGAACGCCTGCATCGCCGGTTTCTTGATGTTATCAAGACCGAGCTTGATCGTTTAAAGATTGAGGACATCAATAACGTTCAGACCTTAATGCTTTATAATATAAATAACGAACAGCTTACTATTGGCGAGCTTACTAATCGCGGCTATTATCTGGGCTCTAACGTGTCCTATAACGTAAAAGACTTAGTGGAAAAAGGCTTCCTCATACGTGAACGTTCCCCGCACGATAAACGTTCAACACGGGTAAAATTATCGGATAAAGGTCTTGCGCTGTGCGGAAAGATTGATGAACTTTACCAGCGTAATATTGATGCGCTTAAAAACGGAAAACCAGACCTGAATGCATTGGCAGGAGTAAATACAACCCTTGGCCAGCTTGAACAATTCTGGACAAATTACATCAACAATATCTTCAGAGGCATGTAAGTTGTACCGCTTCATTGGTGTTTTAGCATTTACGCTGATATTTGCTGTAGCATCTACAGATTCTTTTGCGGGTGAAAAATTCATCACTATTGGAACAGCAAGCGAACTCGGAGTCTATTATCCGGCGGGTGGTGCGATATGCCGTCTGGTAAAGCGCGGCATCAAAGAGCATGGCTTACGCTGCTTTGTGGAGCCTACCAGTGGTGCGGTCTATAATCTTCGCGCCATTCATGCGAACGAGCTTGATTTAGGTATTGTGCAGACCGATTGGCTTTATAATGCGTATCATGGTACTGGCGAATTCGCAAAAGACGGCAGCAATCCAAAACTGCGTTCGGTATTCTCCATGCATACCGAAGCATTTACGGTGCTGACACGGGCGGGTGCTGGTATTAAATCCATACAGGATCTAAAAGGTAAAACCGTAGGAATCGGCAATGATGGTTCTGGCATGCAAGCGACCGCTGAACAGTTCATGAAGGCCGAAGGCTGGGACCGGGATACTTTCAGAGAAGTTGTGGAATTAAAGCCCGTGGATTTAGGTAAAGCCCTGTGTGCCGGAACTGTAGATGCTATATTTTTTACCACCGGCCATCCCAATGGCGCTACTCAGGAGATCACTCGTAACTGTCCGACCCATATACTTTCTGTAACAGGCCCTAAAATTGATAAATTATTGCATGATAATCCCTATTATTTCCAGGTTACTATACCTGGAGGTATGTATGCAGGGAGTCTGAATCCAGTGCAAACTTTTGGAGTGAAAGCAACCCTTGTGACCTCGAGCGATGTGGATGATGACGTAGTTTATCAGGTCGTAAAAGCGGTTTTTGATAATCTGGATAACTTTAAAACTTTGCATCCTGTCTTTGCCACGCTTGATAAAAATACAATGGTAAGCGAGGGGCTCATTGTGCCGTTGCATCCCGGTGCGCTTAAATATTATCGCGAAGCTGGTCTATTGAAGTAGTCATAGTTACTTTTTTCTTTATATTTCAGTAATATTTAAGTATAAGCCCTCTAGAACATTTTTCATTTAGTCCTGCACTTCGTTATCCTTCGGATTCGCCGTGCTCACGTACTCTACTGTACGTTCCGCGCGGCTCACCTTGACTGTCTTGTGCAGAACTAAAGCAAAAGCGTTCTAGATATTATAATCAGAAGGATTTTTATGAAACTTTGGCAAAAAGTGGTGATTGCATTGGTTCTCGGTGTAATCTTTGGCTGGATGATGAATGCCAGTGGTCCCTTTCATTACGATGGTAGCGAATACCTGACCAATTACTTAAAACCTGTCGGCACCATATTCATAAACCTCATCAAAATGGTGGTAGTGCCACTCATTTTCTTCTCACTTGTGCTTGGTATTACCAGCATGACCGATGGCGAGGCATTCAAGCGTATCGGCATGAAATCTGTAGCGGCATATTTGCTTACTGCGGCATTCGCCGTACTTATAGGTTTTGCGTTTGGCGCGCTATTTGAACCCGGAAAACATGTAGATTTGGCGCTGCTGCTTAAATCCAATGTTGCACCTGTACTTGCACCACAGACTCCAGTAAACCCCATAGATATCGTTATAAAATTATTTGTCGACATGGTCCCAAGCAATGCGTTGGAAGCCATGGCAACCGACCATATTCTTCAGGTCGTGGTGCTTGCGGTATTTATATCGGTGACTATCAATTCCATGGGCGCGGGCAAAGTAAAGGTAGTGAAAGAATTCTGTCATGAAGCTGCGCATATTGTGTTTGCGATGATCCAGAAGATTATGTGCTTTGCGCCTTATGGCGTTTTCGCGCTTACCTCTTGGGTGGTAAGCACGCAGGGGCTAGACGTGATGAAAGCACTTGCTGTACTGGCTGTGTGCGTTACCTGTGCGCTCTTCACTCAGTACCTGTTATTTGGTGTACTCATTATTGTGTTTGGCCGCATGTCACCAATTCCCTTTTATAAGAAAATTATTGGCGTTCAGTCATTGGCGTTCTCCACCAGCAGCAGCAAAGCCACGCTTCCCACTGCAATGCGTGTGGTAAATGAAAGAATGGGTGTTTCTGAGAGCACGACCGCTTTTGTGTTGCCGCTTGGCACTTCTATCAATATGGATGGCACTGCGATTTATCTCGGCATTTGTGCTTTGTTCTTTGCGCAGGCCTATCATATCCATTTAGAACTTCAGCAATATATCATGCTGGTACTCACCGCAACGCTCGGCTCGATTGGTGCCGCTGGCATTCCGGGAGGCTCTATTGCCATGATGGGTATGGTGTTTACTTCTGTTGGCTTGCCACTCGACGGCATTGCAGTGATTCTTGGTATTGACCGTATACTTGATATGCTGCGCACCACCGTCAACATCACCGGCGATTCGGTGATTACGATGCTGATTGATAAATCGGAAGGTACGTTTAACCAGAAGATTTATAACGACGCTAGCCTGTAGCGTTTAAACCTTATAAAGACCGGGGTTTTTAGGATCACCTGGGTTCTTAGGTTCAATCTGTGGTGGGTTATTGGCTTGTATTGCGGCATCCCGTAAATTTTCATTGTTAATAGCCATTGTTTTAGCGTTAGTCATGCTATCATATTTTCCGCCATGTACTGCACTGAGTGCCTGTGATTTGGGATCAGGTTTTTTCGGAGGCTGCGGAGGAGGGGGCATATTTTGCTCCCGCACATAGGAAACTGCTATACCAGAGCGTTTTACAATTTGCTGCGCTTCGCTTAAACCGGAATCGAGCATTTTGATAAGCTCATTAAGTGGTATCTGATCTTCTCTGCTTTTAAATTTTTCCGGAAATTTCGCAAGGCGTGCGGCCATTTTATCGGCGGCCTCAATATTACCTTCTTCGCGGAGCATATTCACGACATCTGCGCGGACACGGTATGCTATTTTTCCAATAACATCTGCTGCATCTGCAAGTGCTTTATTGTTACGTAAGAGCTCAGGGTTATATCGTGCGATGGCAGCAGTTTCACCCCGGAAGGCTTCAGTGGCTCGCAATAAATCATGGGCTATTTCCTGGCGTTCATCTCTGACATCTCCCACTTCCGCGTTAAATTCCCTCATGCCGTTACTGAGTTTAATGCGAAGCTTTTCAAGAATTTCACGGGCATGTTCAACCGATATATCTTTGTCCTTCTGGCTCAATGTATCCACGGATTTAAAATGTCTCGTTGTATATTCAAAAGCATTCGCTACTCGGTTCATGCGGCTGGAGTTTTTGTAATGTTCCATATCTTCATCGGAGAATGGAGTCTGCTCACGTGGCAAAAGATTCCAGTTGCTTGGGTTAGCGCCAAACAGCTCTCCTGCATCATTGGCTTGCATTTTTGTGATTGTATCATACAGAGTCGCTATACCAACGTCGGGGCCATTAGACGCTTCCAGTAAAACGCTGGTATTAGGTGCCGCAAGGCTCTTGCCGCTAAACAATCGTTTTATAGATTGCCACCAACGCCCAAGCAAAGTTTTTGGTGTGCCGGCGCCTAATTTTTTACCAAGTTTCTCAGCAATGCTTTGTATTTTTTTAAGATTTTCTTCATCTTCTTTAGAAGCGGCCTTATCGCCTACCGGAAAATAAATACCGTCTGGGAAATACTGCACCAGCAGGTAATTGCGCAAAATGGCGAGGTTCCTGCGCAGCGGCGCATAACTCTGGTAATTGGGATTATCTTTATTGAAAGCCGGATGTGTGGATTTTCCATCTTCATCAATACCGCACTTTTGGACGATTACTGCATCAAATGCGCCGTAAGTATCGGGTGAGAATTCAATGCCATTTACGCCGCCGCCCTGGCGCAGTGCTGATTTATAACCTCCCAGAGTATTTTCTTTGGGCTTGGTAACGTTACCGACTAGCTGATCAGGTTTTTGACTCCATGCAAGCTCAGCATCTCTGTCGCGTGCTTCCTGCAATATGGCATTTTCTTCGTTGCGTTCCTGCGCTTCCTGAAACTGGAGGTTTGCATCCTCAGGCAAAGGCAGGATTGAAGTTTGATATCTTCCGAATGCATCGTCAACACCGCGGTCCTGTTCAAAGGGTGCTACGCCAAACTGATGTCCTTCACTATTATCTCTGGCCATATTTTTTCTAGCTGGTTGTTACTTCACCGCCGGATGCGGTGCCGAGCGCGTAGACACAGAGCTCTTCAAAAGAAACCCCATTTTCCTTGGATATATCGTGAAGCTTCTGGAAACTATCCATCACTTCAGGAGGAATATTTCCACCACGTTCACTTGAAAGCCAATGCGCCTGATTCTGCAACGGGTGTTTGGAAGGGTCAGGTTCGCCGACATAAATATGAAATGGCGACTTCTGGCCGTTAAAATCACAAGGTATGGTAAATCTTTTCATAATAATGCCCTGCTAAATTAGCTGATTACAACATAGAGTATCATAGAATTATTACAGAATTATGAATATTTTGAAGAAATTGTCATTATTCCCGTAATTTTCTATGCATTTTGCTCTTTTGCTTTCTGTAAAAGTTCGAACATAGATTTACGTATTTCATGATCATTAAGATGAATAGATTTGTGGCTAAAGTCATGTTTTATTTTGTTAAATAGGGCTTCTTCATCCTTTTTACCTAAACCGGTAGCAACTAAGGTTTTTGCATATTCTTCTGCATAGCTGTTTTCCAGGCCTAACTTGGAAGCAGCCCATGTGCCGAGTAGCTTATGATATTTGGCCTGAATCAAAAATTCTGTTTCTTTGTCACGAGCGTACTTGTTTTCTGCAGCTTTTTCTTTATCATTAAACACACTCATATTTTTTCCTATATTTGTTGCTAATATTATGAAAGATATCTACATGCCATCCAAACGAATCACAAGTAGAACCATGAACCGTAGAATACCAATTTATGAAGGCAAGGCCAAACAATTGTTTGAGGGGCCAGAACCTGGAACGCTTATTCAGCATTTTAAAGATGATGCCACCGCGTTTAATAATGCCAAGAAAGGCGTTATCAATGGTAAGGGCGTAATCAATAACCGCATTTCCGAATATTTGATGCTTAAACTCAATGAAATAGGTATTCCCACCCATTTCATCCGCACTCTTAATATGCGCGAGCAGTTGGTGAAAACAGTTGAGATCGTTCCGTTAGAAGTGATTGTGCGCAATGTAGCTGCCGGAAGTTTCTCCACCCGTTTTGGTGTGGAAGAAGGTGCGCAATTGCCCTATCCGATTATTGAGTTTTGCTTAAAAAGCGACAAACTCGGCGACCCGATTGTCGCACCCGAAATCGTGATTGCTTTCCAATGGGCTCAGCCCAATGAGCTGGAAGATATTACTTCCATGGCACTGCGCATCAATGATTTCTTAAGTGGATTGTTTTTGGGTGTTGGCATTAAGCTTATTGATTTCAAGATCGAGTTTGGCCGTCATTATGAAGGTAATACCGTGCAGATTATTCTTGCTGATGAAATCAGTCCGGATTGCTGCCGTCTATGGGATTTGAAAACCGGCGAAAAAATGGATAAAGACCGCTTCCGCCGCGACTTGGGTAAAGTGGAAGAGGCATACCGCGAAGTAGCACGCCGCCTTGGCGTGTTGCCAGGTGAATCGGATACTCCAGTTAAAACAAAATCGCAAATTCAGAAGAAGCCAGCGATTTTAAGCAAAGCAAAAAAATCCGTAATCAAGAAGAAAAGAAAGTAGTGTTTAGCGTAATTTATGAAAGCAAAGATACATATCACATTAAAAAACGGCGTGCTTGACCCACAAGGAAAAGCCATAGCTCAGGCGCTTGGCCACCTTGGTTTTGATAATGTGCAGGACGTGCGTCAGGGAAAATATATCGAAGTTGAATTCGCCGAGAAAGATTCAAAAAAAGCAAATGCAGCAGTAGATACCATGTGCAAAAAGCTTCTCGCCAATACAGTGATAGAAAATTATCGCTTCGAAGTAGAATAAGCCCTATTTAGGTCCAATCATCTCTTCGGGTTTCACCCACGAATCAAATTGTTCGGACGTCAAAAGTCCAAGCGCAATGCCTGCTTCTTTAAGTGAAGTATGCTCCTTGTGCGCTTTTTTGGCTATTTTCGCTGCATTGTCGTAACCAATATGCGGGTTGAGCGACGTTACAAGCATCAGAGATTCGTTCATCAGTTTGGTGATGCGATCGGTGTTTGCAATAATGCCAACCACACAATTATCGGTGAAGCTCACACATGCGTCCGCGAGTAATCGTATGGACTGCAATACGTTATATATAATTACTGGTTTGAACACATTGAGCTCAAAATGGCCATTGGAACCGGCAATAGCAACGGTCACATTATTCCCCATTACTTGCGCGGCAACCATCGTCATTGCCTCCGATTGGGTGGGGTTTACCTTGCCCGGCATAATAGAGGAACCGGGTTCGTTTTCCGGCAGCGATAATTCACCAAATCCGCAACGCGGACCAGAGCCGAGCAGGCGGATATCATTGGCGATTTTCATTAGAGATACCGCAATAGTGTTAAGCACTCCCGAAGCATCCACAAGTGCATCATGCGTTGCAAGGGCTGCAAATTTATTGGGTGCAGTGACGAAGGGAAGTTTAGTCATCTTTGCCACTTCTTTAGCAAAATCTTCGGCAAAACCTTTTTTGGCGTTTAGACCGGTGCCGACTGCTGTGCCGCCTTGTGCGAGTTGCAAGAGCCCACAAAGCACACCTTTTTCACCGAGGCGTACGATATTATCGTCAATCATTTGCACATAGCCGGAAAATTCCTGGCCGAGAGTGAGCGGAGTAGCATCTTGCAAATGGGTGCGCCCGATTTTTATAATGTCTTTGAACTCTTCCTGCTTTTTAGCAAGTGCTGCGCGCAAATGTTTAAGTGCTGGAATCAGGTGGTTCACTATTTCGCTTGCCGCTGCAATATGCATCGCGGTTGGAAAGGAATCATTGGATGACTGTCCCATATTGACATGATCATTAGGATGTACGGGTTTTTTAGAACCGATGACGCCGCCGGCAATTTCAATCGCGCGATTGGAAATAACTTCGTTTACGTTCATATTGGTCTGTGTGCCCGAGCCAGTCTGCCATACCACAAGCGGAAAATGCCCATCAAGCTTGCCATCAATCACCTCTTGTGCAGCTTTAACGATACCCTCGCCAATTGTCTTATCCAGGCCGGCAATGCGCATATTCACTGTAGCAGCGGCTGATTTTAAAATGCCAAAGGCGCGAATAAGAGGCTGCGGCATAGTTTCTCCGCCAATTTTAAAATTCTGAAGGCTGCGCTGTGTCTGCGCTCCCCAGTATTTATCGCTTTCCACGTCAATGGGGCCAAAACTGTCAGTCTCGCTACGTGTTGTCATTGTCCGGTTTTCCTTATTGTATTTTTATGTGGTAAACGATGGTTTAGACGAAAGGCTGAAAGCCCGCAACAATCATAATCGGAATAATTTTATGTTAAACAAGAAAATAAATATTGGCGAATCGGCAAGAAAAGAGATAAACAGGTTACTGGATATGTTGTGTTTAAAACCATCTGCCCAAATAATAGATTTTGTGAGTGCAAAGGAAAATTTGAAAACCGATGCCGAAAAAAACAAAAACTCTTGAGGTTGCTGTAGTTAATACAAACATTCCCGATTACTGGGATAAGGCCAAAAAATTTCTCATCAAAAACGATCCTGTATTAGCCCGAATTATCAAACAATATAAAGGTGAGGCGCTTGCCAGTCGCGGCAGTGCGTTCTTTTCGTTGGCGCGCGCCATTGTTGGTCAGCAAATTTCCGTAAAAGCAGCACAGACAGTATGGAACCGGTTGCTGATGGCGGTCAGTGAAGTGTTGCCGCAAAATATATTGCACGCGGATACTGATTTGTTGCGCACATGCGGGCTTTCTGCTCGTAAGGTGATTTACCTGAAAGAATTATCGCAGTTTTTTGCGACGACTAATCCTGAGTGGCATTTAAAAAACGATCAGGAAGTTATTAAGGATCTTGTATCTATAAAAGGCATAGGCAAATGGTCGGCGGAAATGTTCCTGATTTTTCACCTGCTGCGCCCGGATGTATTTCCCGTTGCTGATATTGGCGTACAAAGGGCCATTGAAAAACATTATAATCACGGTAAAAAGATGCCGCTGTCTGAAATGACAACCCTGTCAGAGAAATGGAAGCCATACCGCACCGTTGCCACCTGGTATCTCTGGCGCAGCCTTGATCCTGTGCCGGTGGAGTATTAGCCCAATTTACTCTGTACAGCGGGGTTTGGAAGATGTATATACGCCTTCAATTTTAATTACCGAGACACTATGAAAAACAGTGAAAATAAACCCATAGGTTCGTGGCTTAGAACTGCCAAGGTGTTGTCTGAGGCGTTGCCATACATGCGTCAGTTTGCTGGCGAAACCTTTGTCATTAAATACGGTGGCCATGCGATGGGTGAAGAAGCTCTCTCGCAGGCTTTTGCACGCGATATTATTTTGATGAAGCAGGTAGGGATCAATCCTATCATCGTGCATGGCGGCGGGCCACAGATTGGTAAAATGCTCGAGCGACTTAAAATACAAAGCTCATTTGTAGATGGCTTGCGCGTGACCGATGCAGCAACCGTTGAAATCGTCGAGATGGTGCTTTCCGGTTCCATCAATAAGCAGATTGTTTCTGCAATCAATGCGGTGGGTGGCAAGGCGATTGGCCTCTCTGGCAAGGACGCAAACCTTATTCGTGCCAAACGCATCACCCGCAAAGTGAAAGATCCGGATTCCAATATTGAAAAAGTGCTCGATCTGGGTTTTGTTGGCGAACCAGAGGAAATTGATCCCACGATTCTCGATACGCTTTATGAATCCGATATTATTCCGGTAATTGCGCCGATTGGCTTAGGGGCCAATGGCGAAACTTATAATATTAATGCCGACACGGTTGCGGGCGCTATTGCGGCTGCCATTAATGCGTGCAAACTGATTGTGTTAACGGATGTTGCCGGGTTATTAGATGAAGACAAAAACCTGATAAGCCAAATTACACCCAAAGAAGCCCATAAACTGATTAAAACCGGCGTTATCACGGGTGGTATGATTCCTAAAATCGAAACCTGTACCCATGCGGTAGAAAATGGCTGCAAGGCTGCGCATATATTAGACGGGCGCGTGGAACATGTGATGCTGATTGAGACCTTCACCGAGCATGGCGTCGGTACGATGATTGTCGATAAATAGAATTTCCCTAAAAACTACCGATAATTTTATACATAATTTTCATATCAACCTATTTAAATAGAAAAGAATTTTTCTGTTTAAGGAGGGTAATTTTTACTATATAATCAAAACCGGTAACAAATCATTTGAGTGGTTCTCATAACATTATGCGCAAACGCTGGTTTGGCAATATATTCAGGCGCTCGGAAGGCTCGACAACAGTAGAATACGCACTGATACTCCCGGTGTTGTTGCTTTTTGTCATGGGCATTCTTGAATATTGTATGATTATGTATGCTTCTTCAGTGCTTGATGGAGCTACTGCCAATGCGGCGAGGCTTGCAAAAACCGGTTACAACAATACCGCCAATAGCGGCTACTGTGCGTCGCCTACGCAAACGCAGTCACAATATATTACCTGTATTATGCAGGGGCTGGTAAGCGGACTCATGAACCCTGCGAATCTTACGATTAGCTCGAAATCTTACGCCACCTTTGGCGATATTGGCCAGCCAGAGCCTTATACCGATGTGAATCATCTTGGTCATTACGTGGTGGGTGATCCTTATACTGATGTCAATGGTAACGGTCAGTGGGATGCGGATATGGGAGCTGCAGGGCTGGGGGGTGCCGGAGATATAGTGGTTTATACGGTGAGTTACCCGTGGCCAATTATGACGCCAATCATGAAAAATTTTATCGGTACAAACGGTATATTAACCTTGAGTGCAAGTGCGGTGGTGAAAAACGAACCTTATAATACACAGTGATTATGGCACAGAGATTTATGAAGTTTATTACAAAACAATGTAGCCTGTTTATGCGTTGCCAAAGCGGTGTGGCTTCTGTGGAGTTCGCATTGTCGCTTACAGTGCTCATGATTCTTATGCTTGGCTCTATTGATGTATCGCGGTGTTTTTTGATAATTCAGAAGGTCGAAAGAATAGCCAGCACTGTCGCCGATATACCTACCCAGTCCAATCCTAATTCCAGCCCGCTTACCACTTCGCAAATGTCCCAGCTTATGAGCGCTGTGACCGATATGATGAGCCCTTATAGTCAGGGCGTAAATGATCCTAATATCTATGTCATCGTCTCAGACGTTACCAAAAGCGGCAGTAATAGCCCAGTGTTGAACTGGCAATATTGCGGTGGTGGTACGCTTTCAGCAACCAGCAATGTTGGCAGCACTATTGGTGGAACTGCAACGATACCCAATAGTTTTGCGCTTAATTCGGGTGAGGAGATTGTCATCGGAGAAGTGTTTTATAATTTCACACCGATTATAGCCAATAATACGATAATAAGCTCGTTCCAGGTATACAGGACTTCCATTTTCGTGCCGCGCCTTGGTGCTATCACCGGCTTTTCTTCCCATTGTTAATAAGGGAATTGGAGAAAGTTATGTTCAATAAATTATGCAGCGAAATAAAGAGATTTGGTAAAGACGAGCAGGGGAGCGTTCTGGCACTGGTCGGTGTTGCTGCGCTTTTGCTGATTATTGCAACCGGCACTGCGGTGGACATGGCGAGAGCACAGACATTGCAGAATAAAATATCTTCTGCACTGGATGCCGCAGGGCTTGCAGCGGGAGCTACTGCAAATACTTCCAGTGTCTCAGCGCAGGTAACGAGGTATTTCAATGCCAACTTTCCTTCAAACTATTTGGGAACTAATGGCGTGACGCTTACTACAACATGTGGTGATATAAATGGTAATACGGTTTCCTGCAGCGGTTCGAGTATCAGTACTATTAATCTTTCTGCCACCGCCACGCAATCCACCACATTCATGAAAGTGGTGGGCATGAATAGTGTCAATGTAGCAGCTACTTCACAGATAACGCGTGCAACATCAGGCTTAGAGCTTGCACTCGTGCTTGATAATACCGGTTCAATGGCCAATCCGGTAAATTCCAGCGACAGTAGTGCCTCAAAAATTGATGCTGTAAAATGTGCGCTTGCAGGGGATGCATCCTTTGGCGGCGGCACAACCTGCGAAAATGAGGGGCTGGTGACGACAGGTCTGCTTGATATCCTCTATGGTGCCGGCAATAATTCACTTACTGATTTGTTTGTGGGTGTGGTTCCTTTTTCCGACATGGTGAATTTAAATGTCAATTCGGCGCCTGGTTCCGGCTTTGTAAATAACGTCACGTCAGGCAACAAAAACAGTATGGGGGGCTGTGTGAGTTCGCGTGATTATAAAACTACCAGCACGACCGATGCCGGTTTTACAATGCCAAGCGGCGATGTGGCGATTACGCTCGATATATCAGACGACCCGCCATCGACTGCGAATAGTTCCATCACTTATTTTAAAGGATTGACCAGCAGCTCCGCCTCTTATTGTCCGGCGGCATATGTGCAACCGATGACAACATTAAAAAGCACAGTAGTATCTGCTATCCAAAGAATGACGCCAAACGGCAACACCGAAATCCAGATGGGATTCGCCTGGGGCTGGCGCATGTTGTCGCCTAACTGGTTAGGGTTATGGGGAGCAACGCCGACATTTACTTATCCTAATACTAATCCTGCGGTGACGGTAGAATTGCCTTTGCCTTACGGTACGGCGCAAATGCAGAAGGTGGTGGTGCTAATGACGGACGGTATGAATACGGTGGGTTCTAACCAGAGTGATACTGCCTACGAATTGCAGAATTCAACTTCATACCCTAATACGGTTGCGAAACTTGATAATCTGACCAAAGCGGTGTGCGATGCAATGAAAAGTCAGGGTATAGTTATCTATACTATAGGGTTTGGTTCTTCGAGTGATGTGGATACAAGCCTACTGCAATATTGCTCGAGTACACCAAGCATTGCTTGTAGCGGCACTGGCGCCGATTGTTTTCTTGCTCCAACCAATGCGGGGCTTGCTGCTGCTTTCCAACAGATTGGCGATGTGCTGGCAAGCTTACGGGTGAGTGAGTAGTAGGAACGACAACCTCATAGGGAAAATTTTGCGGAGCAAAATTGGGGGCAGTGTGCCCCGGTGATTAGAATCCATATATTTCAGCATATTAGATAATTCACCTCCCGGCGGATACCTCAAATTGTCATAAATATGTCATGTAAAATTAACCTAATTGTAACACTTTTCTGCTAATAATATGTTATAACAATACATGAGTTACGAAATTTAGTTACAAAACTTAAAAGCCGAAAAATTAAAAAGGGGATATGTTATGGCTGATGCAACAGAAGAAAAATTCACACCGGTTTCAGTTGAAAAACTGATGTCAGTTGCCGAGATTCGTCTCACCGACAGGTTGAAGACGGAAGGTCTCGCGGGTGATGACTTAAAAAATGCCGTAACGGATACTATGGCTTTCTTTAAAGATGGTCTTACCAAAGGCCTCACGGGCAACGCCGCCAAATACAGCATTACGGAAGATGATGCTCAGGATATCATCAATAAAATTTATGATGAATATAAAGCGCATGGCGAAGAATGGGATAAGACCATTAAAATGCGTGGTCGCGTCGGAACTCCTGCTTCATTTATAGCATTTGCTGCGAGGGATATCGCCAGTGCACAGAATAAAAAGTTGGCAGATGAATTGGAAATTCTTGCTGAAAATACAGGTAACCCACAGCTTTTGGAACAGGTAGAACAAGCGCTTGAGGCTCAAGGTGTGGCTTTAAAAGAAAAAGGAGACATTGCAGGCTCCAATAATACAATAGAATTGGCTGAAAAAAACAAAACTATCATGGAAACCATGATTAAGACCCTCAAAGGTATTAAACATGAAGAGAAAATGGATACTGTGGCAGGTGAGATTGCAACAAAAGTAAAAGCTGCAGTTGCTGAAGAAAAAAGGCTTGCTGATAAAAAAGCCGCAAATGAAAAAGATTCAAAAGCAAATGAGGCTGTAACCAAAGATGAAACAGAAGCTCTGGCGAAGCAATACACAAAAATAAAAGAAGATTATGAAGCAGGGCTAAAAGAGTTCAAGGATGGTGATAAAGATGATGAAAAAGGCCGCCTTGAAGGTTTCAAAAACACTTTGAATCGTGTGCTTAACGAGGAATATAATACGGATTCAACTTTCAAAGAGAATTATAAAAAAGTTGAGGCTACTGCCAGCAAGAATTTGGGTGCGTTAGGTAACATGGTAAATGTTACCACGCTTGAAACCATTGCAGGCATCGACCCTACAACTGGTGAAAAAGGTAAAGGCGGCAAAAAAGGTAATTCAAACATAACCATGGGTGTTCTTGGTGCTGCTGCGGTCATCGGTGGTGTTATCAATGCGGCTTCAGGTGAATCAAAGCAGGATCCCGAGACTGGCCAAACCAAAAGCAAATGGACGTTTGGTAAAGTCATTAGCACTGCGCTTTTGGTAATTGGCGGCGCAGCCTTAGTAGTAGGCGCTACCAAAGGTGCAAAAGTTGCTCCACAGGGTTCGTGGACCGAACAAATATCTAAAGGCTTCACCAAAGCAGCCTGGACGAGATAAGATTTGCGCGTCAACGCAGGTTGGCGCTCAAATTAGCTGTATACATCTTTTAGTTGAATAAATTAAAAATATATAATATCACTGGTTGTGCAAACTTCCGGTGATTTTATATGTCTGGCGCCCAGAATTCCCCACATAGTAACGTTCCTCTTGAGGATCCTGAGTCGGGCTACATCGGCTGGGAATTCACCTATAAAGCGCCGCTTTCTCTTCTTATAGTTGTGGGGTTGTTGTTTCTTGTGGGTGAGGTTTTAGTATTTTGATTTCCTCGTGCATGACACGAGGATCCCATACCGGACACTCGGGTCAAGCCCGAGTGCGTCAATGAATGATAGTACTACTTGCTACTCCTTTCTTCCCGGTATACATCCTTCCCCATGAAACCAATCCATATCATAGGCGCGGGGCTTGCAGGCAGCGAAGCGGCGTGGCAGGCGGCGGAGCTAGGCTGCAACGTCATTATCCATGAAATGCGCCCCGTCAAAAAAACCGAAGCGCATCACACGGACAAATGCGCAGAACTTGTTTGCTCCAATTCCTTCCGCTCAGACGATGCAGTCAACAACGCAGTAGGATTGTTGCATGATGAAATGCGCAGGTGCGGCTCGCTCATCATGCGCGAAGCCGACAAGCATAAAGTGCCAGCAGGTTCCGCACTTGCCGTGGATCGTGAGGGATTCTCACAAGGAGTGAGTGAGGCATTGCAAGCGCATCCGCTCATTACATTCTCACGTGAGGAAATCACCGAACTGCCGCCAGCGGAATTTGGCGAAGTGATTATTGCGACGGGGCCGCTTACCTCGCAGTCGCTTTCTGATTCCATATTGAAGATAACGGGCGAGGCGTATCTTTCCTTCTTCGATGCCATCGCGCCGATTGTGCTCAAAGACAGTATCGACATGAACATCGCGTGGTTCCAGTCGCGCTATGATAAAGGCGAGGGGGCGGATTACATCAATTGCCCGATGAGTAAGGAGCAGTATTACGGATTTATTGATGCACTTATTGGTGGCGAAAAAACTGAATTCAAGGAATGGGAAAAAACTACGCCGTATTTTGAAGGATGTTTGCCGATTGAAATTATGGCAGGTCGTGGTAAGGAAACATTGGCGTTTGGGCCGATGAAACCGGTGGGGCTTACCAATCCGCACACTGGCAAACAGGAATATGCGGTGGTGCAATTGCGTCAGGATAATAAACTCGGCACGCTTTATAATATGGTCGGTTTCCAGACAAAACTTAAATACGGCGCGCAGGAAAAAATATTCCGCACGATTCCTGGTTTGGAGAATGCGGAATTCATGCGACTTGGTGGGCTGCATCGCAATACCTTTATCAATAGCCCGAAACTCCTTACACCGGATTTGCATTTGCTGGCTGCTCCGCATATTCGTTTTGCTGGACAGATTACCGGCGTGGAAGGTTATGTAGAAAGCGCGGCGATTGGTTTGCTCGCGGGAAGGTTCGCGGCAGGAAAAACCACGGCACCACCTGCGACCACTGCACTTGGGGCGATACTGGGTCACATTACGGGAGGTGCGGAGAGTAAACACTTCCAACCGATGAATGTGAACTTTGGATTGTTTCCACCACTAGAAGGCAAAATACGTAAAGACATCCGCGCCGAACGTATGACGACACGTGCAAAAGAAGCTTTGAGCGGGTGGGTTTAATGTCGTGCTAAAGATTCCCTCGGAGAATCACCTACCTTCACTTGCCACGCATCCTTATTTCCGGATTGTACGACGAAGGAAAGATTTTCTTTTTTATGAGTAAGCCCCTCAGGACCGGATGCATTAGGGTTTAATTGCCCCTTATTCATCAAGTCGGTAAGGCGTTGTGTATTGTAAATTGCCAGCACACGATTCTTGCCTGCGCTCTTATACACCATGTAACCAACATTCTCTTCATTAAATCTGGGATTCTTTTTTATCAGGGAGTCAATTGTATTTTCTCCATTGGCAACACTTTTCAGAACGGATTCATCTTTGTCCATATAGGTTCTGAGTGTTTTTGCCAGAGTGGTGTCATTCTTACTTTGCTGAAGATCTTTTAATTCAGAATCCGTTACATCAAAACTCTCTGCTACAACATAACTTTCTCCTTTAGCACCATCGTTGGCAAAAAGTGATATTTTATCGAGATTATTATCCTGTATAGCATCTAAAAATGATTGCGGCATTTCTATATGTTTGCCGGTAGTCACCACCCAGGGTAATGTACGGTTCTTCGAATCAAAGCGATCATTTACGCCTTCAATCGCAGTTGCCCTTGTTAATTCTGGTCTGCCTTCAGGTTTTACCAGAAAAGCATCTACTGCCGTCATACTGGTTTCGTATCCAGATTCCTTAAAGCTTTTTACAATCCCGGAATTGCTTGCACCAATATAAGGTATACTTGTGCCATCATAGAGCAGATTGATATTCTTGCTTTTTGCCTCATCCGCTACCCATTTACGCAAAGTATTACCGAAAGGTTCAACTAACGTATAATCGTCGCGATGATGATTTGCAGCTCTCAGTACATGATAGAGATCACTGAATTCGCGGAAATCATCCAGAGAAGTGGTTACAAAACCATCTGCTCCGCATTGCGTGGCGGCAATCTTTTCCACATCACTTTTGCCTGCGCCCGCGCCGCCCATGCATCTAAATAATTTGGGTTTCTTGCCTATAACGGATTTGGCATTGGCTTTTGCAAAGATATTCTCTTTACACTCTTCCATCTGCTTATTAACAAGACTGATTTTTTCATAAGCTATTTCTACGGTTCTGCTTAACCTATCCTTAGCTTCTTTTTCAATGGGTTTTTTGTCTATATTTTCGAGCAGTTTTTCTTTTAAACCGGCAATTTTGGCAAGGTCAAACACTTGAGCATCTTTGCCTTTTTCTTCCTTAATCAATTCCATTAATTGATTGTGACTCGGAGTGCGTAACCCGGTTAATATATTAGTATCAAGGCACACAAGCGGTGCTGCACCGTCTTCACCAATTTTATTACCGTCGATTACTTTCTTTTCTTTTAGATTTTCTGTTCCAGGGAGTTGTCCAATAATTTGATTTTTAGGAATAGATATAAAGTCCGCCAGAATCTTATTTGATTTTATGCCTTCACTGAGCTTCTCCTGAAGCTCTTTATCCAGCTCCACCAATCCGCCATTTGCGGTCACAAGGCATCTGATTTTCTTGCCGTCTTTTCGTAAATCATAACAAAGGAAAGGTATGCCATCAATTTCGGTTTTGCTCTCAGGGAACGCCCTGAATCCGTCAAACTGGTTGTCGAGTTTTTTATCACGAGTAACGTCGAGCGCATTTTTAAAGGCCTTACGTATTTCCTCTACACTGCTTCGAGGGTTATGAAGAATTTTTGCGTCTTCTTGCGATATCCTCCTGAAGTCGATTTCTCCGTATACAGCCTTGAAAGCAGGGATATTGCTTAAAGCTGTCATAAAAAAATCCAACGTCAGTTTATTACCATACTCAAAAGGCTTTATATCCATGACTTTTTTATAAAATTTAGCAAGTCGGGTGGCCAAATCCTTTCGACTGATTCTGGTCACTAAATCTGTCTTGGCAAATGCAAAGCCATTATGATCAAATAAGGCGGTATCGTGATTTTTAAAATTCTCTATTTTGATTAATGGTTCAAAGGCATTCTTTATTGAATTAAAAATTCTGCCTAAGAGTTTGAGCTTGTATGGTTCTTCTTCGCCCAGTACGAGGCTATTTATGGCATTGCGCAATTCCGCTCTTTTTCCTGCATCCGGAGGAGACCCAGGTAGATGTAATCCTTGTTCTTTCCAATCCTGGAATAATGTCCTGTGGGTATCAAAAAATAGATTCTCTAAATAGGTCATGCGTGTGGAGGCATGATGTGAAAGTTCTTCTGCAGTCTTTTTAGATGAAGACAATAATTTCATGCCGCGGGTTATTGCAAGTGCAGTCATCAAATCACGGCGTTGTTCGTTGGGTTTATGCTGGGACTCACTCATGGTCAAGCCCCGCGATCATTTCTTCGAGCATTGCGGAGTGTGCTTCGTAACTGACACTGCCACTCAGCAGTGGCTCCATCAGTTTCATGACATTTTCATTGATTTCAGCGCCGTTTAGTCGCAGAATTGAGGCGATTTTCTCAAAAACCTCTTGCCTATTACTGTCGTTTCCGTCCATACAAACTCCTTAAGCAAATATTGATACGGTCTCAGTCTATCTAAAAATTGTTAATTTTGTGTTAATTTTCAAACAGTATGACAAAAGATAAAAATATTATCGCTCGGCTATATCATTCCATGCTGCTGATTCGGCGCGCAGAAGAGCATATTTGTAAGGTTTATCATACGGATGCTATAAAAAGCCCCGTGCATCTTTCCATAGGGCAGGAATCCATTGCGGCAGGAATTTGTGATGCGCTTGCGGCAGACGATATTGTCTCTAATACCTATCGTTGTCATGCCACTTATATTGCCAAAGGTGGTGATTTAAACCAGATGATGGCCGAGCTTTATGGCAAGGCAGGTGGCTGTGCGGCAGGTAAAGCTGGCTCCATGCATTTAATAGATATGCCTCATGGAATCATGGGTGCATCGGCGGTAGTGGGAACAACGGTTCCAGTTGCGGCGGGTTATGCGCTCGCGATGAAACGCGATGCAAAGAAAACCGGTAAGCAGCGTGTAGTTGTGGCAGTGTTTGGTGATGGCGCAACGGAAGAAGGAGTGGTTAGTGAAACTCTGCATTTTGCAGTACTTCATAAACTGCCAATTATATTTATCTGTGAAAATAATCGCCTTGCCATTCACTCGAAACTTGAACAGCGCTGGCCGAGTGAATTGCTCGCCCGTGATCGCGCTGCAATATATAAAATCCCAACGCATTATGTGCCAGACGGCGATGTATTTGGTGTGCGCGATACGGTTTTGGCAGCATGCGATGTTGTCCGAAAAGGTAATGGCCCGGTATTTATTGAATGCGCCACGTACCGCTGGCTCGAGCATGTTGGCCCAACCGATGACCATAATGCGGGCTACCGCGATGTAGCAGAATATGAAAAATGGAAAGCCAATGATCAAATTGCAAGATTAGAGAAGTTGCTCGGTGCAGATGCAGCAACGATTCAGAAAAAAGTGGAAGCGGAATTACAAGCCGCAATCGCATTTGCCGAAAAATCGCCTTATCCGGAAGACTCGCAATTAAACGTAAATGTATATGCCTCATAATCGTCTCATTCGCTATGTTGATGCAATTGCCGAAGCGTGCGCGCAGGAAATGGAGCGTGATGAGCGCGTGTTTGTGTTTGGCTTAGATGTGGATGATCATAAAGCGATTCAAGGATCTACTGCGGGTTTGCTCAAAAGATTTGGCCCGGAGCGTTGCTTTGGTACGCCGCTTTCCGAAGATGCAATGACAGGTATTGCCATTGGTGCGGCTATGGCAGGCTATCGACCGGTGCATGTGCACATCCGCATGGATTTTATGATGCTTGCGATGAACCAACTCGTCAATATCGCCGCCAAAGCGCATTACATGTATAACGCACAAGTAAAAGTTCCGTTGGTGGTGCGCACGCTGATTGGCCGCAGTTGGGGGCAGGGGGCGCAACACAGCCAGGCGCTACATTCCATGTTCATGCATGTTCCGGGTTTAAAAGTAGTGGCGCCTTCCAATGCGCATGATGCAAAAGGCTGCATGATTGCGGCTATTCGCGACGACAATCCGGTGATTTTTATGGAACACCGCCTCATGTGCAATATGCAATCGTATGTATCCGAAGAATCTTACATTACGCCGCTTGGCAAAGGTCGCGTGATGCGCGAAGGAAAAGATATTACCATCATTGGTATTTCGCATATGGTGCTTGAGGCGATGCGCGCGAGTCATTATCTGGAGAAAGCTGGAATTGACGCCGAAATTATTGATCCGATTTCGCTGCGTCCGCTCGATATTGATTTAATCATTGCATCAGTGAAGAAAACCGGACGTGTGCTAGTGGTGGATAATGGCTGGCTCATGTGCGGTGCAGCGGGTGAAATACTGACACAAATTATGGAAGCGTTGCCGGAAGGTGTAAATGGAAAACCAATCGCCATGGCGCGTATGGGCTTTGCTGATACTCCATGCCCAACTACCAAGCCGCTTGAAAATCTTTTTTATCCTAATGGAAAAACTATTGCCGAACGCGCGTTCAGATTAATTAATGCTAAAGGTAAAATTGATTTACCGCTAGAACACGAAATCAAAGAACTCGACGAATTTAAGGGGCCGTTTTAAGTCTTTATAAAAATTATTCTAGCTACCCATTCAATCTTAGCGTCTTTAATATCAGGGGAGTTATAGCTGATAAGATTATAAAGTTCAGCTTTTGAACCCGTTTTTAATGTGCGCAACATCAGGCGGCCATCGGTGAGTTTGATCACGCAGGGCTTGCCAACAAATTCAGCAAATTTGTCGCCACCGGAAGTTTTATTATAAGGCACCTGTAAGCCGGAACCAGATTGCAATTTCGCGCTTGCGCTACGGCTATAATATATCACCCAGCCATTGTGGAATACCGGCACCATAGAATCGCCCTCAATGCGCACGGCGCTGAGATCTCCTGGCTCAAAACCAGGCGGGCATTCGACTTCTTCTTTGTTATCGGAATCACTTAAAAAAATCTCGGATTCTTCGCCGACATAGCCACTGATAAAGATCTTACTTTCAGGCTGCAAAATCTGCATGACTTTTTGCATTTTATCAGCACGTAAGATTTGAGTCTTGCCACGCAAAAAATCGCGCACCGTATCCTTAGGCACACCCGATTGCTTCTCCAAAGAAGCGATGCTTAAGTCCCGTTTATCAAGCTCTGAACGTATTAAGTGCAGAAGATTTTCTCTTGTTATTTCCATGGGGGAATTTTCCGCCATTACTATAAATATGTCACGAGGGAAGATTCCCATTGACAGAAATGGGATTATTCCCGTATAATAATTTTCCAGTTATTTCAGCATAATATTAGGAGGGTAAATGGCCAGAAAGCGCAAACCAAAGAACATGTTACTGGGTGCCACTGATAAACTCCCAAATCTGCCTACGCACGAGAGAATGAAAAAGGGCCATATAAGCATCCGTAATAATATAGGACTGGCCGATGATCCGCTGCGCATAGATAAGCTTTTAAAGAACGGCATCATTGATGAGATGCAACATCTTTACGGTATGCAGATAATCACCTACTGGACCATTGCCAATCGGCCATTCATTCGCTCTGCTTCGTTTGAACCACGCATTGGGAGACTTATGCCAAACTTTGATCATATCAATATCAGTCGTATGAGTGCCGAGGATAAATTTTATAAAACCATGGGTTTTTTAAGTGAACGTGATCGTGGGCTTATCAGCAAAATATGTTTCAACGAAATTGCGGCGATAGAGGCGGGAAGGAGTATGGGGCTGGCGGTGAACAGTATCACCATCTACGTGCGTCATGCGTTTGAAGCGCTCGGTAATGCGTTAGCAAAAATGCGCGAGTTTAAGAAAGAAACGGAAGGAGAGGAGAGCAGGGTGACGGGTTAGTTTAAAGAATTAAAATTTCTTTGACCTTTTTCTATCTGTCTTCCTGTGGCTAAATCAATAAAGGAAAATTTATCTTTTATGCCAAGTGTATGACATATTTTTCGGTCAAACTTAGCTGAAAGAGGAATTTTGTCTAAATCGATAAAGCTACTACCAACTAATTTATTAGATTTTGTGTCTTCATTAAAAAGGAAGATTATTTCATTTTTGCTATTTGCAATAAATACTAATTTACGATTATCAACCTCATGAATAATAAGGCTAAGTGCAGAATCACATTGTTTTAAGGAGTCAATAACCGAATAAGCTTCAACAGTGGATAGATTATCGCTATATTTAACCTCGGGTTCAGTGCCAAGGATAATGGGATTTAACTTATTATATAAAAGTAAGCTTTCATCAACAAGAGATGAAAATTCTGGATGCAAATAGTCATAACAGAATATATTTTGTGAACGGATTCCTAATATTCTTTCATTTGTATCTGAAATAATTTCATAACCACTTTCCAAAATATCTTTCTTATATTTCACAGATAATTTCGTATCTAACAGTTTAATGTATAAATCTAATTGGGAATTATCAGTAAAGTTGAGCTTTCGACCATAATTTATAAGTTCTAACATCCCGTATGCTTTATTATAAATAGGTATTTGTTCTTCTACTAACGTGAGAATCCCGTTTTCGTAAGTATTTTGAAATGGATTCCCCGAGTTTTTATTTTGCTCTTTAATAAGCATAAAAAAAGCGCTAACAAGCAGTGAATTATTTATAGCTATTTTTATGATGTTAGAGTCGGCCATACAGCAAACTCAGCGGCTCAGGCCGGTTTTGTGGAAGATTTTATCAATAGGGCTGCCAGCCATTTTGTCGAATTTTTTGTGGAGGGCGAATCGGTCAATTAGTATGGCGCTTGCTGCAATACCCAAAATGACCCCAGTCACTTTCAAAGCTTTGACAAAACCATTACTTTTTTCTGGAGCCGGAGTTTGCGGTGCCACCACGCTAGTCGAAGTGGATGGCGAAGACTGCTGTTGCTGTGCAAGACTCACTGCAACACCCGTCTGAATTTCTTTTGCGCGCTCTGCAATGAATGCGTCAACTTTGGCTTTGTCATCAGTGGTGCCAACTGTGTCGGCGGCATATTTTAAACCCGATGTCACCGCTTCGGTTAAACTCTGTGCCTGTTCCTGGCTTATACCTTTGCCTGCGCTTAAAGCGTCTACCAGAACCTTTGCGGCTTCGACGGATGGCTTTATGTCTTTTGCAATTTCAGGATTTTTATTAGCAAGCATAACCATATTCTGCGCCATGTTTGCAACGGCAGAAACTGCTGTAACAACAGGAGGGTTCGGAGCAGATTTATTCGTGGCTGTCTCATTATTACCAAAATTTGCCTTGAGATAGGAAGGATGTTCCTGCGTTCCAGAAGCGATGATAGTGTCAACATCAGAGAAAGCCGCCTCTGCCTTGGCAATACCCTGAGCGAGCACGGCAGCATCCATCTTTTCTTGCGAAATAAGCTTCATCTGGACGGCGGCATCGCCAGCGTAAATTTTATTTTGTTTGGCAAAATCATTGATTGTTGGAACTTGATCCTTCAAGCCCACCATTTCTAGAATCTGAGTAATATTACCTAATTTCAATGCCATAACCTATTCACTCTTCATTTACCGTAAAGCTATAATACCACAAAATTGTTAAGGAATTATTACAATTGAGCGGTTTTTTGTAGTTTTTTATCAAATCAGTTCAAGAATCTTTTTCTGTCTTCGTTATTTAAACGAGAGACATTTGCGTTTTGTAAAATAGCAGTGTCTATAAACGGTTTGCTCAGTTCTTCGGCAAGGTTTCCCTCAAATTGTATTTTGTAACGACTAAGTTTTTTGCGCTCAACATACACATCACTATGAAGTATCGCTTTATCTTTCTGGGTAGTTTCATCAAAGGTAAGAGACTTATCAAATTGACAGATCACATTGCCAAGATAATCGAGCATTATAGTCCTTGTGATAGGCGCATTATAACTTTTTATTTCTTCAATGGATTCTTCTTTGAGTTTGCTTACAAGGGTTTCCGCATCTTCCAAAGAGAATATTTTGAAATAATTTTCAGGAGAAGATTGTTTGTCATAATGAATTTTGAGGGTTTTTTCTGCAAACGCTTCGCTCTCTTTGACTAATGCTTCAATATCGCTGTGGTAGTAATAGAAAGTATCGCTTTTATCCTTCTCTGTAATGTTATGTACAGCATATTGTACGTCCGATAAATTTTCAGGAACGCATAATATGATCAAGCCGTCTTTGCATTCAGGATCGGATATTTCCAGTAAGTTCATGGCAGTATCAGAATCTTTTTTGCCTGCGTTTCCTGTGAGTTTTCTAAACAGGTATGCCTGAAAATCAGCGGCTTCTTGAGGGGTATATAAGTCAATTCTGCCTTTATGAGGCTCAAAATCACGTTCGTAAGAAGCAAATATCTCTTCTGCATAATCAAGTAAACGCAGATCTTCTGGATTAAATTCGAGTTTGTCTGCAGGATCATTATAGATATTTTTGAGTGAAACCTTTTCAGGATCAATGTACCCCGAGGCAACTAGCAGGCCATAAAAGATCTCTGCCTTCTGAAGAGGTATATTGTATTTTACTAAGTGATCTTCTCTTAGGTATTCAGGCATAGTTTACCGTCCGACCCATTTTCTCACTGTGCTCACGACATGGCTGCCGGTCAATAAATCAAGCACGTAAGCGCCGCTGATGATGGCAACACTGCACGAAAATACTTTCGCGAAAGAAATCTTTCCAGCATTTTTTTCCTCTGTGTCTTTATCCTTGCCACTTGCGCCTATGCCTAATATGCCAAGCAAGGTAGCCCCTATGCCGATGCCGAGATTGGTCTTATCTTTGCCAGATAAGCTAAATTTCTTTTGTTGCGGTGAAGAGCCGGTGGAAGGTGGATTTGGTTTCTTGGGCTCTTCTGCTTCAGGCTCTTCAGTTTTTTTCTCAGCAGGCTCGGTATTCATTGCTGCTAAATATGCTACATTAATAGCATCCATTATAGTGGTTTTTAATTCATGTTTAAGCGCATTTTCTTCAATAGCAGAGGTGTCTACTTTAATGGAAGATATAAAGGTAAAGCCACTATCATTTGCCACCAGCTTTCCTAATTTTATTTGCATGGGGTTGTCATTGAGTACAACATCGCAAATATAATTTTCCTGATTCACAGGTTTTTCAAATTCTACGAAGGCACCTTTATACAACCCTTCAAGCTTTTGCTTGAATGCGAATTCAAATGTATCCAGTTGTTTTGATGTAATGGAATATTGTTTGCGAGGGATATTTACTGTTTCGGGAGTTGGCGAGATTGACGTAGAAAGACCACCAAAGCCTTCTACCTCTATTGGTAAATGTGTTTGTGCCTCGTTGACTGCGACTGGTGCTCCTACAGTAACCTCTGCTCATGCTGTTTCTTTAGCAGCCTCAACTACCGCTTTGCCACGTGCTATTAAATCTCTCAATTCTGGAATATCAGGGCTGAAGAAATGCTTTCTCTGGCCATCATGATCGATGACGCTTAAGTAAAGCGGTATAAGAGGAACATCTGTAAGGTTTTTAAGGATAATAGTTTTTGTATTTCCGAGTTTATCTTTAGCGCTGACGGCGGTACCAAAATTAGGTTCACTCTTTAGAAAATTATCAAACACTTCATGGTCTTTCGTTTCAGAAAAAGTGACAGGAACTTCATCTTTTAATCTATTGGCGGTTTTTTCGGCTTGAGCAGATTTTGCAATTAAAGCGCGGTTATAAGCATCACCGGAATTTAAATATACTCCCGGTGTTAACCCTTTGGCTTTTTTATCTGCGAGTTTATATAAACCAATGATTTTTCCTTCTTGGTCCTTAAACTCCCCTTCATTGCCAGCGAGTTCAATTCCTTTCAGGAGGGCAAAAATATTTACAGCCATATTGGTATCGGCGTATTGTGCCGTTGTGTCTGAGCGCAGAAACTCCTGTCTTTCAGAGGTCAGAAAATCGGCAGGAAAATTACTTTTCTTTCTATTAAATAATTCTTCGTTATAAAAATTCTGATCACCAAATTTTCTGTAAACTGGTTCATTTGCGATAGGGGATGTAGGGGAAGTTAACGCTTCAGGTGCTACGTGCGCAAGCGCTTCAGCTTCTGTCATTTTATCTGCATATTGTATCATGCGATTTATATCTACACCTGCTTTTTCTCCTAAGGCATAGGCTCTCTCGTCGTCTATATAGCTATCAACAATTTTATATTCTCCATTAACCTTCTTAAAGTTGGTTATGGCTATAATCCTGGGTTTTCCAAGGGAATCTATGTGACCAAGAGAATCTATATCAAAGACCGCTGTCCTTTTGGTATTATTTTCATTATCTACTACCGTGATTGCATTCACATATCTATTTAGAGCCGATTTTTTTACAGCGTCGGGTTCTAGGAAAGCACTACCAGATTCATTTTGTTTATACAGGATGTCAGTGAGGAATCTATTAATGCTGTCTGATATTATCATTGCTTCGGAATAGGTTTGCCTGGCGGTGTTGTCGAATTCAAACCATCGCAATCCCTTTTTGTCTTCATTCTCGGCTGCATCAAGTATCTTTAATTTATCGTCTGCTGCAGACTGGGTATACTCGTTTCGTTTTTGTGTAAAAGAGGGTAAGTCGTCAAAAGGAGGCATTGCGCCGCTACCTTCTAGTGCACGGAATACTTCCCATTCCTGAGCAGTAAACGGTTTTATGAGTGGGCCGTCTGATATAATTTTTGAATATTGACGCGTTTTCGGCGCAGTTGTCTTCGGTATAACAAATGCCTGCTTCCCCTCTTGGGATTGCGCCATATTTTTTTCAAGATTTTCTGCTCTTTGAACAAACTCCGCGTCAGCGTCATTGTAAGTTAATATCCCACTGTCATAACTCAGGGAATCCGCTTCTTTATTTAGCTTAAAATATATGTCTGCTGCTAACTGACTAATTTCTTTTTGCGCCATAATCGTCCCTAAAGCATCGTAATTATGCCTTGAGTATAACAATTACTGCTTAATTTAGTGTTAAGATTTCGTGACAATTTATCCAATATGGCAAACAAGGGAATAGTCAGTTATATATTGATATATAATAGAATTATAGATTTTATTGGATTTGTCATGCCTGCAAAAGCAGGCATCCAGTCAAGAATAAGATGGATACCAGCTTTCGCTGGTATGACAAATCAGATTTTCTCACCGCGCTGATAGGCCAGTTCGATTTTTTTGCGGGCAATGGCCTGGTACATGCTTTGGCGTATTACCTGTGCGTTGGATTCACCTTTAATCAAAAATTCCTGCGCGCCGCTTTTAAGCGCGGTGTGAATCATATCGACATCGGAATAGCCACTGATGATGACAATTGGCAATTCCGGGTATTGCTTATGGATTTCATCAACCGATTTGAGCTCGCGTGCATCCGGCAGACCTAAATCGAGCAGCACAATATCTACTTTTGCGCTTTTAAGAAAATTAAGGCCGCCTTCCAGTGTATATTTGCGAATGATTTTAAAATCATAAAAGGTTTCACTCTCAAAGAATGCTTTGGTGATAATAACACCATCTTCTAGTGAATCTTCTATCAGCAAAACAGTAATGTCGATGGGTTCGACTAGCTTTTTAGTTTTCTTGACTGGCAACATATGAGGCTCCTTATAGTTTTTTGTTTTGCGTTACTTGTTTTTTAGAACCGGAAGAGTAAACTTGAAGCGGCTGCCGCCGGGTTTGGATTCGACCCATAATTTTCCGCCGTGTGATTCAACGATTTTGCGGCTGAGCGCTAGCCCAATTCCATGTCCGGGATATTCACCTGCAGGGTGCAGACGTTGGAATAGAACAAAGATGATATCATGATATTCTTCATCTATTCCGATACCGTTATCCTCAATGGTGAATTCGAACATCCCCCCGTTTCGCATAACCGATATATTAATGACATACGGATCTGGCCCGTGAAATTTGAGGGCATTATCGAGCAGATTCACAAATAATCGTGTCAGGCGCCCGCGGTGGCCATATATTTGGGGAAGCTCGCCATGATTTATTTTTGCGCCGGTTACGATAATTCTTTCATCAAGAATGGTAAGCGCCGTGGTAATAATTTCGTTCATGTCGATTAACGAATGCGCCGGGCCGAATGTTTCAAGCCGCATGTAATCGAGCACACCCTGCATGAGGGTTTTTAAACGATTCGCTTCACGGTTGATTTTTTCAAGGTTTGCTTTTGCCTCGGGATTTTGTGCCAGAAGTTTGGATTCTTCGAGTTCATTGCACGCATACATGATGCTGCGTAAAGGAACTTGCAAATCGTGTGAAGTTACATAACTTACCAGTTCCAATTCTTCTTTGGCTTTTTCCAGCTCAGTCACAAGGGAGGAGCGGGAGTCCCACCCGGAAGCGAGTTCGGTACTTTCTGTCGATTTGCCGGAATTCATCGCCTTTTCCTATTATGCTAACGCAGAATACAAAGCCCGATTTACGATCATTTTATCACGGACATAGAAATATTTCCAACAGTATATAATAGAGCATATAAAAAATTCATATGGTTATAGGTTTATATGCAATGGGCGCCTCTTACGTTGAATATAATTATTATTGAGTTGCTTAAGGGCGGTTATTTTATCAATATATACATTGTCCGTAAAATTTTATTAAAAATAGGTATAATTTTTATATCCTAAACAAAGAAATCTCTTCGCTAAACATTACAAAAATATTATTCTGTCTGTACCTGCCGCGAGCGTCATTATCATAGTAAATTAAGTTAGGGATAATCATGAAATCACTATGGGAATTATTATCTTCTGAAAATTATATGCCGCACGGCTATTGTATTTTGTGGCAGCCGCAACTTTTATGGTTACAGGTGATTTCTGATGTCACCATTGTCATTTCCTATTATTCGATACCGGTAACATTGCTTTACGTTATGCGTACACGCAAAGATATCCCGTATAAGTGGGTTATATTTATGTTCTCTTTATTTATTTTTATGTGTGGTACCACTCATATTTTTGAAGTCTGGACGCTGTGGGTGGGTATATACTGGGCAGAAGCCGTAGTGAAAGCCATTACCGCAGCGGTTTCCTTGGCCACCGCCATACTTATTATTCCTGTCGTTCCCAAAATAATCGCAGCGTTTGATCACATGAAAATGTTAGAAGAGCATGAGAAGAATAACAAGAATTTGTAAGGCGGTTTATGCGTAATATTCTGATAAATGCGTTCGATAAATTATTTTCCGTAAGGCCGGGGAATAGAACATCAGAGATATTACATTACTATAAAATCCCGACCATCACTCTTGCTGCGGGTTTTATAGCATCCATTATTGCGTTCATGCTGATGCTTAATCTCAACATGAGGCAATTGGAAAGGGAATTTTACAGCGACTCGCAATTACACGTGAATATGTTTGAGGATTGGTTGTCTTTGAATGCAACCGAAATTGAGCAATTATCCAGTTTCCTTGCCATCAATGATCCCTCCAATGGAAAAACATTCCACCGGGTGGCGCGCTCCATCGTAAGCAGAGATGTTTTTGAAGGTATCTACTGGATTGAATATGAAAATCGTAAATCGGGAAAATTAACGGTTCGTGATTTTGTTGAAAGCAAAGGTGTTCAGTCCGATATAATAGCGAATCCCGTACTTCAGAAAACGATTGCTGACAGTTTCGGTTCATACCAAACCATTCTGACAGAGCCGCTCTCATTTCCAAATGATCCGACTAAAAGTACCAAGGTGGCAATTGTGTTCCCGATTGTCCGTAATGGGCAGGCAAAAGAGGGAATTGTAGCGCTTCTAGATCCACGCATTTTGTTTGAAACCGTGCGCAATCAGGTGGGAGGCGATAAAGCAGAAGGATATATTTTTGATATTACTGAGGGCCAGGAGAAAATGCTCTATGGCAGGGCGAATGATTTTATAAAAAATACGACCTTGTATAAGGACAGCCCGACTTCGGTAGTTATCAAGAAAACTGCGGCATTTTCTTACAGTGAGACAATCAGAGTATTGTCGCGTCAATGGGAAATCGTTTTTGTGCCGACCAGTAAATACATTTCAAGGGTAAATACCTTTGTGCCGTGGGTTGTAATGCTTGCCTGTCTTGCGTTGAGTGGTATGGCCGGGATGTTTCTGTTTCATTTGATAGGGCAGAAAACCCGTACCGAGCAAATAGTCCGCGATCGAACCATAGAACTTGTTTATACCAGTAATCAACTTAAGGCACGTAGCCATGATTTACATAAAGCAAAAGAAGATGCTGAGGCGGCGAACAGAGCTAAAGGTGATTTTCTTGCCAATGTTAGTCATGAAATCCGCACCCCGCTCAATAGCCTCTTAGGTTTGACAGAATTATTGCTGGAAACGGATTTAACCTCACAGCAGGAAAATTATATCCGTACCGTGCTAAAGTCTTCCGAAGATCTAATGGAAATAATCAACGATATATTGGATTTTTCAAAAATAGAGTCAGGAAATTTAAGCCTTGATCCTATTCCGTTTGATTTACAGGCAGCAATTGAAGATACGGCGGATTTATTTGCACCAAGAACCAGAAAAATGGAACAGCCTCTGGAATTGCTTGTGCATTTTGTTGCTGGCACACCTCGCCATGTGATCGGCGATGTTATAAGAGTGAAGCAGATTATTTCCAATCTCTTAAATAATGCAATAAAGTTTACAAAAGAGGGATATATTCTGGTTGTTGCCGAATTGCTCAACGAACCAGCACCAGTGGGGCATGCAAAAATAAAAATATCCGTAAAAGATACAGGGGTTGGCATACCCAGCGACAAGCTCCAGGTTATTTTTGATAAATTTTCTCAAGCCGATGTTTCGACCACACGCAAATTTGGTGGTACCGGACTCGGGCTTACCATATGCAAGCAGCTTGCCCAGCTGATGCAGGGCGATATAACCGTGCAGAGTGAAAAAGGTGAGGGCTCAACATTTTCCGCTACTATAGTGGTGAAACTTGATACGGAATTTCATGCCGATCAATCTACTCTTGATCATAAAGTCCTCACTAACAAAAGAGCGCTTATTCTGGATGATATTAAACCCAGCCAGGACATTATCGTGGAGTATCTTGCCAGTGTAGGGGTAGTATCAGAAAAAGTGAATGATATTCACAGTGCATTTGCAATAATGGAAGCGGCAAAAAAGAAGAAAAAACCGTTTGATTTATTAATAACGGATTATTTCATGTCCGAGAAAACCAGTGAAATATATACACAGAATATAAAATCCTTATATCCCGACCTGGCTATCATCATGGTTACTTCGCTGGCTGAAAAAGGATATTCACAGATTTTTGCAAGCAGCGGCTGCGATGCCTATCTGACTAAACCGGTACGTGAATCACAGCTTCTTGATATACTCGCTAAAGTGTTTGAGGCAAAACAGTCTCATAAAGCCATAACCATGTTAACCCCATTTAGCATATTTCCAAAGAATTACTCACCCCGAAAAAGCGATGACGATAATAGCTTTATGCAAGGTGCGCAGATTTTATTAGTAGAAGATAACCGTGCTAACCGCGATCTCTTTGGAAAACTGCTGGAGAATTTTGGCTGTCATACAACGATGGTGAGTAATGGTGAAGAATCTATAGAGATACTGAAAAGTCATAAATTTGATCTGATATTCATGGATTGCCAGATGCCGGAAATGGACGGTTTTGAGGCGAGCATGATATTATGCGATATGAAAAAGAAGGGCGAAATGACTGATACGCCGATTATTGCGCTTACTGCTAATGCCATGAAAGGGGATCGCGAGAGGTGCCTTGAATCTGGCATGAATGATTATATCACGAAGCCGTTACGTAAAGTGGCGCTGCGCAACATTCTTATGGAATGGCTGCCGCCTAAGGAAAAGCGGGTGGAAAGATCTGAAATCGACGCTATTTGAAATCGTCTTTTGGTAGCAAGGCAATTTCAAACCAGTATTCCTTGAGCCTTTTGGTGGCCTCAATCAATCCTTCAAAACTTACCGGTTTCTGTACATAGGTGTTGGCGCCCATCTGGTAACAATCCTCAATATCGCGTTCATCAGCAGAGGTGGTAAGAATAATAACTGGTATTTTCTTTAGCAGAACGCTTTCTTTTATAAGCTTCAGGGTTTTTCGCCCGTCAATGCCTGGCATATTCAGATCCAGTAAAACCAGGCCAGGCCGTACCACTTCTGCAGATGCTTTAAATCGTCCTTCTTCTTTCAGGTAATCTATGGCTTCACGGCCAGATTTGCACCAAAAAACCGGGTTATTTAAGTTGGCTTTCTTGAAAGCTCGTATAGTCGCTTCATAATCATCTTCACTGTCTTCAACGATAAGAATCAGTTGTGCTTTACTTAAAAGATCGCTCATGAAATCCCCTATGTTATTAACCCAATGTGAAGTAAAAAATAGTACCTTTGCCTAGTTCCGATTCCGGCCAGATTTTGCCTTTATGACGTTCAATAATCTTTTTGACGAAAGTTAAGCCTGATCCGGTGCCGCCGTCCGTATTTTCTTCATCGGCCCCGAGCCTTCTAAAGATACGGAAAATTTCCTTATAGAATTCTTTTTCAATGCCAATGCCATTATCCTTAACATAAAAAACGTTTCTCTCAAGCCCCTGAGGGGATTGTACATTATCCAAAAATCCTACTTCTACAAGTCGTTCTTTCTTATCGTTATATTTTACGGCATTGGTTATCAGGTTGCGAAATACTTCTGTGACTCTTGGCTTGTCGCAGGTAATAACAGGCAGCGGGAGGGGAACAATGATATATGCGTTATGTGCTTGAAGAAAAAATTCCATTACCTCGCCGATTTCTTTTACCACTTCTCCAATATCGGTTTTTTGGACAGCGAGCTCTACACGCCCCAGCCTTGAAAAATACAAAAGATCATTGATAAGCTTCTCCAGATGTTTGCTCAAATACGTCATGCGTCCAAGCCTTTGCAAGCCGTCCTTATCCAGCTTGTCCTTGTAATCCTCAATCAGAAATGATGCATGATTAAATATTCCGCGCAGCGGTTCTTTTAAATCATGTGAAGCAATATAAGCAAAATCATCTAATTCCTGATTACTGCGTTCAAGTTCGTTAGTGTAGCGAATAAGTTGAGCTTCTACTTTTTTGCGTTCAGTGATGTCGGTTTCTATTCCGCAGATTGCATAAATTTTGCCGGAGGCATCATACAGCGGAAACTTCACCAGAATAAAAGTATGCAGGCCATCTTTGAGCTCAACCAAGTCTTCGAATTCCATGGCAGTAGCATTTTTTACCACCAGTTGGTCGCTCCTCCTGCTTTCGTAGGCATATTCGCGGGAAAGAAAACTACCAACCGTTTTGCCAATGAAATCTTTTTCTTCGCATTCAAAAATTTTGGCCATTTCTTTGTTAACTTGCAGGTATCTTCCTTCCAGATCCTTGATGTAAACCGGTCTGCCGCAGTGATCCATAATGGAGCGCAGGCGCGCCTCGTCGCTTTCTTTCAACTTTTCCTGTATGAGTGATAATTCGGTAATATCGCGTATAACACCTACGAGAATAGGCGTACCATCAGGTCCCTTAAAACTAGCCTTCTTGGTAGATATTTTATGGGTAACACCTGCAGCATCAGTAAAATATTCAACATTGGTATTAATTTCATCAGAGGCAAACACTTCTGCGTCTTTTTGCCAGAAAACGTCAGCCTGTTCTTTCGGAAAAAAGTCGTAATCGCTTTTTCCAAGCAATTCCGATTCCGGTTTTCCAAACAGATTCCATAAAGCAGCGTTTCCGTCAATCCAGCGGTGATTGACGTCCTTAACAAAAATAGGATCTGCAACATGGTTGATAATATTCTTTAAATAGGCGCGTGAATTGGCTAAGCCCTGATCCAGGCGGGTTATCATAGAAACAGCAAGCAGCATTCCAAGGTAAAATAATATAATGCCGTAGAACACGAGCAGATTCTTTTGTTCCGTGCTTTCCTTATTGATCTGAACACGTGCAGATAGAAGATTATTTTCTTCTTTTGTCATGTCACTGACGAGCGCGCTGATCTTATCCATCAATTCTGCGCCGTTATTCAAATCAATCATTTTTATGGCTGCTTCGCCCTTATCTTTACGTAATGCAATTGTAGTGACAAAATATTTAAGCAGTTCGCTGGTTACACTGTTTAATTCATAGATATTTCTCTGCTGCACCGGATTATCCTGAGTAAGTTTTTCTAAAAAACTAATTTCTTCAGGTATAGAAAGATGTTGTTCATCTGATACTCCTTCCGGAGAATTATGGATTAACTCATGATAAGTTCTGAGATAATCCTCATTGCCGGTAATAATGTATCCGCGTTCGCTCACCTCAGCATCTTTGATTTTGCCGTGTAGCAACTCTATGTGGCTTATCACTTGCTGTGTGTGTAACACTGTATCGCGCGTCAGATCTATAGCTGCGCTCTGGCGATAAAAGATGATTGCTATCAAAATGACAAGAACCGTGACAACAGCAATACCAGTGGCCATTCGATGCCGGAGGAGAAGCGTTTCCCTAAGCCCTGTTAACATAATGTATAATTACAGCTTGCTATTTTAAGGCGTGTTGCGCATGTGATTAGGTTCTTATAACGCGAAACCAAGTAACACAGAATACCAAAAATATAGTAAATCCACCATTATGAAATTACTATATTTTATGGCAGGCATGGGCTGACTAATTATTCTATTGAAATATATAAATATTAATGGTTACGGATCTTGCTGACTAAAAGGGAAGAATTGTTAATTATTTCTTAAGGATTTACATGCTATATTAGGCGTTTAACTACATGCAGTGAGCTATGTCGGAACCTAAAAAATATGTTGTTGTGCTTGCTCATGCCGACGGTTGGGGTGCGTCGAGCCTAAACACGGTGATTCCCTATTTGCACCGCAAATACCCGGATATAGGAATCATTGGCATTGTTTCGCAAGCCACCAAAAATAAAGAAGGTGGCATCTTAACCAAGCTTGATGATCTAAAGACATCGCGTGAACTGAAAGAAATCAACCTGCTTGCCTATTTTGATAAAGTGGATGCATTAGCCGCAACCATTGACCCGGCTGAAAATAAAACCACCGATTTTACATTCAAGAAACTTGGCGAATATTGTCTTGATGGACAAATACACTTTACCACCCGCGGCGGGCTTAAGGGTGGCGAAGAAGTGGCGGCGGTTTTGAACACACTCGAAAATGAGCGCGGTATTGTGCCGGAGGTCGTGCTTTCACTTGATACTATGGCAATCTTGCCGCCAGAAATAATCAGTCGTTACCACTGTTTCTCCAATCACCCGGGCCCGCTTGATACCATTCGTATTGAAGGCATGCAGGGCACATTACGTTCACTGGTTAATCAAGTGCTTTATGACGCAAAAGGTGAATTGATAAATCCTGCACAGATGTTTCCAATGGCTCCCACTTGGGTCAAGGGAACTTTCTTTCTGCAGCATGAGGAACTTGATAAAGGGCCGCCTGTGGCAACGGTTTTGTCTCCTGCCCAAACAGGCATGTGCGCTTACCAAGTGCGTGATGAGTTATACTATGCATTGTGTAAAGAAATGATAAAATACCTGCCTTATATACTGGATAAAAATACTCGTGAGCCACTCGTCGAAATTGTAAAAATGGAAAAAGAAAAACTCGATGCCAAACCGCATGTAAAAATAGGTGAGTTGGAATCGGGACAATTGGCTGTTTGGCAAGGTCAGTCTATCGGTTTTCCTGACAATGAAGCGTTGCATGGCGTGAGTGTTTTGCAAAATGAAGTTGTAAGCCCTATTTATTTTAAAAACCGGATGCGATCTTATTTTCCAGGCGATGAGCAGGAGTTTGAAAAAACTTATAATGAAATTTTTGGCAGCAATGTAGATAAACTGATGCAACAATACAGCAATCGCCTTGGGGGTGATATCTGGGCGCGTTTTTATAGCGGCGAAGCAGTGACCATTACACAGTATGATCCAGCAACCGGAGAGCCCATAGCGGTATTTAGTAATGAAAAATCGCAGGGACGCAAGAAAAGCTGATCCGCTAATATTTTGATATTATATAAGACTTAATGGTCGTGGATGAAGTCCGCTACGAACTAGTCTCCTAAGCCAATTCCCTGAAATGCAGGGTAAATACAGGGAATTTGATTGATTTTAAGGGGGCTTGACGTTGGATCGCAGAGAAATAACCACGTGAGCACAGACGCCCACTGCGTAATTCCCTAAAGATCAGTGCAGGGAATTATATTTGCATTGTAGGGAATTTACTTAAAGAGGTCAGGGAAATAACAAAGGCTACAAACTATAACGGGCCTCTCCCGACGATTGACTTTAAAGCGATTTGCTGGTGAGTGTAAAGTATGGTCGTCCATCTTATCAAGTTATCCGTAGGGCCCGAATCGCTTTCTGATCTTGCTGCCTGGCAAGCGCAGCGAATCAAGGATATGAAGCGCAAGGGTCAAAAGCCGGAACTCATGCACATAACTCGTAATAAGCCAAAACGTGCAGAGGAAGTGCTGGATGGTGGATCGATTTATTGGGTGATCAAAGGCTTCATATGTGCGCGGCAAAGGCTGCTGGAACTGCGCCCGCTACTGAAGGATGGCATCCCGCATTGCGGTTTGGTGTACGACAAAGAATTGGTGCGTGTCATACCCCGTCCACGGCGCCCGTTTCAAGGCTGGCGATATTTTGATCCTAAAGCTGCACCACCGGATCTAAAAAAACAAGAAGTAAATGAAGAAATACCT
>JABDCC010000016.1:0-33120 GCA_013288335.1 Alphaproteobacteria bacterium
AACATTCGCGTAAGCAATATAGAGCCGGGAATGGTGGAAACGGAGTTTTCGATTGTGCGTTTTAAGGGCGATAAGAAAAAAGCTGAATCTATTTATGCGGGCATGAAACCGCTAAGCGCCAAGGATATTGCCGACTCAGTGCTCTATTGTCTCTCGGCGCCACGTCATGTGAATATCAACTCAATTGAAATCATGCCGACCGAGCAGGCTTTCTCACCGTTTGCGGTGCATAGGGAAGCTGATTGATTGCCCCTGCAAAAGCCTGCTGACTTTTGCAATGGGCCCAACGCCTTCGGCGACTAAAGTTTTTCGGCCTGCTGGCCTCTTGAAGGAAATCCCTTTACACCAAGCCCTGATTTGTTAAAACCTCCACTCGGTAATAATTCGCTGTGCCAAGTGAGTGCAAGGCGCAACCGCGCACAGAAACTTGAGCGTATGATATTATACGTGAGTTTCGAGCACGGGAGCAACGAAGCGATCGCGAAGCACAGTAGAGTTAGCGGGGGAATAGCTCAGTGGTTAGAGCAGGACGCTCATAACGTCTTGGCCGGGGGTTCAAGTCCCTCTTCCCCCACCACTGATTTTTGATATTCACTGTTCCAAGAATATCTCCGCTAGATATCTGTGGAGTGTCCTAATTTACCAATGCCTATATCAGAATAGCTGATGACAATTTCCATTACATTCCTATAATCTGCCATATGAAATTTTATTTGCGTATGGCTATAGTTTGCATAGGCACGGCACTCTGTTTTTTTTCGCAACCGGCAGAAGCGCTTCAATCCTATTTTATTAACAATGAAATTGAAGCAAACAACATTGAAATGTTTCCAAAATGGACGGAAATGTTAGGGCACTATAATACAGAATCCCATCAATTAGATGGCGTATGCGGTAAGCAGCAATACAGCACATGTAAGTTAAAAGAATGGAAGGAGTTTGTGGAAGGGCTTCGTGGTAAACCGCGCCTTGCGCAGATGAATGCAATCAACCGGTTCGTCAATAAATACCCCTATATAGAAGATATAGTTAATTGGGGGGTGGAGGATTACTGGGCGGATGTCTATGAGTTTCAGAGAAAGAGCGGTGATTGTGAGGATTACGCTATTGCAAAATTTATGTCACTTCGTGCACTCGGTGTACCCGATGACGATATGCGCATAGAGGTGGTGCAGGATCTGAACCTTGGAGGGATCTTGCATGCTGTTCTGATTGTATTTGTGGATGACGATGTATACGTGCTCGACAACCAGATAAAGCAAGTGGTTAAAGCAGTCGACATTTATCACTATAAACCGATTTACTCTATTAATGAAGAGCACTGGTGGCAGCATATAATGATTCAACAATAAGTAATCTTGATTTACTTATATTTATATACCGCCTATATAAATGAACAGGATCAATAACCAAGTATAATGCTAATGACTCCTTTTAATAGAACCCTGCCGCAATTAAAGAAGCCTTCCATAAAACCTTCGACCCTTGCGTTACTTGTTGGCGCATTGGTGATTATAGGTGTGATTCTAATGTTGCGTTTCTCAGCAGCAGAAGAGCAGCGGGAGCTTTTGCACTGGCAGAATAAGTTAAATTTAATTGCTGATAGTCGTACAGCAGATATAAGCAGCTGGCTTTCTCGTAATTTTCATGAATTAGAGGGCGTTGCAAGCAATCCGTCATTGCAATTATATGTCACTGCACTGGAAAATGAGAAAAATCCTGGGGAGCTTTCACAGGAAGAGCCCGCTCAAGCGGTTTTTCTGCGCAACTTACTTTTAATGACGGCAGACAGATTGGGTTTTTTAAGCAAAACCCCCGATGCACTCAAAGCGATAAACGCTAATGTCCATAACGCCTCAGGCACCGGACTTGCGATTGTTGATAATCAGGGAAAAATTTTAGTTTCGACGGAAGGATTATCTACATTAAGCTCCGTAGTTGCGCAAAAAGTTGCGGACGCTCCCCGTGGGCAATCTACTTTGATTGATTTATTTGTATCTCCCACAGGGGAAACGCAAATAGGATTTGTAATACCTATTTATCCCATTCAGGGAGAAGCGGTTGCCGAACAGCAAATAGGTAAGCTCGTGGGTATAAAAACCGCAGGCGACGATTTCTTTAAATTACTCGAGCATCCCGGTGTAACGGACAAAACATTGCAGGCGGTTCTGTTGCGCAAAGAAGATAGTAATGTGGTATATATTTCTCCGATTAAAGACAGCAAGATGCTCGCTACTCGCTTTGCGTTGGATACTGCAGGACTGGATGCTGCTTTCGCAATTGCCTCACCGGGAACATTTGCCGTCAAACATGATCGACTGTCGCATACTGTGCTTATGACGAGCCGTCTCATTACCAATGCTCCGTGGACATTATTGTTAGCGGTGGATCGTGATCAGGCTCTGATGGAAAGCGATGATTGGCGCATCAAAACCGAATTTATTATGTTTGTTGCGATACTCGCATTTGTCGCGAGTATTATTGCGGCCTGGTGGTATGGCACTTCACGGCGCGCGATGCTGCTATCGGCACAGACAGCCCATTTGGCAGCGCATTCTATCGCACAGGAAAAATTGTTGCGCCTTGTCACCGACAATCAGCCATCGCCTATATTTATTGCCGATAAAAATAATATCGTGCGTTTTGCAAACACAAAAGCGGCGGAAGATTTTCACATTCCGGCAACCGATGCGGTTGGGAAAGATCTGCCTTCTTTGATGGGGAGCGCTGCCGCTAAAATATATGTAGATATTAATAGGCAGGCGTTAGATACAGGCAAAATGCTTACCGATACGCACCGTACTGAAGGCAAAAAACCCGCAGTCATACGTTCAGAGCATTTACCTCTTGCTCATATACCCATAGATAGTCTTCCTTTTCCGTCGCCGGGTGTATTAGTCATCAAACAAGATGTAACGGATATTGTAACAGAGCGGGAACGCCGTGTTCGTACACTGCATCACCTGGTGGATACATTGGTAAGAATGGTGGACGAGCGCGATCCTTATTCCGCAAATCATTCCGCAAATGTTGCTTTTCTTGCGCGCGAGATAGGGCAGGATCTTTCTATATCCCTTGAACTTATTGAAACAGCGGAAACAGCAGGAAAGCTGATGAATATAGGAAAGATTCTGGTTCCAAGTAATATTCTAACAAAATCTTCTTCGCTTGCAAAAGATGAAATAAAAACTATTCGGGACTCTCTAAACGAAAGCATTACTGTTCTTGAAAAAATAGAGTTTGATGGTCCCGTTGTCGATACACTGAAACAAGCACCCGAACACTTTGATGGTAGTGGCCCATTACAATTAAAAGGTGAAAATATTCTGATTACAGCGCGCATCATAGCGGTTGCAAATAGCTTTATAGGAATGATTAGCCCTCGCTCGTATCGCTCTGCTATTACTATCGAGCAGACGGCCACCTTATTATTGCAGGATAACGACAAACAATTCGATCGCCGTGTCGTAATAGCACTTATCAATTTCATTGAGAATAGAAATGGTAAGAAACTCCTTATCGAGTTGCAGGCGGCTAATAAATTAAAATAGCCCCTATCACTTGGTTTTCGAGACAAATACATGTGATATTTGCATCACTCACGGTTAACGCTTTATGTTTTTACAGGATCTTGGCATTTAAGCGGTAGCTCCCGAAATTCCCTTACAATTCTGTGCTTTGTGTAGATTATTTGGTGTCTTTAAAACAGGTTTATCACATAGCCCGAGCAATTATAAATGCTTTACTTTCGGGGGTTATTTTACTAATAATACCGCTAGAATTTTGGATTTAATGTAAATAATTACTATTAATCAAATAATTAGGGTGCGACAATGAAACGCCTACTTCGCCTGAATGTCGGTATTATATTGGCTATTATTGCTATGCCTGGTTTGGCAGAAGCTCAAATAAGGCCACCAACTACCACTCAGCCTGGTCAGGTGCAGCAACATCTTCAAATACAAGAAGAGCGCCCTGCGGTTAGTGAAGAGCCGCTTATCACGTTGCCGGAAGAAGGCGGTAAGCACAAAGCCCTTAAGGGTGAAGCAACCTTCATATTAAAGGGCATTGATTTTGAAAATGTTACGGTCTTCAAAAAAGAAGATTTTCTCCCCGATTATGAAGCTTACCTTGGTAAAGAAGTAAGTCTTAGCACATTGCATGAAATTGCTTTTAAGATCACTGCGCAATACCGTAATGCTGGTTATATTCTTTCCAAAGCTGTCGTGCCGCCGCAACAAATAGGCAAAGATGGCATTGCTAAAATACGCATAGTGGAAGGCTATATAAACAAAGTGGTTTTCGAGGGAGTTCCTGCTACTGGCCTCTTGGCTAAATACGCAGATCACATTCGCAATGCGAAGCCTCTGGATGCTAAAATGCTTGAGCGGTATCTCTTGCTGATGAATGATCTTCCTGGTGTCACTGCACATGCAGTGCTTCGTCCTGCCACAGATGCGCCCGGAGCCTCTGATGTAATTATAACCATTTCTGAGAAATCTGTGGATGGCTCAGTAACGCTGGATAATCGCGGCACTCGTTTTATGGGCCCTATTCAGGCTGGGGTTACTGTAAATGCTAATAATATGCTTGGATTATACGATCGCACGCAGTTCCATGGTGTTATGACTGCTCAGGAAAATGAATTGCGCTATGGGCAGGTGACCCATGAAGAACAACTTGATAGTGATGGAACTAAGGTGGCTCTCAGTGCTGGCTATACACGTACGCATCCTACTTACACGCTTGATCCTTTTGATGTGCAGGGTTGGGACAGAGTGTACTCTGTGAATGTTTCTCATCCGTTTATCCGTTCACGTCAATCCAACCTGTATGGCAATATTCAGTTTGACGCACATGACACTGCGGTTGATGTGTTGACCACCCAGCTTTACGATGACCATCTGCGTGTTTTGCGTGGCGGTGGCTCTTATGACTTTATTGATATGTTCTCAGGCGTCAATAAAATGCAGGCTACATTGGCTCAGGGACTTAGCTGGGATACCAGCAGCAGTGATGTTCTTTCACGCGCTAACGGTCAAACCAACTTCTTCAAAGGCACTGCGCAGGTAAGCCGCCTTCAGACCATTAAGGGCCCGTTTGATTTCTATATCGCCGGTAGCGGTCAGTGGTCAGCTGATTCACTGTTGATCGGTGAACAATTTGGTATTGGTGGTGTGGATTTTGGCTCAGCTTATGATCCATCTGAATTGACCGGTGATTCAGGTGCGGCAGGGCGCGCGGAAATTCGTTATAACCGAAATGGTGATTTTGTGCTGATTCCTAGTTACCAGCTTTATACTTTCTATGACATTGGCAAAGTATGGAATCGTGATACGCCTACTGGTTCAACGGCTTCTCTTGCAGATGCCGGGTTTGGCTTTCGCTTTAATGCCGAAGCTCCGCTTTCCGGTGCACTTGAGTTTGCTGCTCCCCTTACTAAGGTAGTGGCGGCAGATGGAACTCGGGACGGGTACGACCCACGGGTGTTCTTCTCCTTGGCGTACCGTTACTAATAGTTTTTTTTATATTTAGCATGCCATGGGCTCAGACGACAACGAGCCACAAGTTTTGTAATCCATTATTATAGAACGATTATTAGGCGCTTATTCTATAAAGGCACCCAATAATTATTAACAAATTATTAATTATTTGTTAATAATTATTGCATACTCATTAGTATTCCTTTAAGAACTTTTCCACATTGCTCATTTATTAATAATCTGTTAATGAATTCAGCCCCGTTAGCGGACGATAACATCGCTTAGGACATATATTTGCTATATTAAACAGTTAAACCAATAACATAAGAGTTTTATATGAAAACGTCTAAATCCCGCCTTTACAGCAGCTCTTCTCTTTATACAGGTTTCATTGCGAGTGTGGCGTTTTCTATAGCGGGGTTTGGGAATATATCTGATGCTCTTGCGAATCCGCAGGGTGCCACTGTAACGTCAGGGCAGATTTCAATTACGCAGAATGGCACTAATGAAATCATTACTCAATCCACAAATAACGCCATTATTAATTGGCAGAATTTTGATATTCTAAACGGCGAATCCACCCGTTTTATACAACCTTCATCCGGATCAGTTGCCCTTAACCGAATCAACAACGGAAATCCGACCGAGATCCTTGGCTCTCTTTCTGCCAATGGTCACTTGATGCTCATTAACCCTAACGGCATATTCTTCGGAGCTGGTTCTACAGTAAATGTAGGCGGCCTCATCGCGAGCACTGCTGATATCAGCGACAAAAATTTTAACGCCGGAAATTACAAATTTAATCACGCAGGCAACCCAAACGCGACTATCATTAATAAAGGTGTTATCACGGCTGCGCAGGGCGGTCTTATAGCGCTCGTTGCACCTGGTGTGGAAAATGACGGCATCATCAGTGCAAAAGTCGGCACGGTTGCACTCGGCGCAGCAAAAACTTTCACGATCGATTTCTACGGAGATAATCTCTACAGCTTCTCACTTGGTGCCCCCACTACTGCGCATACTAAAGACGCAAACGGAAACACACTTTCTGCAGCACTTGTTAACAAAGGACTTATTTCTGCTCAAGGCGGCAATGTTTATATGACCGCACGTGCAGCAGGATCACTGGTAAATGATGTAATCAATAACACAGGCATCATAGATGCGACTGCGTCTCATAAAGGCAAGGGCGGTTCGATCGTAATCGATGGCGGTAATAATGGTACCGTAAATATAGCCGGAAATCTCAATGTTTCTGGCAAACATGCTGGTCAAACGGGTGGAAATATTACGGTTGTTGGTAAGCACATCACCCTTGAATCAACTGCCTCATTGAATGCAAGCGGCGCAGCGGGCGGCGGACAAGTAAATGTGGGTGGCAGTGCGCACGGAACTGGACCTCTGCATAATGCTGATACTGTAACCGATGATGCAGGCAGCGTAATAAATGTAAGCGCACTGGATAATGGTAACGGTGGTACTGCAGTTCTTTGGTCTAATGTGGATACTGAATTTCACGGCAATATTCTTGCCCGTGGCGGAATCAATGGCGGCAATGGTGGTTCTGTGGAAACTTCCGGTCATTACTTAAATGCAACCGGTGTTGTTAATGCAAGTGCTGCAAACGGAGCTGCAGGCACATGGCTGCTTGATCCCTGGAATATCACCATCGAAGATAATTCCGGAAGCAATGTTAACAATAATGGTGGCCCAGGCTTTAAAGCGACCGGCACTTCTATTGTTGATACTTCTCTTCTTGATGCCGCGCTCACCGGCGGCACAAACATCACTATAAAAACCGGCGCAGCGGGTTCGACTGGCGCGGATGCTGGCGTTATAACCGTTGCTAACAATGTTGTCTCGACTGGCAGTGCCAATCTGACATTAGATGCTGCTAGCAATATTATCCTGAATTCCAATGTTGGAATTTCTGCTGGTGCAGGCCAGACGCTCGGCGTGACATTGGATGCCGGCAATAACATTGTATTAAATAGCGGTTCGTCCATCAACTCTGGCGGTGGAAAAGTGGTGCTGAATGCCGATACCGGTAATGTTGGTAATGGCTATATTTATATGGACTCAGGTTCATCCATTCACTCCAACGGCGGCAATATCACACTGAGCGGCGCTTCGGGTGATGTTAACTTCGGCGGCGTGTCGGTTGGTAATTATTATGGTGGCGGTGCAACCATCGATGCAAGCGGAACGACAACAGGCGGAAATATTAAAATCACCGGAACAGCGGCAACAAGCAATGGCACCTATTGGGATGGCATTGACGTAGTATCCGGATCACAGATATCTACAAATAACAAGGGCACGATCACGCTCGTTGGGAACAGCAGTTCTGGTGATAGTAGCAGCACCGGTGGCAATAGCAGCGGTATTTACATTCGCAACAGTTCGGTAACGGCTCAGGATGGTAACATTAACATTACCGGAACGGGTCTTGGAACTGGCGCTATACCAGACTTTGGCATTATTTTTGATAACGGAACTGTTTCTACTAACGGCACTGGAAATATTAGATTAATAGGCACTGGCGCAGCAGGTGCGGCGGGCATCGTAAGTGGTGGCTATGGTTATAATGCCGCGACTCTTGGTGGGGCTTCGGATCAAGGAAATATAACATTGAATGCAGATTCTTTGTCTCTTGCCGACGATACAATACAAACCACTAAAACCGTGACCTTCGCTCCACTTACAGCGAGCACAACCGTTGGTGTAAATGATGCGGGCAGCGCACTTGATATTACACAAGCGCTATTAAACAGTATTAATGCTCCAACTGTAACCATCGGTAATAAAGCAGATACCGGCATACTCACCGCAGGTACCTTTACATGGGAAAATGCTCTTACTGCACTTAATCTCGTCACAGGTGGTGACATTGTAATAAATGGCAGCATAACCAATACGAACACAACTGCCGGTACACTTTCTGCACATGCAGGTGGAAACATCACTGTAAACAGCACTGGATCAATATCTTCCACAGGCGCGGCGACAGGCGTAACACTTGATGCTGATGTTGCAGGTGCGGGCGGATATATTTTTATGGATACGGGCTCTTCTATCGTTTCCGATGGGGGCAATATCACGCTGGGTGGCGGAAGTAATGCGTTTAACACTGCTGCTGTATCTGGAAATTCAGGTCTTGGCGGTATTACACTCAATGGCAATAACACACTGGATGCACGTGGTAGCAGCAAAGGCGGAAATATTTCTCTGCTCGGAACTGCATATCAGGGCGATAGCCCCCTTGACGGCCTCGATATTTATGGTGGCGCAACTATTGAAACCAACCATGCAGGCAATATTACGCTTAATGGCACAGGCGCAACCGGAAACAGCGGTGGCTATAACAGCGAAGGTCTGAATCTTCAGGATGCAACTATTTCAGCTGAAAAAGGTAATATCAACCTCACAGGTACCGCAAAAGGAACCACACTCATTGATTACGGTATAGAGTTTGATGATAATACCATCACGACTACCAGCGGCAATATTACCTTAACGGGCACTGGCTCATCCGGCGCGCAGGGTATTTATAACAATATCGGATATAATACCATTGGAGCAGCGGGTTCTACGGAAACCGGAACGATACAATTCAATGGTGATTATTTTACACTTGCCAACAACACTATACAGACCAAAGGCAATATCAATATTCTGCCAACAGGAACTGGCACCACTGAAATTGTTGGTGATAACAGCAATATCAGCGCTGGCAAAACTCTTACCATTAATGCAAGCAATGGCAGCCTTACTTTCATTGAGGATTTTGTTAATCTTGCTGGCAACACAATTTCAATCATAAGCCCTGATACCGTTACTTTCAAACCCCTTACAACGACTACAACCGTTGGGGTTAACGACTCAGGTAGCGCGTTGGATATAACTCAGGCGCTTTTAAACAGCATTTCTGCTCCGACTGTAACTATCGGTGATAAGGCGGATACAGCGGCACTCACAGCAGCTAGTTTTAGTTGGGAAAATGCACTCGCTGTACTCAATCTGATTACTGGCGGTGATGTTAATGTTAACGGTACTATTACCAATGCAAATGCAAATACAGGCACTCTTTCTGTACAAGCAGGCGGAAATATTAATGTAAACACGGGCGCATCCTTCTCTTCAACAGGTAACGCAACCGATGTTATACTCGCAAGCGGTGGCGCGGTTTCTATGGGTAGTGGATCGTCCATCAATTCCAATGGTGGCGATATAACACTGGGCGGCAATGGCGGTGGCGCGGCAGTATCTGCGATTGATGGCACTGCAGGCATCACACTTAACAATGCTGCACTAAATGCATCCGGTGGCACAATCACTCTTACCGGTACAGGCGACGCAAGTGGCGTATTATCTGGTAATGATGGCATTTTATTGGCCAATGGAAGTACGATTCAGACCAACGGCGCTGGCCAGATCAATCTCACCGGTATAGGTGGCGGTAATGCTGGCAATAGCGGGTTTAATAACGGTGTAGAAATACACGGCAGCGGCACTCAGGTAAGCGCTGTAGATGGAAATATTACAATTTCCGGCACTGGCGGGCTTGATACAGGTAACATTGATGAAGGCGTCGCGATTTATGGTGGCGGCAATGTGCAAAGCAATGGCAAGGGCGATATTAATATCAATGGTATTGGCGGTGGAACGGGAGTCAGCACTGACGACATCGGCGTTGGAATCTATGCAATTGCGCTCAATGATGGTACCGGCATTTTTAGCAACGCTAGCGGGAATGTAAATATTAATGGTTATACCGGAACACAAAATTCCGGTAGCAGCACCGATTACTACAACGCAGCAGTTTACATCAATGCACCCGTACACAGCGTCGATGGCAATATCCTGATTCAAGGTAATACCGGCGGCACTGGCACCCTTAACACGACTGCAGGTAGTGGAAACTTTGGTATCACCACTCATAATGCAACTGATATCGCTGCAAGCGGACTTGGTTCTGTAACCTTAGAAGGTGTGGCAGCAGGTTCTGATGCAACCAATACCGGCATTTCTTTAAATGACGGTGCACGGATTGCAACAAACAGTGGTGATCTTACAATTAGCGGTACTGGTAATGGCGCAAGCAGCGGCATAGTTGTGGCTTTGGGTAGCGATACGCCAAATGTCAGCAGCACGATTTCGAGCAACACTGGTAATATCAATGTTAATACCGGAAGCGGCGATCTCACGAGCACTTCCAGCAATATAAATACCAGTGGAAACATAACGCTTGCTTCAAACGGCAATGAGACTCTAACCGACGGCAATGTAACTGCTGGTGGTGCCGTAAATATTAATGCAAACAATAACCTCTCAATCACCGGAACGGCTATTAGTGGTGGTAGCATCACTATCGATCCTACCAATGTTTCCCTGTCAAATCTGACGCTCAATACCAGTGGTGGCGATGAAGATATTCAGGCCCTGAACGATATTACATTGAGTAATGTTCAAATTAACACCAGTGGTGGCAATGTTATACTTGGCGCCGATGGATCGGGTATCAGCGGTGCGGTTGCATTGACTTCAGGCACCTCTATTGTATCGGATAATGGTAATATAGCGGTGGGTGCGGGCGCAACAGGACTTGGCGTTGCCAAAGGCGATGCAGCTAATCCACAAGGCGTCCTTCTGGACAACGCTACCCTCAATTCCGGTAGCGGCAATATTTCCGTAAGTGGTCATGGTTATTCGAACAACGCTGTTGCTAACCTTGACGGTGTACTGATCGAAAACGGTTCACAGATTGCTAGCACCAGCGGCAATATAACCCTTCACGGTGTTGGCGGAAAAGGCAACGTGGACGGATTCAACTACAGCGATGTAGGTGTTTATCTACGTGACAGCTCCGTCTCAACTACAAATGGCGCTGTGACTATCACCGGTTCTGGTGGCAGTGGAACTTCATCATACAACGCAGGTATAGCGCTTGATCAAAACGCCAGCATTACTTCTACCGGTACGGGCGTCGGTGTTGGAACCGTTAGCCTTCTGGGTATTGGCGGCGCTAATTCGTTTGGTGGATACGGTGTAAGTTGTGAACTTTGCACAATGTCTACTGTTGATGGCAATTTAAATGTTGCGGGTATTTCTACTGGCACTGCATCTTCACTTTATAACGATGGTGTTGTACTTTATTCTCCTTCTTCATCGCTATCAGTAACGGGCGCGGGTAACCTGATTGTTACCGGAAAAGCCGGCAATGGCGGTGCTGATATACGCTTCGGTGGCGCATCAATTGGTTCGGCTACTGATACCGGCAATATTGTTTTTAATGCCAATAATTTACTCATTGATAGTAATCCTACCATCACCACTGGCGGCAGAGTCGTTTTTGCTCCACGCACTGTGGGCACGACAATAGGATTCGGCGGCACTTCCAATACCAGCGGTAGCTCACTCTACATTTCGCAGGCATTGATGGATAGTATCAACGCACCGATTGTTACGATTGGTAAATCACTCGTGTCAGGATTGCTGACCACAGATAGTTTCAATTGGGAAAGCACGCTCAATAGGCTCAATCTTATCGGTGGCGATATTCTGGTTGGTGGCGCTATTACGAATGCAACTGCAACAAACGGAACAGTCGTTGCGACCGCATCAGGAAATATTAACTTTAATTCCGCAGGTGCGATCAATTCTACAAATGCTGCAACCAATGTGATTCTTACCGCAGATACAGGATCGATTTTCATGGATACCGGTTCGTCAATCCTTTCCAATGGTGGCAACATTTCGATGACTGGGGTGTCTAATGATGTAAACTTACCGGGTGTTTCTATCGGTAATTATTACGGTGGTGCGGCCACTGTTGATGCAAGCGGAGCAACAACCGGCGGCAATATTCATATTGCAGGCACGGCAGCAATCGGCAGCACGGAGTGGGACGGTATCGATATCGTATCAGGCTCACAGATCTCAACAAACCATAATGGCAATGTCGTATTTGTTGGTTACGGCAGCACGGGCGATAACACCAGCTCCGGTGGAAACAGCAATGGTGTTTATCTGCGCAACAGCTCGGTAACTACGCAGAATGGAAATATCAACATTGCCGGCACTGGTCAGGGTACCGGAAGCACTCCAGATTACGGCATTGTTTTTGACAATGGTTCCGTCACCACAACCGGTACTGGAAATATCTATCTCAACGGTACAGGTGCAGCAGGTGCGGCTGGTATATTAAGCGGCAGCAATGGGTATGGAAGCGCTACTATCGGCGGTAACTCCGATCTTGGTAATATAGGGCTCAAAGGTAATGTGATTTCTCTTACCGATGCTACTATCAACACCGGTGGCACAGGTAATATATACCTCTATGCTACCGACAACGCACTATATAGTGCGGGCTCTATAAATTCAGCTCAGGGTAATATAGGCATTCGTGGTGCAACCACGCTTTCTGAAAATGTAACCAGTGCAGGCGGTAATATCTATTTCAAAGATGCATTAACCCTCGGCAGTGATCCCACTGTAAGTTCTGGCGGTGGAAGCGTAAATTTTGCAAGCACAGTAGATGGCGCCTATGATCTGAATGTAAACTCAGGAACCGGTACCACCAGATTTAAAGGTATAGTTGGCGGCATCACTCCTCTTGCAAACCTCGATATTATTGCAGATAAACTCTTTTTTGCCGGTAACGTTTCTGGCACTGGCATGCTCACCATTATGCCATCGACCAGCACCCTCGCAGTTAACTTGAATAACGGTAACTCAGGATTGTTCTTAAGCACTGCTGAGATCAATGATATCCAGAGCGATTGGGCTAACATAGTGATCGGCAATTCTGTAGATACCGGTCTTTTGAGTATGGGTACTGCCACCTGGAAATCACCAGTTGATTTCTTCACAGCTAATAGCGGAAATATTGACGTAAATGGCAAACAGACCGGCACTGGCCCTGCTTCACTTACCTTTAGCGGACCTACAACGCTTGCTGCCAATATCACTACTCAGGGTGGCGATATATTGTTCAACGATGAAGTAACTCTTGGTCAGGGAGTCACACTGAACTCTCACAATGGCGATGTCACTTTTGTTGGCACAGTAGATGGCCCACATAGCTTGGCTGTAAACTCAGGTACTGGCACTACTGCGTTCGATAGTAATGTCGGTAACAATACTGCGCTGAACAATCTTACTATCACTGCTGATAATCTTACCTTCAGCAAGAAGCTGTTCGGAACAGGCGTCCTGACTATTGCTCCGTCAACCAGCAATCTTGCGATTAATTTGAATAACGGCAACAGCGGCTTATTCTTGAGCACTGCCGAGATTAACCGTATCCAAAGTGATTGGGCTGGCATCAATATCGGCAATGTTGCTGATAGCGGCGTGATGACTTTGGGCAAAGCAACCTGGAAATCACCGGTTGATTTCATTACCGGTAACACTGGAAACATTGTGGTAAATGGTGACCAGACTGGTACTGGTGTAGCATCACTTACCTTCAGTGGCCCAACCCTTCTTTCTGCCAATGCAACCACCAATGGTGGCGATATATTGTTCAACGACGCAGTAATACTTGGCAAATCTGATACGGTTGATTCTGGAAACGGAAACGTCACGTTTGATGGTACTGTAAATGGCGCGCATAATCTAACGGTGGATGCCGGAACAGGAACCACCACGTTTGGCGCTAAAGTAGGTGGTGCAACTGCGCTGAAGAACCTGACTGTGTCTGCTGATCATCTTGTAATCGATCATAAAATCTTCAGCACAGGTACTGTGTTGATTGAGCCAGGCAGTGTTGGTACTACCGTAGGTCTTAATGATGCAGGTAGCACGCTGGATATTACGCAGAAGATGATGAATCGCATACACGCGCCTACCGTCACCCTCGGTAACATTGCGGATACAGGTACACTCACCACTGGTGCCTTCAAATGGGAAAAATCTTTACATAATCTCAATTTGATTACCGGAGGTAATATTGTTGTAGCTGGCAATACCGTGGATTCAATAAAACATGATGTAGCTCTTCTTATGCAGGCTGGTGGTAACATTAACATCGACAGCAATAGTGTTATTTCTTCCAGCAAAGGCATGATGAACGTTACTGCCGATGCGGATGCGAATGGCACCGGTGGATATATCTTCATGGATACGAACTCATCCATTGCTTCTAATGGTGGCAATATAATCCTCGGTGGCGGTGCAAACCCCCTCAGCGATTATGCTGTATCCGGAGATACAAACTTCAGCGGCATTACTCTGAATGATGCTACCCTCGATGCACATGGTCTAAGCACTGGTGGTAATATATCCTTAAACGGCGCTGCATTTAACGGAGATACTGCATTGGCTGGCATCAGCATTGCCAGTGGTTCGAATCTTATCACCAACAATGGTGGAACTATTACCCTGAATGGTTTGGGAAGCACCCTGACGACTACCGGCAGTGAAGGTGTGAGCGTGCAAGGTTCTAATCTGTCTGCCGAAAATGGTAATATTACTATTAACGGAACCGGCGAAGGAACTACTGCTACGAGCAATTACGGCATTGCGCTGGTAGATAACAACATCAACACCACCAATAGCAGTACGCTGCTTACTGGTAATAACGTATTGGTTAACAATAACGTTGTGACAACCGGTGCAGATGGATTTGATATCAGCAATAGCAGCAATATTACCCTGACCCAGAATACTCTGACTTCTACTTCTGGAGTGGGTACTGGCATCAATCTTAATAGTGATTCCGGCACGACTACTATTACCGGAAACACGCTTAATAACTTTGGTACTGGTATAAACATCAACCAGCTGGACAATGTGCAGTTTGCCTCAAACATTGTAACCGGATTCAATGGACCATTCACGATTGATCTGGTGACTGGCGCTGTCAGTGGAACAAATGGTTCTGTGGGTGTCCAGGTGACTAACAGTAATAATGTCAGCTTCTTAAACGATCAGTTTATCTCTAACCTCGTTGGCATCTATCTTGATGGATCTCCGAATGCAAAACTCAGCCAGGTATCTCTGCTGGATAATGGCATCGGACTTCTTGTACAGGATGGTTCAGGCACCCATTTCAGCAGCAATGAGCTTGTTGGCAATACAACCTTTACCGGCGGTACCATAGGTATCGTGCTTGACGGGCCTGGTGCTTCAATGAGTTTTGATACCACTCAGCCTAGCAGCCATTTCCAGAGCCAGACTTATTATTTCGTATTGGCAGATGGTGCGATGGATGGTAAGGTTTTGGATGCCAGCCAGCAAATCTTTAATGGTGCGCGTGCCAGTGGCTTCACTTTTGGTCCTCTCGGTCAACTTGCTGATGCGGAAAGCAGAACCATTGATTCTCACAATAATGCAGGTGTTGGAACCGTATTCTATCGGTTTGATCCATCCGCATTTGATAATGAGGAGCTTCAAAACTCGGTAGATTCAGCGCTCGGTAAAGCATTATTCTCCTATGCAGGGCAGACCTTTGGCAGATTCGTACCTAGCCTTAGCATTCAGACCGTAAACCTGAGCTTGTTAGCATCGGGTGGTCCGAGTGTTTTTGCAAATCTGTCGCCAGCAGCCGGTGGTGATAATGCAGCTGCATTAGGAAATCTTTCCCCGGCAGCCGGTGGTGATACCGCTACCACATTGGCATCATTATCGCCTTCAGCAGGCGGAGCTGACAGTTGTGGAAACGGATTCCTTGGTGGTGGATATACACTGAGCTACAGTGCAGGCAGCTGCGTTAAATAACGTTAAATAAGGAACTTATATGCCTGATCGTAATGTCGCAAAAGCAGCAGATAAAACATCTGCTGCCGGTAGTTCGCCAATTTTTTTCCAAACCCCAAGACCATTGGATATAAAATACCATGCTAAATCCGGTGTGCTTCCTTCCCAGGACTTTTCTTTTGCCACAGAGACAAACTCGATTCCGATTAATGCTATCGAGTTTGTAGAGGCCGCAAAACATTATCCTATTATATTCACCCATACGGATAATCCGATACCTGCTGTAATCCTCGGACTTGAGCGTCAGAATTACTTTGTGGATTCAAAGGGAAAATGGAAAATGGATGCTTATATTCCGGCGTATGTACGTAAATATCCCTTCATTTTCATGGATATGACAGAAACACATAAACAGCTTTTGTTATGTATTGATGAGAGCGCACCGCAATTCAAGAAGGCTGGCGGTAAAAACACCATTCCGCTATATGAGAACGATAAACCCTCCGCTATTACGCTTCAGGCGCTTGAGTTTTGCACTGCGTATCACAATCACTACATCGTCACGCGCCAATTCTGCCAGGCCATAAAAGAGGCGGATTTGCTCGAGCCTACACAGTCCAATATTAAACTTGCTAACGGACGTGAAATTAGCCTGGGAGGGTTTCAGGTTATTGACGAGAAGAAACTCAATGCATTATCCGATGATAAGATTCTTGAGTTTCATAAGAAGGGCTGGCTCCCTCTTATATATTTCTCTCTGATGTCAGCTTCTTGCTGGAAGAAGTTAGTGGATATAGCAAGCAAGCTGGAAAACTAAAGCCTTCTACAACAAATCCTTCGGATCGAAAGTCAAATCCATCTCGCGCCAGTTGCCATATTTTTCTGGCGGCAGGTTTTTGAGCGGGCTGCATTTCTGCACGGCGCGCATGGCGGAATCAGCGGCGGCGCGGAAAAAGGAATCGGAATTATAGCGGCTGTTGTCTCCGGTAAATTCCACTTTGGTCACAGTGCCATCCTCAGTTAACTCCACGTGCAAATCAATGAGCAGATTGGCAGCATCTTTCGCGCCCGCCGGAGGATACCAGCAACTCTGAAACTGATTACGTATGGAATCTTTCTCGCTCATGGAAAGTGGTTGGGTGGAATCATAATTCTCTGAGACGGCTTTATTCTGGCTGGTTTCTTTCGGCGCATCGGTCGGTTTTTTGGATTCCTCACTTTTTGCGGTTTCCTGGACGCTCTTTAAAATACTATCGAGATCGTCTTCTTTCTTTTTAGCTTTCTTCTGCTCAGGTGGTTTTTCTTTTGTCTTCACCACTTCTTTTGCTGGCACAGGAATGGGCTTTTCAGCAGGTTTTTCTTCTGCTTTTTTGGCTTCTACAGTTGCTTTTCTTTCGGTCTTTTTTTCTGCCTCGGGTTTCTTCTCCTGTTTTTCAGGAGCTTTTTCTTGTGGCTTCACATTGGTGATAGGAGCGATGGGAAGAATATCCACCGAAATCGCCTCTGGTTCTCTATCCAGATCGCGATGGAAGAAACTCGGCAAGCCGAAGATCAGCAGCAACAGAAAAAATCCGTGCATGGTGAGCGAATATTGAGTGCCTTTTGACATTGCTGGCATGGATAACTCCATGGCTATCTCTCTTCGTGCGGGGATTTGTCCTGCGGTTGATCGGTAATCAATGCGATTTTGGTTAAGCCCGCCGCGTTAATCTCGCCAACCACATACATAATATGTCCGTAATCGACATTCTTATCGCCGCGCACAAAAATACGTGTGTCGGTTTTCTCGCCGACAATGGCTTTTAATTTTGCACCGAGATCATCTACCGCCACCGGAGTTTTCTGAATATATACTTTGCCGTTAGCCTGTATCCAGACGGTAAGCGGCTCATCCTGTCCTTGCAGCGGGGCTGCTTGCGCTTTGGGCAAATCCACCTGAATACCCGAGGTAAGCATCGGCGCCGTCACCATGAAGATGATAAGCAGCACCAGCATCACGTCCACCATCGGCGTCACGTTGATTTCAGTGAAACGCTGTTTGCGGTAACGCCGTGAATCCCTGCCACCACTTCCTGATCCGAGTGAGCCTGCCATATTATCCTTCTATCTGGCGTGACATGAGCATGTTAAACTCGACGCTGAAATCTTCAAGCTTGCCAGAAAATTTATCGAGCTCGTTGGAAAATTTGTTGTATGCAATTACCGCAGGAATAGCGGCAAAAAGACCGATGGCTGTGGCAAACAGCGCTTCTGCAATACCAGGGGCAACGCTTACCAGCGAAGTGTTTTTGGAAAGCGCGATTGAAGTAAAGCTATGCATGATGCCAAGCACGGTGCCGAACAAACCAATAAACGGTGCAGAAGATCCAACGGTTGCAAGGAAGCCAAGGCCGCTCTCTAACTTTTCAATTTCGCGGTTGCGGGTCACAATCATTATCTGGTTGATGCGTTCGCGGATGCCGAGTTTGGTGGTCAGGTTTGCAGCTGATATATCGCGTATGCGTGAGCGGAACCATTCGTCCATGGCGGCAACAAAAATAACTGCCATTGGGTGATTGGCGCGTTTTTTTACACGTTCGTGAAATTTATCAAGCGCCTCGCTTGCCCAGAAATCTGCTTCGAATTTCGCTGCTTTGGCTTTGAACTGTCGGAAGGTCAAATATTTATCGAAAATAATCGCCCAAGCCCAGAAAGATGCAAACAGCAACATGGCCATCACTATCTGGACGACCGGATCGGCATGCCAGAACATTCCGATAAAGGACATATCATGTGAGACCGGTGTTGCGACATTCACAACATCATTTGCGGAAACGGGATCGACGGCGGTATTAACCATAGTATCTTCCTCTGTTCAGGGGGCACGCTGCCCCCAGTTTTACTCCGTAAAACTTCCCCTGCGGGGTCGTCGTTTAGAACTCCTCCGCGTATCCACGCGAAGTTATTTGCATTTATCCAATAACCTCTGCGGCAATCGTACCGGTTTGCCCTTTTCGTTGATACAGGCGAGTGTAACATTGATTTCTGTAAGGGGTGTTTTATTGCATTTTATTATTTGCTGCATTTTCATACGCACTTTGCTCACTTCTTGCAAGCGTGTTTCTATGGTAATCATATCGTCAAGTTTGGCGGGCGCCAGAAAATCCATTTCGCAGTGGCGCACTACGAACCCGATGCCGTCGTGTTTCATCATGTGCATTTGCGAAAATCCAAGCTTTCTGAGCCACTCAGTACGGGCGCGTTCGGCGAATTTCAGATAGTTGGCATAATAGACGATGCCCGCCGCGTCGGTGTCTTCGTAATAAATGCGGTAATCTATGGTATGTGCCATGTTAACCACCTGTTTGAGCGAGAAAATCATTTACGGAAAGGATTTCTGTGCCCTCATATTTTTTGAGCGCGAGCAAATCCTGTTCGTCGTCGGTTACCAGATACCCAGCGGCACCACCATGCGCAATCGCGAGCAGGTAATTGTCATACATATTGGGCAATACATCCATCAGTCTCGGTTTCTTTACCATCACGCACAGCCCGCGTAGGCTATTTACTAGTTGTTCGGCAGCCGAGGGATTGAGCCGTTCACCTATGGGGGAGGAACGCATCGCCCGCAGCAATTCACTGAGTTGCGGCTCAGCAGTTACCAAGTTTATTTTGCCTTCGCGCCACTTCCTAATCAATCGGGAGGCTTCAGAGTCCTGCATCAATAAAGCGTTTGCAAAAACAATACTGTCGAGAACTACCCGCATTATGCGCTACCCCGAATAGTGTGAATTGTTGCTTTGATTGTCGTCTGTAATTCCTCCGAGGGTAATGCGGTAAATTTTCCGCGCGCTTCGGCAATGGTTTGGTCTAATACCCGCCATTTGACCGATTCTTCGACGAATTTTGAGATATCACCCTTCTTTGCGCCGCGCTGAGCAAGAAAGCTTCTGAGAGAAATATCTGTTTCTTTAGAAACACTTATCGTCCATCTTGTGGTTTCATCGTTAGTCATATAATCAACACATAAGTACATAGATGCTTATCATGTTAAGAACATAGCATGGTTATTGTGAAAAGCAAGAAACTGTTATTAAGGAGGTTTTACTCTTCGTCTACGCCAAGATCGAGCTGGGTAGGAAGGATTTTGGGCGGTGTCATACCCAGATGCGAAAAAGCTTTTCTGGTAAGTAGTCGCCCGCGTGGGGTGCGCTGGATAAATCCACACTGAATGAGGAATGGCTCGATGGTTTCTTCAATCGAATCGCGCTGTTCGGCAAGTCCTGCTGCAATGGTTTCCACACCCACCGGGCCACCCTGGTAATGCTCGGCGATGAAACGCAAATACCGGTGGTCGGAGGCATCAAGCCCTAACATATCGACATCCAAACGTTTGAGCGAACTATCAGCCAGTGCGCGGTCAATGCCAGTAAGGCCTGCCGCTTGCGCAAAATCCCGCACACGACGAAGCAACCGCACGGCAATGCGTGGCGTTCCACGCGAGCGTTTGGCAATTTCGAGCGAGCCTTCTTTGCCAATGGTAAAGCCTAAAATGCTTGCAGCGCGTTCAATAACATATTGTAATTCAGCCACTTCATAAAATTGCAAGCGCACCGGAATACCAAAGCGATCACGCAACGGATTAGAAATTAAACCAAGTCTTGTAGTGGCTCCGACCAGCGTAAAAGGAGGCACGTCGATGCGTACGGTGCGCGCTGCCGGGCCTTCGCCGATGATGAGATCGAGCTTGAAATCTTCCATCGCCGGGTAAAGCACCTCTTCAACCGCTGAGTTTAAGCGGTGAATTTCATCGACGAATAATACATCGCCCTTTTGTAGATTAGTAAGAATCGCCGCTAAATCGCCAGCTTTGGTGAGTATTGGACCGGAAGTGGCGCGAAACCCCACACCCATTTCGCGGGCGATAATTTGCGCGAGTGTGGTCTTGCCAAGGCCGGGAGGGCCAAAAAGCAATGTGTGATCAAGGGCTTCCTCACGGGTTTTGGCAGCTTCGACAAATACTTTTAAGTTATCACAAGCCTGTTTCTGGCCGGTAAAATCTGCAAAGGCAAGCGGGCGAAGTGTCTGAAGAGCAAGGTCTTCTTCGTTCATATCGGGTGATAATATCCGGGCGGTTTCGTTCATTTATTCAATCAATTCACATTTAAAATGGTTGGCAAGTTAGCCGCACCTGCCGACTTTTATAGAGCAATTGCGCCCATGCCGCAAATAATTCCTTGAGTATAGCCACGTTTATATTTATGTAGGAGTCCTTGAAATCAGCTTTAAACAGGCTTAACAAAATAAATCAGAGCATCTGACAAAGGTGCCGACGCAGGATAAAAAGTGAAAAAACCGATCTATAAAGACTTGTTTGTTCAAGTCATCGTCGCCATTCTTTTGGGCATCTTACTCGGACAGCTTGCGCCTGCTACCGCAGTCAAAATGAAGCCGCTTGGCGATGCCTTCATCAATCTCATCAAAATGATGATTGCTCCAATTATTTTTTGTACGATCGTGTCCGGCGTTGCCGGGATGGGCAGCATGAAACAGGTCGGGCGTGTAGGCGCGAAGGCGCTGCTTTGCTTCGAAGTGATTACTACACTCGCGCTTATTATCGGTATGGTGCTGGTGGAGATTTATAAACCGGGCAATAGTCTGCATATAGATGCAAGCCAGATCGATGTCAGCATGGTAAAAGCGCAGACCGAACATGTGGAAATGGCTTCGGTGCAAGAGTTCTTCATGCACATGATCCCAACCACGTTGGTGGGCGCATTTTCCAGCGGTGAAATATTACAGGTGTTGTTGGTTGCGGTGTTCTTTGCAGCGGCGCTTCCTGCGCTCGGTGAACGCGGCAAACAGATGCTTGGCTTCCTCGATGTGTTTTCGCATATTCTTTTCAAAATGGTGGATCTCATCACCCGACTTGCACCGTTTGGCGCATTTGGCGCGATGGCATTTACGGTCGGCAAATTCGGCATTGCATCGCTTAGGGATTTAGGCGAGCTAGTGCTTATGTTTTATGTTACCTGCGCACTTTTTATCATGGTGGCACTTTGGCCGATGATGAAATTTTACTGCAAGCTTAGCACTTGGGGATTTCTGAAATATATCCGCGAAGAAATATTTATCGTGCTCGGAACTTCCTCTTCAGAATCCGTATTGCCGCGCCTCATGGAAAAGCTCGAATTGCTTGGCTGCAGCAAGCCGGTAGTTGGCATGGTCGTGCCAACCGGCTATTCATTTAACCTTGTCGGCTCATCAATATATTTTACCATGGGTGCGTTATTCATAACCTATGCGACTCATACACCAATCACCTTCTGGCAGGAAATTTCACTGCTCGGCGTTTTACTGGTAGCGTCTAAAGGCGCAGCGGGTGTTTCCGGCAGCGCATTTATTGTGCTTGCCGCAACGCTCAGCACTATGAAAATCATGCCACCCGCTACGCTTGACGTTGGCCTCGCGTTGATATTTGCCGTGGATCGTTTTATGTCCACCGGGCGCGCCATTACCAATCTGATTGGCAACGGAATCACCACGATTGTGGTTGCCAAGTGGGAAAACGCTCTCGATCACAAGATGGCAGAAAAAGCGCTCAAAGAAGGTAGTCCGGAGCTTTGAGATTGCTGTTTAATAAAAAATAATGATATATCTCTCTGTAATATTTAGAGATATAAATGACACCGTCATTACAACACAGAGACGTTACATCCGGCTTCACGCTCATCGAAATGAGTATCGTGCTCGTAATTATCGGCTTGATAGTGGGTGGGGTGCTGGTCGGACAGGATTTGATTGCCGCCGCTGCCATCCGCTCGCAGATTTCCCAGATTGAGAAATATAATACTGCTGTTAATACATTCAGAGGAAAATATGGTTATTTGCCTGGCGATATGCCGGATCCGCAGGCGACTCAGTTCGGATTTATTGGAAGAGGAACGGGAGCGGGTATGGGTGACGGAGATGGTGTATTAAGAGGCACCTATAGCAATGTGGCGGCCGGATTTTATAGCACCACGGGTGAAGTCGTGGCATTTTGGACAGATTTGAGCACTGCCGGATTCATTGATGGCGGCTTTAGTACTGCATCAGAAACTGTCAATCCTGGGGGTATTTCAGGTAGCACTATAGGTCTTTATCTGCCTGTGGCCAAAATTGGCGCGGGAAATTATGTGAATGTGTGGTCAGGCGGAACAGGTGTGGGTTGGAGCGGTAGTGCTGAGACTGGGAATAATGGCATTAATTATTACAGTGTTTCGGTCATTTCAGCCTTAGGTACTGGCGGATATGGAATAACGGCATCTTCTGGGTTAACCGTAATACAAGCCTATAATATTGATAAAAAAATAGACGACGGAGTGCCTCAATCTGGCAAAGTTACCGCAAATTATCTTGATTTCAATATCTATCACTGGACCCCAATTTGGGCAGGTGCTGCAGGCAATAAATATGGAGCTCCTTACACCACGGCAACGAATGGAACGGCAACCACCTGTTTTGATAATGGCGGTGTGGCGGGCGCCATGCAATATTCCATGGAACAAAATGGTGGAAATGGGGTTAACTGTGCGCTCAGTTTTCAGTTTCAGTAGAAATTGCTTCCCTGCTCTGGACAACTTAAATATCTCAGTATAGATTCCCCGCTATTGGAGTAAGGTTCATGGATTTTTTAGCGAGTATTGGACGCGTATTTTTTGGCTTTCTTGAGTCCGTTGGCAGGCTTGCTATTTTTGCAGTGACTGCAATTGCAACGGGTTTGCGTCCGCCTTATTACCCACGCCAGATTATGCGTCAAATGCTGGAGATTGGTTACTTTTCTTTGCCCGTCATTGGTCTCACCGCCGTGTTCACCGGCGCGGTGCTGGCATTACAAAGCTATTCAGGATTTTCGCGTTTTAATGCCGAAAGTTCCATTGCCACTGTTGTGGTATTATCCATCACCCGGGAGCTTGGTCCGGTGCTTTCGGGGCTTATGGTGGCAGGGCGCATTGGCGCTGCGTTTGCAGCAGAGATTGGCACGATGCGTGTAACCGAGCAGATTGATGCGCTTACTACGCTTTCTACCAGCCCGCAAAAATATTTGATATTTCCACGTCTGCTTGCAGGCGTTTTAATGTTGCCATGCTTAGTAGTGGTTGCTGATATCATCGGTGTATTTGGTGGTTATCTTGTGAGCATTCATAAACTCGGATTTGCTCCCGGGCCTTATCTTACCAGTACGTTTGATTTCCTCAAACGCATCGATGTCACATCGGGCTTGGTCAAAGCAGCGGTGTTTGGTTTCATTATTGCGCTCATGGGTTGCTATCATGGCTACCATTCCAAAGGTGGCGCGCAGGGTGTGGGTGCAGCAACCACGAATGCGGTGGTCTCGGCCTCGATTCTTATTTTCTTCGCCAATTATTTTCTCACCGCTTTGTTCTTCGGTTCATAGTTATGGCACCCAAAATAGAATTAGTGGACGTTAAGAAATCCTTCGGCAAAAAAGTGGTGCTGGATGGCATCAACTTGACCGTAGAAAAAGGTGAGTCGCTCGTAGTGATTGGTGGATCAGGCACAGGAAAATCTGTGCTGATCAAATGTATTTTGGGGCTCATTAAACCCGATTCCGGCAGCATCAAAATTGACGGTCAGGAAGTTACCAATTTGCGCGGCAAAGAGCGTGAGGAACTGATGCGTAAATTTGGCATGTTGTTCCAAGGCGGCGCATTGTTCGACAGCCTCAGTGTTTGGGAAAATATAACTTTCGCAGTGAAGCAGAATGAAAAAATTTCTAATCAGGCGGCCAAAGACCTGGCGATAGAAAAACTGACTTCGGTAGGGCTTGGCAAAGAAGTTGCCATGTTAAGCCCATCTGAGCTCTCCGGTGGCATGCAGAAACGCGTGGCGCTTGCGCGTGCCATATGTGCTAAGCCCGATATTATATTTTTTGATGAGCCTACCACTGGGCTTGACCCGATCATGGCCGACGTGATTAACGATCTGATTATCCAGTGCACGAAAGATTTAGGACTCACCACACTTTCCATCACTCATGACATGGCAAGCGCCAGCAAAATTGCCACGAATGTTGCTATGCTTTTTGAAGGAAAACTTATTTGGCAAGGGCGTGCGCAGGAGATTTATCATAGTAAAAACGCCTATGTGGATCAGTTCGTACATGGTCGCGCACATGGCCCCATTACGGATGGGAAAATTGGCACGGATGGAAAATGAACTCGGTAATTAAAAGTTACCTGACGTTTCCCTTAATCACTATTTTATTTTTTGGCTTCGTAAGCGGTTTGCCGCTTGCACTGAGTGCCTCGACGCTTGCAGTCTGGCTTGCGGAGAGCAAAGTAGATATTGCAACGATTGGTTTATTTGCCGTAGTTGCGACTCCCTATACCATTAAATTTCTTTGGTCACCGGTGATGGATAGTTTGCCCGTGCCGCTGCTTACGAAGTTATTTGGCCGCAGACGTAGCTGGATACTTACGACACAGATTGCACTTATTGCAGCACTTATATTTCTGGGATTTGCGCGTCCTGATATCAATCCGTTTATCACTGCCATTGCGGCGTTGCTTGTCGCATTTTCATCGGCGAGTCAGGATATTGTCATTGATGCGTACCGCGTGGAAATCCTTGTGCCCGAAGAACAGGCAAGGGGAGTTGCCATGGCGCAGCTTGGCTATCGCATCGGGATGATTGCTTCCTCTGCGGGAGCTTTGTATCTTGCAACTTATATCGGCTGGCAAGGCACATATTTTGCGTTTGCCGCAATTATGGGCATAGGCATTGTTACTACCTTGTTTGCAAAAAGACCTTTATTACAGGGGGCGCTCCGCCCCCAATTTCTCCCCGAGAAATCCCCCCTGCGACGTCGTCATGAAGAACTCCTCCCTGTATCCACGCCCCTTTCTTTTTCTGACTGGGTGCACACTTCAGTCTTTGAGCCTTTCATCGACTTTACCAAACGCGAAGGTTGGTGGATGATTCTGATTTTTATCATCGTGTATAAACTTGCCGATGCTTTTATAGGGATCGTTACCAACCCGTTTTTAATAGAAATAGGCTTCTCCAAAACTGATATTGCGAACATCGTAAAAATCTACGGTACCATTGCAACCTTGCTTGGGACATTCATCGGCGGTTCACTGGTTGCACGTTTTGGTACATTCAAAATAATGTTCGCTGCCGGGTTTTTACACGCTCTTACTAACCTATTATATGTGCTTCAGGCGCATGTGGGTGTGAACGCGGTGCTGCTAGGCTTGAGTGTTGCGATGGAGAATTTGACCGGTGGCATAAGCGCCGCCGCCTTTGTTGCCTATCTCAGCGGGCTGTGCAATTTACATTATACGGCTACGCAATATGCGCTCCTCAGCTCACTCTCCGCCTTTGGGCGCACCTGGCTTGCCACTCCTGCAGGGTATGCTGCTAAATATCTGGGCTGGCAGTGGTTTTTTGCCCTTGCGGCATTGCTTGCACTCCCCGGGCTTGTCATCCTATGGTTTATGAAAAGAAGAGCGATATAGCGGGTTATCGCCATTTGTTCACAAAAGATTCACAGACCTGAAATAATATATTCACAATACTATGCTATTATGATCACTCAATAATAATAATAATATTAAAGGGTGGGTTATGGTTTTGCGTTCGCTACAGGGCCCCAATATTAAAATTGAGGAAATACAAAAAGAGCTTAAATCTTTAGGTTTTTATAGTGGTATAATTGACGGCCTCGAGCATTCTAACCGGGAATTACGCGCTGCTATAACTTCATTTGGTCATACTTTCAAGCTCCCTGTAAACGATGTTGCGACTATACTCCACTCCATAAAAATAGCCAAAAATTACTGTGAACAGGCGACGAAACTGAACAGATTAGGATATGATATCAATATTGCCGATGTAAACGGCGCCAATGGTCATGTTAGCGATACTAGCGGAAAGTTCCATAACGTTCGCATTCAATTTGAGAAAGTGCATGCGCTTGTCGGATTGACTGCGCAGGAAGTGAACGCCTGGATTGATCGTGCCATCATCACACAAGATCGCCAGAATTCTCTCGCCAGGCTTGGATATTACCAGGGTCAAATTAATGGAATAGAGGATGAGCCAACGAAAGTGGCGTTAGAAGCCTTTGTAGAGGATCACGTAAAAGATCAGGGCATGTTGATGCCAGCAGTTTTTAATGGTGATAAAGGAATAAAATTTTCTCTCGATAAAGCAATAAGTGTTAAACAGAATCAGGAAAAGCTTATTAAGCTTGGCTATTATTATGGCAAAGCTGATGGCATTGTGAACGATACAACAAAAGAAGCCGTGTGTGCATTCAAGAAAACACATCCCACATATTCACATCTGGTTATTGGCACCTCACAGCTTGATAAAGAACTTGCGCATGCAATATCTGCACGTGAAGCAGCGCATAAGTTCATCGAAAAACATAAGTTAAATTCTTATGAACATGAGTCTGAACAGCTTACCACAGATGAGCTGTGTCATTCAGCTTGGTGATCTTTAAAGTGCGGCCTTAAGTAATTTTTGGGTGTAATCATTTTTCGGTGCAGTAAATATCTGCTCTGCAGTACCGAATTCCACCACGCGGCCTTTTTGCATAACGAGTATCGTATGGCTGATGGCGCGAATGGTGCGAAGATCATGGCTGATAAAAATATAAGAAATTCCGTGTTTTTGCTGTAAGTTTTGCAGCAAATCAAGAATTTGTGCCTGCACGGAAATATCCAGTGCACTGGTGGGTTCATCTAAAATAATAAGGCTCGGTTTTAAAATAAGCGCGCGTGCAATGCTGATGCGCTGGCGCTGGCCGCCGGAAAATTCATGCGGGTAACGCTCGTGCATATCAGGCGTAAGCCCTACTTCCTTGAGTATGCCCCCTACCATTTCGTTGCGCTCATGATAGGTCAGGGTTTGTTCATGCACATCGAGGCCTTCGCGGATAATATCACCAATCGCCATGCGTGGGTTGAGGCTGGAATAAGGATCCTGAAATACCATCTGCATATTACGGCGTATGCTGCGTAGATTTTTACCAGACAAGCTATCTATACGGTTTTTCTCAAAAACAATTTCGCCTTCGCTTTTAATGAGCTTGAGTAGTGCAAGCGCAAGTGTGGTTTTACCCGAGCCGGATTCGCCGACAATGCCGAGGGTAGTGCCTTTGGCAAGCGATAAGGTAACGTCATTCAGTATTTTGATGGGATGTTTATTCCAGCTAAGCAACCCATTATTTGCCGCAAATGACACACAAAGATTTTTACATTCCATCAAAACCGGAGCATTAGCAGGCGCGATTTGCAATTTGTTTTTAGGCTCTGACGCAAGCAGATGTTTGGTATAACTATGTGTTGGATTGTTAAAAATATCTGCAGTGGTTCGGGTTTCCACAATCTTGCCTTCGGTCATTATAACAACGCGGTCGGCGATTTTGCGCACGATGGATAAATCATGAGTAATCAGCAATACCGCCATGCCAAGCTTCTTTTGCAGTTCTTTGAGCAGCGTCAAAATTTGCGTTTGGATCGTCACGTCCAATGCGGTGGTGGGTTCATCGGCAATCAAGAGCGCCGGGTTATTAGCAATCGCCATCGCAATCATTACGCGTTGACGTTCACCGCCGGAAAGCTGATGCGGGTAGGTATCAAGCCGGTCTTTAAAATGCGCGAGTCCTACTGAATCCAGTAATTGCTGTACACGTTCTTTCACTACAGGGTGAGAAAGTTTTTGATGAATGGTTATAGCTTCGGCAATCTGTTTGCCAATTTTATGCAATGGGTTAAGCGACGTCATCGGCTCCTGAAAGATCATGCCAATGCTGTTGCCACGCATATTAGTCCGAAATGCTTCGTCTTGTATTGTGATGTCACCCTTTTGCTTTAATCCTTGGGGTAGTAGGCTCATTACTGAAAGTGCTGTGAGCGTTTTTCCTGAGCCAGATTCACCGACCAGTGCTACAATTTCGCTTTTATTTATTTCTAAGGAAATATCGTGGAGCAGGGCATTTGTTCCGACCGACACATTGAGATTTTTTATGGAAACTATACTCATTTCGTGACCAGTATTTTTCGTGAATCAAACGCATCGCGTACCGCTTCGCCAATAAATATGAGCAGACTCAGCATAATCGCGAGGGTTAAAAACCCAGTGATGCCAAGCCAGTGCGCTTGTGGATTTACCTTGCCTTGCGCAAGCAATTCACCAAGCGAAGGAGAGCCGGGAGGCAGACCAAAGCCAAGAAAATCAAGAGAGGTAAGGGTGGTTATGGAGCCGTTCATAATGAAAGGAATAAAGGTAAGTGCTGAGACGACTGCATTGGGCAACACATGGCGGCGCATGATTGTCCATTCGCCAACACCGAGTGCACGGGCGGCACGGACATAGTCAAAATTGCGTGTGCGCAGGAATTCGGCGCGCACCACATGCACGAGCGACATCCACGAGAAAAGAATCATGAGGCCAAGCAGCCACCAGAAATTGGGCTCCACAATACTTGCTAAAATGATGAGTAGATAAAGTTCCGGCAACCCACCCCAGATTTCCATGAAACGCTGGAATAACAAATCAGTAAGACCGCCAAAATATCCTTGTATTGCACCGGCGGCAATACCGATAACCGAGCTTATGATGGTGAGCGCGAGGCCGAATAGAATAGAGATGCGAAAGCCGTAAATCAGGCGCGCAAACACGTCACGCCCCTGATCGTCAGTACCAAGTAAATTTTCATTTGTGGGATGTGAAGGAGCGGGGACTGCTTCGTAGTTTATAGTCTGGTAATTGTAATGAATAGGAGGCCAAAGTGCCCAGCCACCTTGCTTTATTTTATCGGTCATGAACGGGTCGCGGTAATCCGGTTCGGTCAGGAAATTGCCATCGAATGTAGTCTCGGGATAAAATTTAAAAACCGGAAAATACATGTGATCGTGATACTCGAGAATAATGGGTTTATCATTGGCAATAAACTCAGCAAACAAGCTTACACCAAACAGCAGCAGGAAGATGCAAAGCGACCAGAAGCCACGTTTATTGGCGTAGAATAATCGGAGGCGGCGTTTGGTGAGTGAGGTCATGGGCGCAATTTATTCCAAATGACACCTGCAATCAATATAAACTGCAATAGATAAAGACAGAGGAGAAAATTTATTCTAAAAGGCTGCTATGACCTCTATTTCTTATAATACTATATTTGCAAAGCCCTGCGAGTTCGTCATGGGTGGTGCCGATCTTGAATCACTGCCGCCAACTGAACTCAATGAAATTGCATTTGCCGGGCGCTCTAACGTGGGCAAGTCGAGCTTAGTGAATGCGCTTACGGGACGCAGGACGCTTGCTAAAGCCTCCAACACGCCCGGGCGCACGCGCCAGATCAATTTCTTTAACCTTGCCAGTGTGTTGATGCTTGTGGATTTGCCGGGATATGGCTACGCCAAAGCGCCGAAAAAAGAAGTGGCTGCGTGGACGAAGCTGGTCAAGGATTATCTCTCTGGAAGGCCGAATTTGCGTCGCGTGTGTTTACTGATTGATTCGCGTCACGGCATCAAAGAGGTGGATCGAGAGATTATGTCCATGCTCGATAAAACCGCAGTCAATTATCAGATCGTGCTGACCAAAACCGATAAAATAAAACCTACAGCGCTCAAAGAAATTACCGAAGCCGCATATCTTATCATCAAGAAACACCCTGCAGCTCATCCGCAGATTATTGCAACGAGCTCGGAGAGCAAAGAGGGTATTGAATTATTGCGTGAGCAATTGGCGGAGTTCGCGGTAGTTTAATTTCAGGGGGCACGCTGCCCCCGATTTCTTATCCAAGAAATCTCCCCTGCGAGGTCGTCATAAAGAATTCCTCCGCGTACCCTCGCAAATGCCTCGCTACTATAGCTTCTTCGCATCAATCTTATCGCATTTTACGACGGTGATATCATAAAATGGATGTTCGAGTGAAGAGAGCCCTGGGCTTGAAGAAAACATCCAGCCGAGGAAAATTTGTTTTGGTGTTTCGCCTTGTTTAATCTCAAAAATCTCCAGCAACGCGGCATTTTCAGGACGCTCATCAGGGGCTGCTTGCCAACAGCGGCGGGCATTTATCTCTAATGTGCCAAAACGCACCACACTGCCAATAGGCACCTCAATGCGTGAAGAACGCGCAGTGACTTTATTTAACCCTTGCAGAACAACCATATTAAAATCGGTAATGCCGCCTTCACCTGGTTTCTTTTCAGGGGTTACCACCGGAGCAGGGGTAGAGGTGGCAGCAGGGATTTTACTCTCTTCGGTTTTGCTGTGCTCTAACATATCCATATCAGCGGCATCCGGCTCTTCCACATCTTCCGGCATGCTTTCTTCCGATTGCGGCACAGGTTCCGAGATGGCGCCGACGGAAAAAGTACAAAGCGGCAACGCAATAAGACATGCCAGTAGGAACCTATGATTAAACATCACGCGACCTTTAAAATATTGTGGTCATTTATATTAAGATGCTTCTGCACAGACGTCAATGCAGGGTTCGGAGGAGTTTTTCACGACGACTAGCGAGCAAGCGCAAGTGAAGCCTGCGTGGCGCTTAAACGTAATTTAAAATATTCATTATTCTTCCGTAGCGATGTTGCGTGCTGCCGGGAAAGTGATGCGCACGGTTGTGCCTTCGCCGAGCGTTGAGCCGAATGCCAGCCTTCCGCCGTGGAGTTCCGCAAACATTTTGCATAGTGGCAGGCCGAGGCCTGTACCTTCGTGACTCTGGCTTCTGTGTACCTGACCGAATACGGAGAGCGCCACTGGAATATCTTTTTCGGCAATACCAATTCCTGTATCGGAAACGGTCATGGCGGTATTGTGGTTCGCGTCTTGTCGCACGGAAACTTTTACCGTACCGCCTTCGGGTGTAAATTTGATGGCGTTAGAAAGCAGGTTAAGCAGAATTTGACGAATCTTGCGCTTATCACCCAGAATAGCCGGAACATTGTCTTCTACTTCCACTAGCATATTCATGCGCTTTTCTTTTATTTTTTCATTCATCATGCGCAGCGCCTCGCTTACGATTTCCGGCATGATAACTTTTTCTTCGATGAGTTCGAGTTTACCTGCATCGCCTTTGGAGAATTCTAAAATATCAGTGATGAGATGCAAAAGATGACTGCCGCATAAATTAATGTCATGGATACGTTCCTTCTGTTTGGGGTTTAACTGGCCGAAATAACCGGAATTCATCATCTCAGAGAATCCGATGATAGCATTGAGTGGCGTGCGCAGCTCATGGCTCATATTGGCAAGAAATTCCGATTTTGCCTGGCTCGCAAGCACAGCAGCGGCCTCTGATTTTTCCACGCGAATAATCTGACGCGCCATGGCGAGTGCAAAGAAGGAGAGCACAGAACCAAAGATAATAAACACAGCCAGAAAGCCGAAATCTTTGATGCGGGTCTGGTGCCAGTCTTTTAAATAATCCTGCTCATCGAGCACTATGTTTGCGACAATCGGAAGAGAATGGAGCTTCTGGAACGCATAAATTTCAATGGCACCATTCACTAAATAGGCATTACCCGCATCGTTACCCGTATGGCTTTGCTGGGCTTCGGTTAATACCTTCTTGTTCAGGTCGCTATAATTGTTTCCTGGCACCGGCGTATCAACCAGCATGGCTCCAGAATCCAGGAGTTGCAGCGAAATATAGCTATGGCTGCCTTGTTCGACCGATTTAAAATAATCGACAAGGAATTTCGTATCAATCGCCGCAATGAATATGCCGCCGAAACTACCATCAACATGGGTAATTTTTCGTCCCATGAGAATGAGGTTGCTATTATTCTTATCGGTATTGGAAAGTTTGCCAATGAAATAATCCGTATCACTTCCGGCACGCAGACGGGTGAACAGTTCGTCGTTCTCAAAAGAATAATGGTTATAATCAATCCAGTGTTCATAGCCTTTTTTACTGGCAGCGAGAACG
>JABDCC010000016.1:33178-34310 GCA_013288335.1 Alphaproteobacteria bacterium
AACGGGCTGGCCGTGCTCGTCGACTAATAACATCGCTGCAATGCGTGGGGATTCGTCTACCAGCATTTGCATATTATGCAGAATGTAATCCGGCAAATTGCCACCAAAAAGATCGTTGTAATACTGACGCTCTACGGCTCTGTGCAAGGTGTTGTCGACCCCTAAAAATGTAAGCTCAATCTGCTGCGTCATGATATGCAGCAGGCGGTTGCTGCTTTTTACGGCATCGTCGCGCGCAATTTTGGATGCTTTCGACACCTGATCAACCACAATCAGGCCAAATATCAGCATGATAAATATACTGAACGCGGCCAGATTGCGTATTCGTGAAGATGAGGTGTTTTCGCCGTCCATTTTGTCTTTCCTAAAGCTACCGGCTAAAATTACCGGAACGTACATACTAACATCTAATCCTCTCTATTTGGTTAACGCCGACGTTAATAATTTTAACCAAATCTTTAGAATTGGCCTAAAAACCACCTAATTTGACACATAACCCACCTAAAAATGTTGCAAAAAAACAATAGTGGAAGAAAAACATAGCTTATTTTAACTTGTGAAATGTTAAATTTGGGGTAGAGAGGTGCCTTCGTAAACATTCCCCTGAAAAGCGGCAAATAAATGTTATCTATTACTGACTTAACTTACCGCATTGCCGGGCGCACTTTGCTTGATAAAGTTTCGATTAATATTCCTGCCGGACATAAAGTGGGGTTGGTTGGGCCAAATGGCACTGGAAAATCTACATTATTTAAGCTTATCGCCGGAGAGTTAATGGCGGATGGCGGGGAAATATCCCTGATAAAAGGTGCCAGTATGGGCATGGTGCGCCAGGATTTGCCCGATGATGAGACGACGCTTATTGATGTGGTGCTTTCTGCTGATACCGAACGCGCGAGCCTTATGCTTGAGGCTGAAACCGTCGAAGATCCAGAACGTATTGGCTATATTTACACGCGGCTGGAAGAAATTAATGCTTATGAAGCGCCTTCGCGCGCGGCGACTATTTTGGCCGGGCTTGGCTTTAACGAAGCCGCGCAGAACAGCCCGATTTCTTCTTTCTCTGGTGGATGGCGCGCGCGCGTTGCTTTGGCTGCCGCACTTTTTCGTGAACCGAATCTGTTGATGCTGG
>JABDCC010000017.1 GCA_013288335.1 Alphaproteobacteria bacterium
GAGAACAGCATTGCCAACCGCCATTGCAAGCGGGTTACCGCCGTAAGTTCCACCATGTGTTCCCATAGTCATGCCGCATGCCGCTTTTGCCGTGGCAAGGCATGCGCCCATGGGGAATCCGCTACCGATACCTTTGGCAATCGAGCAGATATCGGGCGTGATACCGTAAGCTTCAAATGCAAGAAAAGTTCCGGTGCGGCCAATGCCACATTGTACTTCATCTAAGAAAAGCAGGAGTCCATGTTCATCACAGAGTTTGCGAAGCTCACGTAAATATTCTTTATCCTGCACGCGAATTCCGCCTTCACCCTGTACGGTCTCCAGCATAATGCCGCCGGTCTCCGCAGTGATTGCAGCACGTGCAGCTTCCAAATCGCCAAATGCAACCTGATCGAATCCTTCCAGCATGGGGCCATAACCTTCAATGGCGCGCGGGTTTTTGCCAGCGGAAATGCAAGCAATGGTGCGGCCATGAAATGAACCGGCAACTGTGATAATGCGCGGACGAGCTTTGCCATTGTGGGAGTGGAACTTACGAATCATTTTAATGCCGCACTCAACGGCTTCAGTGCCGGAGTTGGTCATAAAGAGGGTGTCGGCAAAGGTTTTTTCTACCACACGTTTGGAAAAACGTTCTAAGCCCGGTGTGCGGTAAAGATTGGAACAATGCCAGAGTTCATGCGCCTGCTTGGTAAGTGCCTCAACCAGATAAGGGTGAGAATGCCCGAGGGAATTGACTGCGATGCCTGCGGCAAAATCAAGGTAACGTTTTGCGTCATCGGCAATCAGGTACACGCCTTCACCTCGCACCATGGTAATGTCAGCGCGGTTATAGACCGGAAGCACAGGAGAAATAGCAGGAGTCACCACGGCAAACCCATAGAAAAGCGGTGATTATCTGTTTTAGGAGGGGTGTTGTCAATATAAACAGTTTTGAGGCTATAAAATGCTTATCTTTAAGTAAATATTAACTATTTGGTGCTATAAATAATGCATCCGAACCTGTATTAGTAGGCATTTTATGAGCTTAAAAATAATATCTTCCGAAGATGGTAGCAATCTTATTGAGAAAGATACTGATTATCTCACCTCGCAAGATATGCATCCATTGATATATTTAAACTCTGATTGTTACAATCAGGTAATATCTAATCAGATTCAAAACGATAAGGGTATAAGAGTGCTCCCTGCTGATAATGTATTTTTGCGACAATTGATGATGATTGGGCCACGGACCCTTCTTGAGAACATGATAAAATCCGATCATAAGAATCATCCTATGTTGTATTTTTTTGCAAATGAGCAATTCAAGGAGTTATCAACCGAAATTATAGCGGATTCAAAAAAAGGCTATGCAGACAATCCAGAGATGATAAAAAAAGTAGAAAATTTTGTGAAGATTGTAAGCTATACTAATGATTTGGCAGAAAAGGGATATAGTTTGCATTCATTGGCGCGAGCCTTATTGACCTTAGAAAAACTTCAAAAAGAGACCAAAAATGAAAAAATCGAAAAACTTCTGACAGATGGAGATGAGAGTATTTTTCCTGCTAATATGGATGAGTTTGAGAATGATCCCCAACAGGTTTTTGTAAAAAGTTGGATCTCCGCATTTAGAAAAAATTCGCTCAAAGCATTAGACGAAATATTTAAACAAAACTCTCTTATTGATAAACAATAATTACAGCTTCTCTGCCACTTCCAATGCAGCATAAGTAAAAATGCCAGAAGAACCGGCACGTTTGAAGGCAAGCAGGCTTTCCATCATCACCGCGTCAAAATCAAGCCAGCCATTTTGTGCGGCGGCCTTGAGCATCGCATATTCACCACTTACCTGATAGGCAAACACTGGCACATGGTAGGTTTCTTTGACTGCGCGGATGATATCCAGATACGGCATTCCGGGTTTTACCATTACAATATCTGCGCCTTCAGCGATATCGAGCGCCACTTCGCGCAAGGCTTCCTGCGCGTTGGCGGGGTCCATCTGGTAGTCACGCTTATCGGCCTTACCAAGATTTTTATCGGAGCCAACGGCAGCGCGGAATGGCCCATAAAACGCCGAAGCATATTTGGCAGCGTAAGCGATGATACTGACATCATGGAAATTATCGGAATCAAGATATTCTCGGATTGCGCCGACCCTGCCATCCATCATGTCGGAAGGCGCTACAATGTCGCAGCCCGCCTCAGCTTGGTTTAATGCTTGTCTGCAGAGCACCGCGATTGTTGCGTCATTGTCTACGGAGTTACCGGTTAAAATTCCGTCATGGCCGTGCGTGGTGTAGGGGTCGAGTGCTACATCGCAGATGATGCCTAAATCCGGCAGTGCCGCTTTCACCGCTTTTACCGCGCGTGACACCAGATTATTCGGGTTAAAGGCTTCTTCGGCCTCCAGAGATTTTAACTTTTGATCCACTACTGGAAAAATAGCAATTGCTGGAATTCCAAGCGCATGGGCGCGTTTTGCCTCAATTAAAAGCTCATCAATAGAAAGGCGAAAAACGCCGGGCATCGATTCAATGGGTGTGCGAAGGTTTTTTCCTTCTTGCACAAATACTGGCCAGATTAAATCATGCACAGTTAAACGATGCTCTGCGACTAAAGCCCGCTTCCACGGGCTTTTGCGATTGCGGCGCAGCCTCGTTGCAGGGTAAGAGCCTGTGCTCATTTTAATTTGTCCTTTAAGAACTTCACCGCAATATTGAGCCCTTCCGGGTCAATGCCATGCCCCATGCCAGGGCGTGTATGAGTTTCTACCGAAAGCCCTTCATGTTTGAGCACTGCGCTTGCAAGCGCCATGGCACCGTAAGGCACCACATCGTCGGCATTGCCGTGAATCAAACACACGGGCGGTTTACTGATGATACCTTCTTCACCCACGAGTGAACCTGAAAATCCTACGATTCCGGCGCACGCTTTCGGGCGGCGAAGTGCGGAAAAAAGTGCCATCATCGTGCCTTGTGAAAAACCAACTAACGCAAGTTTATCATCGGTGAGTGCAAAGCGTTTAAGCTGTGCATCAATAAACGTATTAAGCAGGGGGGCGGCATCCATAGCGCCGCGCAGCATAATTTGCGGAGAACGATCAAGCAAAGTAAACCACTGACGCCCTGACGGGGACATTTCGCAAGGGAAAGGCGCGTTAGGTGAGATAAATTCCGCATCCGGAAAATCATTGGCAAGCATAGGCGAAAGGCCAATCAAATCATTGCCGTCTGCACCATAGCCATGCAGAAACATAATGAGATGTTTTGGCTTGTCGCCTGATTTTGGCGCGCGTTCGGGGCCTGAGAGTGTAATATTTTCCGCAGAATTTTCCATAGCCCTATCTATTAAACCACATCTTATCATTTGCAAATGATATTTGCCGCTATAATGTAGCCGCCTTATGAAAAAACTTTACCTGATAGACGGCTCCGGTTTTATCTTCCGGGCCTACCACGCTATAACCCGAAAACTCACCCGCAGCGATGGCACTCCGGTGACCGCAGTGCTTGGTTTCGTGAACATGATCATGAAATTAACTGAGAGTTACCAGACGGATTATATTGCGGTGATTTTTGATGCCGGACGCAAGACTTTCCGCAACCGCATTTATCCTGAGTACAAGGCAAACCGCCCGCCTGCGCCGGAGGATTTAATTCCGCAATTTCCATTGGTGCGTGAAGCGACAGAAGCATTAAATATGGCGGCTATTGAGCTTGCGGATTACGAGGCGGATGACATCATCGCCACCTACACCAAGCTTGCAAAAGAGCAGGGGATTGAGGTGGTAATTGTTTCATCGGATAAAGATCTGATGCAGCTTATCAGCGATGGTGTTTCGATGTTTGACGCCATGAAACAAAAAAACATTGGCCGCGAAGAAGTGATTGAGAAGTTCGGCGTGCCGCCGGAAAAAGTACGCGATGTGCTGGCGCTCATTGGTGACTCATCGGATAATATTCCGGGTGTGCCCGGTATCGGCCCCAAGACTGCGGCAGAGCTTGTTGTGGCTTATGATAATTTTGAAGGCGTGCTGACGCGCACGGCTGAGGTAAAACAGGTTAAACGCCGCGAAGTGTTGGAGCAGAATATTGATAAAGCACGCATGTCTTATGAGCTTATTGGCCTTTGCGACACAGTACCGGGCTTGCCAACTTTTGAAGATTTAAAGCTTCGCGAACCTGATCATGAAAAGCTGATTTCGTTTTTACGCACGATGGAATTTAAAAGCCTGATTGCGCGGCTCGAGCAAAAATACGGTATTAAACCGGAAGAAATTGCAAAGCCGGAACACCCGCACTCTGTTACCCATAATTATGAACTCATCAGCGATATAGATGCGCTGAAGCGCTGGATTGCGCTTGCAAAATCCACGGGCTATGTAGCTTTTGACACCGAGACCACATCACTCAACGCCATGCAGGCGGAACTGGTGGGAGTTTCACTCGCAGTAGCACCGGGCAAGGCCTGCTATATACCGCTTAATCATGTAGTAAAAGGCGAGGCTAAACAAAAACAGACCAGCCTGTTTGATAGTGTTGCAGTAGAAGCGGAGCTCAAACATGCTGAGGGGCAAGTAGATTTTAAAGAGGCGATAAAATTAATTTCTGAATTGCTTGCCGATGAGGGTGTCCTGAAGATTGGTCATAACATTAAATACGACATGGTTGTGCTGCATAAATATAATGTGCGCGTAAGTCCGGTGGACGACACGATGTTAATGTCCTGCGTGCTCTATGCGGGCATGCATAACCACAATATGGATGAGCTTGCGCAGAAGCATCTTGGCATTAGAACCATTACGTACGATGAAATGACGGGAACCGGCAAAGCGCGGATTTCCTTTGCAGAAGTGGCAATTGATAAAGCACTTACTTACGCCGCCGAAGATGCTGATGTGACATTGCGTTTCTGGCATAAGTTCAAGCCAGAAATACTCGCGCAGAAAATGGTGACATTATATGAAACCATTGAGCGTCCCCTGGTGCCGGTGATTGTAGCGATGGAATCGCGCGGGATTATTGCAGATAAAAAACAACTCGCTGAGCTCTCGGTTGATTTCAGCAAACGTATAGAGGTATTGGAAAAAGAGATTTATAAACATGCCGGTCATGAATTTAATGTGGCATCGCCCAAGCAGTTGGGTGAAGTATTATTTGATGAACTGCAATTACCCGGCGGTAAAAAAGGAAAAACCGGTAATTATTATACCGGGGCTGAAGTGTTGGAAGATTTGCTCATCAGTGGTCATCCGCTGCCACAACTCATTCTTGATCACCGTCAGTTATCCAAATTAAAAAGCACCTATACGGATACATTAGCGGAGCAAATTAACCCCACAACGGGCAGGGTGCATACTTCCTATGCGATGGCGGCAACGACTACTGGAAGATTATCATCGAGCGATCCTAACTTGCAAAATATTCCGATCCGCAGTGAAGAGGGGCGCAAAATCCGCCATGCGTTTGTAGCTGCATCTGGCAACAAATTAATTTCTGCCGATTATTCGCAGATTGAACTGCGGCTGCTTGCTCATATTGCAGATATTCCAACGCTTAAAGCTGCCTTTAAAAACGGTGATGATATTCATGCGATCACTGCAAGCCAGATGTTTGGTGTGCCGGTTTCCGAGGTAAATAGTGATTTGCGCCGCAAGGCCAAAACCATAAACTTTGGTATTATTTATGGCATAAGTGCGCATGGGCTTTCGGCACGTCTTGGTATTGGCCGCAGTGAAGCAGCGACTTACATTGATAGCTACTTCAAACAATATCCCGGTATTAAAGATTATATGGACAGGACGAAAGCGTTTGCGCGCGAGCACGGCTATGTGACGACGTTGTTTGGCCGTAAATGTCACTTGCCAGGCATTGCTGATAAAAACCCCAATATGCGAAATTTCTCGGAGCGTGCGGCAATTAACGCTCCGCTTCAGGGAACGGCTGCCGATATCATCAAACGCGCAATGATTGCGGTGGAGCGAGTTTTGCAGCCTACCAATGCCAGAATGTTGCTTCAGGTGCATGATGAGTTGGTGATTGAGACGATTGCGGAGGATGCCACCAAAATTGCAGGTCTGGTGAGCCATGCTATGGAAAATGCGGCCTATTTAAGCATTCCGCTGACGGTTTCCACCAATATCGGTGATAACTGGAACGAAGCGCATTAGGCTATCGTCATAGAATCTTAACTTTTATTCTCTTTTGTTATATATTAAGTTTACAGAGAGTATAGGGAGATTTACATGGCTGACATATCCAAAGAAGCGATAATAGCCGAATATAAGAAAATCATTCCGGCATTAAAAAATACTATAAAGTTAACAGAAGAATTATTACCGGCTCTGAATGAAATCTCTTTTGGCGATCGGGAAGAGATTAAATATTATACGAAAATATATGACAAAAAAGAGGCCAATGAAGAGCTGCCACGCCCGAATGACATCATAAAATTCCTTCCAGAAAAAATAGATACACTCAAATCATTACAGAGTTTATTTAAAAAATTAGAAAGTGGTGAGGCGCTGGAATTGAGTGAGAAAGAAAAGGCTATTACGGAAATGCCATGGCATGAAATTGCCGGATTCCGGCATGCCGTGCGCGGGTTAGATGAGGTGCTTGAGCTTGCCAATACGTCAAAAGATGAAAAAATGGCCAAATATGATGAGATCAAAGCGGCTCTGAAAGTTATCCTTGATGATAATCATAGCTGGAAATTACAAGTGTTTGGAAACAAAAATCACAAAACTATCCCTGCTTTAATAGCGCAATTGGGAGGTCCCGCAGCTGCAGGTGATGTATCTGTTAAATCCAGGGCTTCCGTTATTAAACCGCCCGGGGACTGTTGGACTAAAGGTTAATAAACTTATATTTAAGGCTGAAAAATCAGGGTGATTCATCAGAACCGCCTGATATACCCTAATTTTGGGAACAATTTGCATAAAATTTTAACTTATTTTTATTTATCCTATGATTTTTATGAAAATTGTGGTATTGTAGCACCGCTTGGTAAGTAGTGTAACTCTAACAAGGGGTGATTAAGTATGACGAAAAAGCTCTCCAGTGAATTCAAAGTCGGAAATTATGTAGTGTATCCAACGCATGGTGTTGGCAAAATCCTCGCTGAAGAAACTCAGCAGATCGGTGAAGTATCCTTAAAAGTATTCGTAATTTCATTTGCTAAAGATAAAATGACTCTGCGCGTGCCTGTTCACCGCGCAACCGCTGCTGGTTTACGCAATATCAGCTCGAATGATGAAATATCAAGGGCATTTACTACCTTAAAAGGACGCGCACGTACCTCACGCGGTATGTGGAGCCGTCGTGCCCAGGAATATGAAGCAAAGATTAACTCCGGCAACCTGATATCGGTGGCCGAGGTGGTGCGCGATTTACATCGTAATGTAGATCAGTCTGAGCGTTCTTATAGCGAAAGAATGATCTATGAATCAGCGCTTTCCCGCATGATTTGCGAACTTGCTGCAGCTGAAAAGCTCGACAACAAAGCAGCAACCGAAAAGCTTCTTGGTGTGTTAAAACAACAAGTAGCCGCTTAATTACCTATTCTTTCATTAAACTAATTATCCCTCTTTGGTTCGCCAAAGGGGGATTTTTTTGTGTTTTAGAGGGGTTTTCGTAATAATTTCTTAATAGTTTGGTGGTATAATCGACCTTTAAAATAGGATTATTATGGGAATTAGAGTTAAAAACGGATCACATGAGCACGCTGAGAATTATGTTCTACAAGAAATTAAAAGAACTTATAATTTTCAGGATAGTGATTTAATAATTGACCCTAAATTACAGAATTCACTGAAAAAATGGATAGGAATCTTTCTCAGTGATGATCCATCGGAAATGGAGTCATTTAGTTCTAAAATAAGCCCCGAATGGGTTCAAAGACGTAATGAATGTATAGGGTTCTCGAAAGATACCAAAAAAGTTATAGACACAGAGAAAGTAGATAGTTTTGCTCACGATGTAATGATGCGCTATGCAAAGGCTTTCTTTTTACGTGGTAAGGTGCACGAAAATTACCATAAAAATCCTTCTTATAGAAATCCTACCATATTAAATAAAATGGATATGATTGATATTTATATGAACCACATAACCAATGATGCTCAAACCAAATTAGAGTCATTTGGGTTTAATAGGAGAAGTGCTCTATCTTTACAAGGAGCCTTGATAAACAATATTATTGATATTTACGAGGAGTCTGCGCATTACCCAAATTTTAAGGTTGTGGTAAATCCATTAGTTCCAAGGCCAAAAACAGACCAGCATGCGGAAGAGATAGTAAAAACTATTTCTGGCCATTGGCAATATCTGGTCGAGGTAATAGAGAAAAACAAACAAAAATCACCGCCAAAAACTATTTAAATACCACCGTCTTGTGGCCATTGATGAGCACACGGTGCTCAATGTGGTATTTAATGGCGCGGGCAAGCACAGAGCATTCACTGTCGCGGCCTACCGCTTCTAAATCCTCAGGCTTATAGGTATGATCAACGCGAGCGACTTCCTGCTCGATAATCGGGCCTTCGTCTAAATCAGCAGTGACATAATGCGCGGTGGCACCAATCAGCTTCACACCACGATCAAACGCCTGATGGTAAGGCTTTGCGCCTTTGAAGCCAGGCAGGAATGAATGATGAATGTTAATAGCACGGCCTACGAGTTTTGTGCAAAGTTCTGGCGATAACACCTGCATGTAACGTGCGAGTACGACTAAATCGATATGGTTTTTTTCGATGATGTCAAAAACTTTGGCTTCCTGCTCAGCTTTTTTACCCGCTTCTATAGGTAAATGATGAAACGGGATATTGTACCATTCTACTTGGCTTTTAAAATCCAGATGATTGGAAATCACTGCCGAAACTTCAATCGGCAAGGTTGCAGTGGCATAGCGGTGCAGTAAATCATTTAGGCAATGGCCGTATTTGGAGACCATAATCAGCACACGTGCCTTGCGGGCTTTGTCGTGCAATTGCCAATCCATGGCGAAGCGTTTTGCCACTTCGTTATAGAAAAGAATCTTTAATTCGTCCTCTGAAGGCGAATTTTCATCAGTTGAAAACTCAATGCGCAGGAAAAATTGTCCGGTCGAAGCATCGCCAAATTGCGCGGATTCAATGATAAATCCATTCTTTTCTGCCAAAAATCCAGTCACCGAGGCGACAATGCCACGGATGTCCTTGCAGGAAAGGGTAAGTATATAGATTTTATTCATATAGCTAAAATTTCTTCCCTTAGCTGATAATATGGCGGGAGTGACGGGGCTCGAACCCGCGACCTCAGGCGTGACAGGCCTGCGCTCTAACCAACTGAGCTACACCCCCAATATTATCCAGTCCTTCTGAGGAATAGCGGGTAAACCAGAAACCGGAAAAAAAAGCAAGATTAATTCGTATTTTTTTTGCTATATTGCCACAACCGTTATATACCGGAAAAAACTTAACAAAAGAATGCCTTATGTTCCGTGGACTCTATACAGCTCTCATCACGCCTTTTAAGGATGGGAAAATAGACGAAAAAGCCTTTCAATCATTCATTGAATGGCAGATCAGCGAAGGTGTGCATGGGATTGTTCCTTGTGGTACAACGGGCGAATCGCCGACGCTTTCCTATGAAGAACATAACCGCGTGGTATCGCTTGCGGTAGAAGTGGCGAATAAGCGTGTAAAAGTGCTGGCGGGCACGGGTTCTAATTCCACCGATGAAGCCATTATGCTCACACGCCACGCCAAGGAAGCTGGTGCGGATGGTGCGTTGATAGTTGCGCCTTATTACAATAAACCAACCCAGGAAGGGCTTTTCCAGCATTATAAGGCAATCACCGAGGCCGTTGATATACCCATTGTGCTCTATAATGTTCCGGCGCGTTCGGTGATTGATATTAAGGATGAGACGATTGCGCGTCTGGCCAAATTCCCGAATATTGTTGGCGTCAAAGACGCAAGCGGTGATTTGGCTCGTGTGTGCATATTACGTTCTTTGGTAGGTAATGATTTTCAGCAGATATCCGGCGAGGATATGACAGCCGTTGCCTTTAACGTGCAGGGGGGCATTGGTTGTATTTCGGTTACTTCCAATATAGCGCCGAAGTTATGTGCGCAGGTGCAGGAAAAAACCTTAAAAGGTGATTTTGCCGGTGCGCTTGCTATTCATGAACAGCTTGTGACGCTCCATCAGGCTATGTTTTATGAGACCAGCCCCGGTCCGGTGAAATATGCTGCGTCGCTGATGGGAAAATGCCAGCCGGATTTAAGACTTCCCTTGGTGCAAGTAAGCGATGTAACCAAAGGCCGTATCAAAGATGCAATGCAGAGTATTACTTTTTGATCTCTCTCCCGCTTCGGCCATCTGGCCTTCGCGATGAGACTAACACCTTCGGTGACTAAAGACTCAGTCTGCTGACTTCGTTTTATACAATAGCTTTTTCTTGGTTTATATCGGGTCTAAAAACACGCACCTTTTTAATGCGGCGCGGATCGGCTTCGAGAATTTCAAAACGCACGCCGTTTCTATGTGCTATGGTTTCGCCTTCCACTGGCACATGACCAAGCTGATAAAATATCAAACCGCCAAGTGTGTCATAATCGGCTTCACCTTCCGCGTGCTCAAATGTAAGCCCAAGGTCGGTATCTAATCGCTCAACCCGTATCCGTGCGTCTGCGTCGCAGAAGCCTTGCTCTGTCCAAGTTAATGGCTCTCCTAACTCATCTTCATCATGCTCATCGGGAATTTCGCCGACTATTTCTTCGAACATATCTTCGAGCGTCACAAGCCCATCCGTGCCGCCATATTCATCAATCACAATGGCCATATGCACCCCGGCTGTGCGCATTTTCACAATCAGGGTGGTGAGTTTCATGGAGGGAGGAACAAACAACATATCACGCAGCACGAGCGCCATATTGAATGGATGATCGCCGGAAAGCAGCGGCATCAGATCTTTGATGTGGATGAAGCCTTTGACGTTATCGAGTGTGTCATTATATACCGGAACACGTGTATGGCGGTATTCAATCACGTGGGTTTTTAAATCTTCCAGTGAAGTGCTGTATTCCACCGCTTTTATATCCATACGCGGTGTCATAATATCATGCACACTCAAGTCGCCGAAGTTCAGAACCTTCTTCAACATGTCCTGTTCTTCTTGTGGCAACGATTCGCCGCCGTCTTCTTCGTGTTCCTCGATAACTTCTTCAAGCGCTTCTTTGAGAGAATTATCGTTATTCCTTATACGTAAATTTATGCGTAGCCATGATCGTAAACGTTTTACTATAGTCTCCGGAACGGACGACTCATTACTCACCGATTTACCATTTTCTTGTACGTCACTCACTTTGTTACCTCGTTAGCATAGGGGCTAGTAAATCCTAGTTTTGCAAGTATTGCGACTTCTTCTTTTTCCATAACTTTCGCTTCTTTTTCATTTTCGTGATCATGCCCGAACACATGTAAAACGCCATGTACAACTAAATGGGCGGTGTGAGCTGTGAAGCTCTTTCCTTGCGCTTTAGCTTCCTTTTTTACCGTTTCATACGCCAATATTATATCCCCTAATTCCTGGCCTTCTCCTTTAAATGAAAGCACATTGGTGGGTTTGTTTTTACCACGATAGGTATGGTTCAAATCATGTACAAAATGGTCATCCGCAAGTACCACTGATAAAGAAACGTCCTTCTTTTTAAGTGAGGTATTTTTAGCAATTGCCGCCATACACCATTTCTCAATTTTGCGTTTGTAACCGGTGATAGATTTCGACCAGTCACCGGAAAGGCGCGTAATATTAATTTCTACGTTAGTCATTATTGTTGCTGCGTTTCTTCTTTTCCCATTCGTCATAAGCCTGCACGATCTTGGCAGCTAGATTATGGCGTACCACATCGACATCGGAAAAACGCACACACCGGATGCCTTCAATATGTTCCACCTTTTTAATGGCGTCCTGCAAACCCGATTTTACGTCTTTTGGTAAATCGGTCTGGCTTAAATCGCCGGTAATTAACATGCGTGAGTTTTCACCGAGGCGCGTTAAAAACATTTTCATCTGGGTGGGGGTTGTGTTCTGCGCTTCGTCAAGAATAATGCAGGCATTAGCAAGGGTGCGGCCACGCATAAAAGCAAGCGGCGCAATTTCGATTTCACCGTTTTCTATGTGCTTTACTACGCGCTCGGCGGGCATGGTATCGTAAAGCGCATCATAAAGCGGGCGCAGATAGGGATCGATTTTCTCTTTTAAATCTCCTGGAAGGAATCCGAGTTTTTCACCTGCTTCCACGGCGGGGCGCGAAAGGATAATGCGATCTACTTTATTGTTGAGGAACAATGAAACCGCATAAGCCACTGCGATATAGGTTTTTCCGGTACCTGCAGGTCCCAAAGCAAAAACCATGTCATGCTTATGCAGCGCATCCATATATTCCGCCTGCGCTTGCGAGTAGGGGTGGATAGTTTTCTTTTGGGTTTTTATGCATAGCTCCGAATTAAATGGCAGTCTGTGTTGTTTGTTGCCATTTGATTTTTGAGGAGTGGACATGCGTATTGCGGCATCCACTTCGCCTGCGCCAATCTCCATGCCGCCCTCCAGTTTATTGTATAAATCCTGTATTACATCGCGGCTTTTTTGTACTGCAACCGGATCGCCGGTAAGTGCGAGCATATTGCCGCGCGAGGTGGCGATGACGCCAAACCCCTTTTCAATTTTATTTAAATATTTATCCGCTTCGCCGTAAAGCATCGGCAAAAGTGAATTATTGGGAAACTGCATACTGATTGATTCAGGTTTTTTATCCAACGTGTTTCCTTTCCAATGATTGTTGTATTACTCCCGATACACTATTTTGCAGCGCACCGGTGATGACCACGTCAAGTATTTGTCCTTCGCAACCTTCGGCGTCTAGCACATGCACCGATTGTCCATAGGAGCTTTTACCAAGCAATTGTCCTTTAAGTTTACCCTTGCGATCCAAAAGGACGGGAACTGTTTTGCCGATACTGGCAGTATTATAGGCTTTCTGCTGGCGCATTATCAGACCCTGTAAATCAGTAAGGCGCTCATTTTTAACGGATTCATCAATTTGATTTTCATTCGCAGCAGCGGGTGTTCCTGGTCGTGGGCTGTACGTGTATGTATAGGCTTGCGAGAAACCGACAGTTTCTACCAGCTTTTTTGTGGCGGTAAAATCAAGTTCACTTTCACCGGGGAAGCCGACGATAAAATCCGAAGATAAAGTAATATCAGGGCGTGCTTTGCGAAGTTTATCCACCAAACCTAAATAATAATCTGCTTTATGTTTACGGTTCATTTTGGCAAGGATGTTATCGGAGCCCGATTGCACTGGAAGATGCAACAACGGCATCAGTTTTTCAATATCACCATGAGTTGCGATGAGTTCGTCATCCATATCACGTGGATGTGAAGTCATATAACGAATACGCTCTAAACCTTCAATCTTTGCCAATTCACGAATGAGTTTAGCAAGCGACCAGTCTTTGCCATCACTGCCAACACCGTGGTAAGCATTCACATTCTGGCCGAGCAGAGTAATTTCAACCGTTCCGCGTTCTACTAGATTGCGTGCTTCGGCCAAAATAGCATCGCTGCCGCGTGAAAATTCTGCGCCGCGAGTATAGGGCACAACACAGAATGTGCAGAATTTATCGCAGCCTTCCTGTATGGAAATAAATTCGGATTTATTAAAAACACCATCTTCAGCGCTGGATTGCTTAAGCAGAAAATCAAATTTTGGCTCCGGTGAGAAATCAAGATTGATTCCTTTACTGCCATCGCGCAAAGTTTTTGCGACCATTTCAGGAAGATTATGGTAGCTTTGCGAGCCAAACACCATGTCTACATAAGGTGCGCGTTTAATAATTTCTTCGCCTTCGGCTTGGCCTACGCACCCACCGACTGCAATCAGCATTTGACCGCCGGATTCTTCTTTCTGCGCACGTAACTTGCGTAACCGCCCCAGATCAGAATAGACTTTATCTTCGGCTTTCTCACGAATATGGCAGGTATTGAGCACTACAAGGTCAGCATCTTCCGAGGTGTCGGTGAGTTTGTAGTCAAACGGGACCATCAAATCCGCCATCCGTGCGGAATCATAGACGTTCATCTGGCAGCCGTAGGTCTTAATATAGAGTTTTTTGCTCAAGAGAGTGGGTCAATGGTTAAACTATTTACCAGAGTATGATACAAACTTTGTGGATAAATTGTAGTGTTTTTTATGGGGCGGGGTATAAAAAACCAATAATGACTTAATTCTGGAGACTAAACTGCTGAAAGACTGTGAGATAGTCTACCCTTATCCGTTTATTTACCTAAAATGGTTGCATTAACCTTAACAGGTTTCTGAATATTTTTTATTTCCTGCGTTCTTCGGTCTATTTTTTGATTTAGATCGTAGATTGCTTCTTTTGTCGCTGTTATTGTTGCGGTATCTTTTTCGTCGAACTTAAGAGCTTTTTTTAAAAATTCTTTATCTGTTTTTAACTCTTCATTGAGGCCGACAAGTTCTGCGCTATCTTTTGCGATGGTTTTTTTTATGTCCATTGCCAGTAATTGTTCGCCTGTAAGGTGTACGGTGGCGGCACTATCAGTGACGGCTTGGTTGTTATTCACCTTTATTTCAGTTTTATTTTTTGGGTTGTGTTCTTCTGGCGTGCTATTAGCATTGGAGATGTATTTGAAAGCTTGTAATCCAGTGAATAATATCAGCCCGCGGACAGTTCCTCGTTTAATCCGTTCCCCGAATGATTCGTTTGTCATAAAAACCACCTTCTTTTTTCTTACAAATTATTATTTATCTTGTCGCTTAAGTAAGATAGCATAGGTTTGGTTAATAATTGATTAACAGTATTGTTAAATATTTATGATGTCATAAACGCAATTTTCTCTAACTTAAATATTGTAGTGTAAATGACTGAAAAAAATGAAGATTATCCGAGAATACTTGCAATCGATACAGCACTTGGGGGGTGTTCGGTCGCGTTGTGGCAAAATGGCGCAGTTGTTGACCTATTGCAGCACGATGTTACAGGTCAGCAGTCTAAAATGCTGGTACCCATGATGGAAGAAATTTTGGCAAAAGCAGGCATCACGTATAATGACTGCACCGCACTTGCCTGCACCATTGGGCCCGGAAGTTTTACCGGAATTCGCATAGCACTTACCACCGCGCGCGCGCTTTCGCTGGTGACCACAAAGCCCCTCATTGGAGTTTCTACACTCGAAGTGATAGCACATTCTTCTGGGATACGTGGTGATGTGCTTGCTATTATAGATGCACATCGTGAGCAGTTTTATGTGCAGCGTTTCCGTATGATCGATGAAATCACTCCGCTTTCGGATGCATTGCTGGTGGAAGAAAAAATGATTCCGGTGCTTGGGCATGGTGCCAAAAAAATTCAGACGATACCGAATGCAGGCGATGTTGCAGCGCTTGCCAATGAAAAATGGTTGAGCGGTGAGCGCGAATTTCCCATTGATCCCATTTACATACGCGAACCGGATGCTAAGTTACCGGACAATGAAGAATTAAAATGTAGCGTATAGAGGAGAAGTTATGCGTAAAATATTAATATTGAGCCTGTTGCTTCTGGCGGGTGCGTGCGAGCAGACCCCTATACCGCCGAAACCGAGCATTAGCTTTGAAGGTGCTCCTTACATACTCAATGTTGCAAGCATAGAGGTGGCGCAGGATTATATTTCCTCCGATCAGTTACCCAATGTTGAAAAACTCTCCGATATTCCTCCGGCAGATGCGGTGAAGCAATGGGTGGCAGCGCGGCTTGTGGCGGGAGGGAAGCAAGGCCATGCAGAAGTTAATATCAAAGATGCCAGCATAACCAAGACAGAATTGGCGAAGAAAAAAACTGGCATTGAAGGATATTTTACCAACGAGCAGACCGAGGAATATACCGGTACATTGGAAGTCGATATCAAAATTTATATTGAGCACCGCGTATTGCCGATTGCAACAGTGCATGTCTCGTCACATGCTTCGCGCACATTGCCTGAAAATGCTACACTTATCGATCACAAGAACATGTATCATGATATAAGCGTGGAATTGATGAAGAGTATCGAAGGGCCGCTTGATAGCAACATCCGTGAGCATTTTGCCAATTATTTAATGTAAAGTCAGAAGATGGAAATTTATCTGCCAATTGCTGAAATGTCGGTCAATATCATCGGCATTCTCGCGCTTGGGGTTGTCACCGGAATTTTATCAGGAATGTTTGGAGTGGGGGGTGGATTTCTTACCACGCCTTTTCTCATGTTTATAGGTATTCCGCCTGCTGTTGCCGTAGCAAGTTCTGCTAATCAGATTGTTGCATCGTCACTTTCCGGATTTCTTGCACACTGGCGGCGTAATAATATTGATTTTAAAATGGGTATCTTGCTCTTAGAAGGCGGTCTTATTGGCTCATCTGCGGGTGTGTGGCTATTTACCATACTTAAAAGACTTGGTCAGATTGATCTGGTGATTTCTGTGCTTTATGTGGTCATGCTTGGCTCTATTGGTGTGATGATGGCGATGGAAAGTTACCGCAATTTAAAGAAAGCGCAGGAACATTATACTATTTCCACCGCGGTTTCACGTTTTGAGTTTTTGAGCCGATGGCCAATGATGCGTGATTTTCCCCGCAGTAAATTACGCTTAAGCGCACTACTTCCGCTAGGCATTGGGGTTCTGTCTGGAATGTTGGTTTCCATGCTTGGGGTAGGTGGCGGGTTTTTTATGATTCCCGCAATGATTTATATTCTCGGAATGCCTACTTCGGTCGTTATTGGAACCTCCCTTTTTCAGATTATTTTTATTACTGCTAATGTTACTTTTCTGCAGGCGGTGACTACGCAGACGGTAGATATAATGCTTGCGGTTCTTTTGCTATCTGGCTCTGTAGTAGGTGCGCAGATGGGAACCAAAATTGGTGCCAATATACCGGCGGCTAAACTGCGCGGAATGCTGGCGCTCCTTGTGCTTGCCATTGCGCTCAAACTTGCTTTTGGATTGTTTTCCAAACCCGATGATATTTATACGATCACGGTGGGTAACTCATGAAAAGCTTAATTGCATTATTTTTTATTCTGCTCACGCCCGCCATGGTTTTTGCGAAGCCTTTGGTTGCTGATCTTTCACAATATAAAATTGAAATCGATTCAGGTTTCAATGGTACGCGGCTTTTGCTTTTTGGCGCGCGCAATGAAACCGGCGATATTGTAGTTGCGGTGCGTGGGCCAGAAAAATCAATAACGGTGCGAAAAAAAGACCGGATTTTTGGTGTCTGGATGAATAACGAAAAACAAAAATTTGATGATGTCCCGACCTATTACATCATCGCCTCAAGTAAGCCTTTAAAAGACATGAATTACCCTGAGTTGTTTAAATCCCTGCATATAGGGTTTCAGGAAGCGTTAAACTCAAGCGGTGAGAAGGAAAATAAATTCTCTGACGCACTTGTTCATTATGAACAGATACATAATCTCTATTCGGAAACGGCGAGTAAAGTTTCTTTCATGGGCGAGTCGCTGTTTAAATTCGTAATTCCCTTTCCTGATAATATTCCGCGCGGTAATTACTCGGCTGATGTGTATCTGTTTAATGATGGGCAGTTAACGAGCATGCAGTCGATCCCGATTGAAGTTCAGAAAACCGGTCTTGATGCTTTTCTGTATGATTTTGCGCATAGCAGTTCGGTGATTTACGGTTTGTTTTGCGTGTTGCTTGCGTTGCTTATGGGGTGGGGAGCGAGTTCTCTAATGAGTAGAATATAAGGAGAAAGACCATGGAAAATGTTGGCAAGTACTTAGTCTATGTTGATGGTAGCGAATCATCGCAGGTAGCACTTAACTTTGCTTGCAAGAAGGCCGAGCGTAGTGGCGGTGTGGTAGAAATCCTCCATATTATTCCACCCGCCGATATGCAGAATTTATTTGGCGTTGCCGAGAAAATGCGCGAAGAACGCTGGCAGGAAGGCGAAGTATTGGTGAAATCCATGGTTGATTCAGCGACTAAATACGCAGGGATTATTCCGGCAGTGCAGATCCGTGAGGGCAGGGTGCGTGAGGAAATCATCAATGCTACCCTGCGCGATAATACCGTGAGTATGCTGGTAATAGGCACTTCTACTGAATCTGCGGAACGTGTAGAGCTTATCAATTGGCTCACTGGAAAACTGGGTGACCGTCTGCTGGTGCCGATGATGATCGTGCCCGGAAACCTCACCGATTTGCAAATTGATGAGCTGAGTTAATCACCCACCGACTCGGCCTTGCCTTTCACGCGATCGGCCAAAGCTGCTGACATAAATGGCTCTAGGTTTCCATCCAGAACCCCTTGTGTGTCGCTGGTTTCAACGGCAGTGCGCAGGTCTTTAATCATCTGGTAAGGGTGCAGTACATAGGAGCGGATTTGGTGTCCCCATGCGTTGTCGGTTTTGGTAGCATTGAGCGCATCAGCTTTTTCTTCGCGTTTTTGCAGCTCGGCTTCATATAACCGTGCACGCAGCATAGAATAGGCCTCAGCGCGATTTTTATGCTGCGAGCGTGAGGTTTGGCACTGTACCACAATATTGGTTGGCAAGTGAGTGATGCGGATGGCGCTGTCGGTTTTGTTTACATGCTGGCCGCCTGCACCAGATGCGCGGAAGGTGTCTATGCGTAAATCTTTTTCATTAATTTCCACTTCAATTGTATCGTCAATCACCGGATATACCCACACACTTGCAAAGCTTGTGTGACGGCGCGCATTGCTGTCAAACGGCGAAATACGCACCAGACGATGCACGCCGGATTCGGTTTTTGCCCAGCCATAGGCGTTATGGCCGGAGACTTTGATGGTGGCGGACTTGATACCGGCTTCTTCCCCGGCAAGTTCGTCCACCAGTTCCATTTTAAACCCGGATTTTTCTGCCCAGCGCATATACATGCGCAATAACATTGATGCCCAGTCCTGGCTTTCCGTACCCCCTGCACCGGGGTGAATCTCGATGAAGCAATCATTAGCGTCTGCCTCGCCGGAGAGCAAACTTTCCAATTCCAAGCGGCGAAGTTTTTCGGCAATTTTGGCAAGTTCTGCTTCGGCTTCGTTGACTATAGAAGGATCGTTTTCCTCTTCGCCCATCTGCGCCAGTTCAAGATTGTCTTTATGTCCGCGTTCAAGCGCAAGATAGCCATCAATCACTGACTCCAGATGATTGCGCTCACGCAGCAGGCCTTGCGCACGCGGGGCGTCATTCCAGAGGTTAGGATCGGAAGTAAGTGCAGTTAACTCATCGCGGCGGCGCAGTGCGTTATCCCAGTCAAAGATACCTCCGAAGTTGGGTTTTTGACTGTTCGATTTTCTTCGATAAATTTACAATTTCTGCTTTCATTATTATCTCCTAATATAGCCCACCCGTACCTGGTTCTGAATTTTGATTGTGGCGATTATAGCGTGAATCCGGCAAAGTTCCATTATGAGGAGTATTAATGTTTTGGTGGGGTAAAACATAATCAGGGTGATCGTTATCTTCGGATGGAAACTGATATTCCGGCGGCATACCCGATTGCGGATTTTGCGCATTTACCGGTGGTACACTTCCCTGCACCGGAGTTGCATTATTGCTGAGCACCTCACTACCCATTCCTGGCAATTCACCGGTCTTGAAAGCTTCGTCGACAATGCGACCCGTGTAACCCGGTGTTGGTGGCAGGCCGGTGGTTGCAGCGACTTTAATAAATTCTATACCAGGCGGAACCCTAAACGGTATGGAGGGTGTATCTTTCAAAGCTTTTTCCATGAAGTTTATAAAACCGGGAAGGGCGACGCTTGCACCAGTTTCTTTTTTGCCAAGTGTCTGCGGCTGATCGAAACCTACATAAATGCCTGCAACCAAATCCGGTGAGAATCCAATAAACCATGTGTCGCGGCTGTCATTGGTGGTTCCGGTTTTTCCACCTACAATCTTACCTATTTTTTTGGACGCAGCACCGGTTCCATGCTCGGCAACACCCTCTAGCATGGAGACCACTTGGTACACTGCCCGGTTATCAGCAATCTGCATGCGATCATCAACCGGAATAGGTGGTAACTCCGGAACCGGGGACTTAGTTTCGTCATCTGTGTTGCAGCTAACGCAAGCTCGTGCATCGCGGCGCAGGATTGTTTTTCCGTCGCGATCATCAATGCGTTCAATAAGCGAAGGAGAGATTTTCTTTCCGCCGTTAACCAGCATGGCATAAGCATTGGCAAGACGTATCAGCGTCGTTTCCTGCGCGCCCAGTACCATGGAATATTGTTCCGGTAATTTATCGTAAATACCAAATCGAAGTGCCATTTCCATAATTTTCGGAAGGCCAAGCATTTCTGCGAGTCGGATGGTCATGGTGTTGCGAGATTTTTCCAAGCCAAGGCGCAGCATTGCCGGGCCTAAATAATCATCATGGTAATTGCCGGGCTTCCAAATGGGCATTCCCGCGCCCTGGCTTAATTCTACCGGTTCATCGACAATAACCGATGCAGGTGTGAAACCATTTTCCATCGCGGTTAAATACACAAATGGTTTGAAGGCAGAGCCGGGCTGGCGTTTGGCTTGCGTTGCGCGGTTGAATTCTGTGCCGCCATAACTATAGCCACCGGACATGGCAAGCACGCGGCCAGTATGCGGATCGATAACAATCATTGCACCATTTACCAATGGAATCTGATGCACCTCATAAGTGTTTTTTGCTTCCACGGAAGGTGCTACAATCAGTACATCGCCGACGGAAAGCCCTTTATTGGCTGTCCATTTAAGTGAAGCTTTATCCAGCATGGCCTTAGTATTATCGCTAAAATACACAGTTGCTTTAGTTTTGGTGCTTTCTGCAACCAGGCTTAAGCGCTCACCGTCAAACAACGGAAATCTTTTATTCAGTTCAATGGCTGCCAGATCTTTTTGCCAGTTGGTGTAGTTACTTAAATGTGCAATAGGTCCACGGAAGCCATGCCGATGATCATATTGAGTGAGTGCATAGCGCAAAGCTTCATCAGAATATTTTTGCAACTCAGGATTCAGGGTGGTTTTGACAAAAAGACCGCCTTTATAGAGTGCGTCATCGCCATATTTAGCGGCCAATTCACGGCGCACTTCCTCGGCAAAAAAGTCGGCCGAAGCCATTTCGGTTTTATCGCGTGTGCGCATGACAATCGGAGTGGCAATGGCGGTGCGCGCTTCGTCTGCAGTGATGTAGCCGTCTTCCATCATACGATTGATTACGTAGTCACGACGTTCCTTTGCGCGCTCATAATGGAGTGTGGGATCACTGCGCCCCGGAGCCTGAGGCATAGCGGCAAGAAATGCGGCTTCTTCAATGGTGAGATCATCCAGCGATTTATTGAAGTAATTAAGTGCAGCGGCAGCTACACCATAAGAGCCTTTGCCGAGATAAATTTCGTTTAAATAGAGTTCAAGGATACGGTCTTTGCTGTAAACCTGGGTGATGCGGAAGGCGAGAATAGCTTCTTTGATTTTGCGCGAAATAGATTTTTCTGGTGTAAGCAGGAAATTCTTTACTACCTGCTGAGTAATGGTTGACCCGCCGGAAACCGTATGGCCGTTACCCAATAAATTTTGTATATTCTGGCGAACCGCACGGGCAATTCCATAAATATCAATGCCGGTATTGGAGTAGAAATTCTTATCTTCTGCCGACACAAACGCCTCAGTGACCCGTTTTGGAACGGCCTTAAGCGGCACATATACACGTTTTTCAACAGCATATTCTGCAAGCAGTTTCCCATCTGCTGCATAAAGCCTCGTAACGGTATCCGGGTCATAATTGGCAAGCTCGCTGTAGTCCGGTAAATCGCGGTTATAATGGAAAAACACCACAGCAATTCCCAGCATTCCAAGTGCAACACACGACAGAAACACGCCCATTGCCGCGACTATAAATCGTACGAAAATATTATTCATCTTTAATTCTTAAGCTTCCTTTGCGTATTTTATAGCCAGTAGCAAAGGTTTTTGCTACTTCTGATTTGCACAAAATTAAAATTTGGCGGAGAAAGAACTATCGTACTGGCATTTAAACCATTTTTTATGTTATATAAAACGATATGGTACTCATAGTATTTATAGTATTAGTGTGCGCTTTGGTCAGCGGATTTGCCTTATATTTTTATCGCAATAATACTGCCATCAATAATATATTCTCCAATGTTGCTGCAAGTGTTGATGGTGGATTTTACTGGCATAATATTGCCAGAAGACACGAGGAAATCTCCGAGCAGATGCGCCAATTGTTTGGCATAGCGGCGGATAAGAATAATCTGGATTCATTACTTACGGCATTCGGAGATGTGCATAGTACTGCTATAAAACAGGCTATTGCCAATCTTGCTAATAGTAAAAACCCTACCGTAATTTTAATGAATTTACCGGAAGAATCACGGCAATTCGAATGTCGTGTTAGCGGAGTGTATGATCATAAAAACAAACTCGGGCATATTGTCATTTGGGTAAGGGATATAACCCCTGCGCATAAGCAGCAGGAAAGGCTTATTAAAGAAAACAATCAACTAAAACGCGACGTAAAGCAGTTCTCAAGCATTCTGAATGCGTTGCCTCTCCCAGTATGGCTGCGCAGCGTTGATTTTAATATTCGCTATTGCAATATGGCTTACAGCATAGCGGCAGAGGAAGGTACAGAGCAGACAGAAGGGCACGAAACACTGGAATTACACCCACATGCACGTACGTTAGCGCGGGAAGCGTATGACAGCAATGTGGTAAAATCAGAGCGCCGTCATGTAATTATTGAGGGAACGCGTAAGCTCTATCAGTTTGCTGAGATTCCGATTAAATCCGATGGCATTGTGGTCGGCATGGCGCAGGATGTAACTGAGCTTGAGACCGTAAAGGAAGAATTACAGCGTCACATTAATGCCCAGTCGGAGTTGCTGGAAAGTGTTACCAGCGCAATGGCGGTTTTTGGCGCAGATATGCGTCTCAAATTTTTTAATTACGCCTATACGCATCTTTGGGGGCTGGATGAAGCGTGGCTTGATACCCGTCCGACTTACGGCGAGCTTCTTGAAGTGTTGCGCGAAAAACGACGCTTGCCGGAACAGGCAAATTTTCTGCAGTTTAAGCAGCAGCATCTAAAATTATTTACCGACCTGATTGAGCCGCGTGAGGAAATTTTCTACTTGCCGGATGGCCGCACTTTACGTGTTCTTGCCATACCGCATGCGCTGGGTGGAATATTATTTGCCTATGAAGACGTTACCGATCGCTTAGCCCTAGAGCGTTCTTATAATACATTGATTGCGGTGCAGCGCGCCACGCTTGATAATCTGCATGAAGGTGTGGTGGTGTTTGGTGAAGATGGGCGTTTGCGACTTTATAATCCGCGTTTCTTGCAACTCTGGAAGCTGGAAAAAGCAGTTTTATCGCCCGAAACACATATTTCCGATCTGATTGATAAAACAAAATCACTGCATTTTTCCGATGATTGGACGGTGTATAAACAGAATTTTATTGCAGGGCTGATGACGCGGCAAGTGCAGTATAAACGCATGGAACGCACCGACGGCTCGGTCATAGAATCGGTGGTCGTGCCGCTACCGGATGGCGCAAGTTTAATCACATTTTATGATGTAACGGACTCCACATTAGTAGAACGCAGCCTTCGTGAACGCAATGAAGCGCTCTCCGAAGCAGATCGCTTGAAGACTGAGTTCCTTGCTAATGTTTCTTATGAGTTGCGTTCACCGCTTACTTCCATCAGCGGATTCTCAGAAATGCTCACGCAGAATTATTTTGGCGAGCTTTCGCTGAAGCAGAAGGAATATGTCACAGGAATATTGGATGCTTCGCAGCATCTTATGCATCTCATCAATGATATTCTTGATATTGCGAGTATCGAGGCGGGATACATGAAACTGAACGTCAGCGAGTTTGATATTTTTGTCATGCTGCAATCAGTGATTTCGCTGGTCAATGAACGTATCCGCGAGAATAATCTTAAATTTACTTTCACTTGCGCAAATAATATAGGCAATATTTCCGCTGATGAAACCCGTATAAAACAGATTATTTTTAACCTGCTTTCCAATGCGATCAAATATTCAAACCCCAAGGGTAAGATATCGCTTACTGCAGATGCCGTAACCGATAATGAAACCGGCGCAGAAGAAATATTATTTACCGTCGAAGATAATGGCGTGGGGATTGCGCTTGAGGATCAGGAAGAAATATTTACAAAATTCAACAAAGGCAGCAGCAGTGGCGCGCATAAATCCGGTGCAGGTCTTGGGCTTTCCATGGTAAAGAGCTTTGTGGGACTCCATAGTGGCCGCGTGCAACTTTTCTCAAAACCCGGCGAAGGCACGAAAGTGTTGTGCTATTTGCCGCGCCATCCTGTTAAGCAATAGAAACAAAAAAGGCTCCTCCCGTGAAGAAGGAACCTAAGTTTGTTTAACGGATTTGCATGGTTAGGCACATAAGGCGGGCTCTGTTGCCTCTGTCTTTAACGTTATAACATCCTCGTCACTCTTTGTAGAGTAGCTCAGGCAGTTATAGATTAACTGCACAGGAAGCATTATTTCCTGGTGTTCAATCTGAATAGGCAAACACTGGTGCTTTTGCCACAGTGTGTCTGTTATCTTAAACACAGCTTTAGGAGCTCTAAACTCTTCGGTGTATTCAAGTTTTGCATTCACGTTTAGCCAGGTTAACTCACCGTCTGCAGGAAGACCGGACTTTATTACAGCTTTCACTGCAGTAAGAAGGTCTTTCCTTTTTGTTTTAATAATCTTTCCGTCGACTATTAAAATTAAATCTGTTTTTTTTGGTCTCATAGAAATTTAATTTAGAAAATATATAAAATTGTTAGTTAATTAAGCGTGTTTTACATATTTAGTATTAAATACGGATAGTTTGTATAAATACAGGTTATCTCGGCTAATATAACATATATACCCCTAATTATTATTACAGGTTTATGAAGATTTCATGAAAGTTTTGTGACATAAAGTATTATCTCAATAACTATCTGTTTGTATAAAATGCCAAAATCACGTGTGGATATGTTACTGGTAGAGCGTGGCCTTGTGGAATCACGCGCAAAGGCGCAAGCGCTTATTGTGGCGGGTAAGGTTTATCACAACGAAGTTAAACTCGACAAGCCCGGCCATATGATTGACGCGGAAACCCCTTTAATTTTGCGCGAAGCGGAGCATCCTTGGGTATCACGTGGGGGAATGAAACTCACACATGGCTTGCAGCATTTTAATATAGATCCGGCAGGAAAAATCTGTCTGGATGTCGGTGCATCTACTGGTGGATTTACCGATGTGCTGCTTAATGGTGGTGCAAAAAAAGTCTATGCGGTGGATGTGGGACATGGGCAGTTGGATTGGAAACTCCGGCAGGATGCGCGTGTGGTGGTGTTGGAAAAAACCAATGCGCGCAACCTCGATAATACACTTATTCCTGAAGCGCCCGAACTTATTGTATGTGATGCAAGTTTCATTAGTTTAAAAACAGTATTGCTTGCACCACTCAACCTCGCAAGCGATCATGCTCATGTGATAGCGCTCATCAAACCGCAGTTTGAAGTGGGTAAAGGTAATGTTGGCAAGGGCGGGGTGGTGCGTGATGAGGCTTTGCATGCAGAAGTATGCGACGATATCGCCACATGGCTTAATGGACTTCCTTGCTGGCATGTGCTAGGGCTTACGGAAAGCCCGATTAAAGGTCCTAAAGGGAATACCGAGTTTTTAATTGCTGCAAAAAAGGATAAGTTGTGAACCCCTATTTGCTGGTATTATTAAATAGTTTTCAGGCATCTTTTGTTTTTTCCATTCATTCGGAAAATGCATGGTTTGCCGCACATGCGTTTGGCGGTTACAATATGTTACTTGCGACTGCAATGGCAGTTATGGGTGCGACCATCGGCAATGGTGCGAACTTTGCGCTTGGGTATTATTTATCCACAAAGCGCGACGATTGGTTTCACATCAACGATGGTATTTATCGGCGCATTTCGCGTTGTTTTTGCTATGCCATAATTCTGCTGTTATTCCCTTTTCCGGGTATTCCCATCTTGAGCACGTTCTGGGCATTATTCGTTGTGCTATGCGGCTTATTTCGTACCCCAACTATCATTACCATAACGTTAATTATTATCGGAAGAATTGCCTATTATAGTTTTCTCTTAAGTTAATTGGAGGTTGTCATGGCTACGTTTGAAATCAAAACCAAAGACCTGATGCATTATGTCGAAGTTACGTTAAATAACGATCAGGTGCGCGTGGAATCCGGCGCAGCACGTTATTGGCGAGGTGACGTCAAAATGACAAACCCTATGCCGTCGGTAGGTGGCATGTTAAAATCTGCCATCACCGGCAACAAAATTTTTCGTCCGGTTTTTACTGGTACTGGCCTAGTGATGCTTGCTCCGCGTTTTCATGAATTTGTCGATATTGAACTCAAAGGCACGCAGGTAGTGCTTGAGCGCGGTGCGTACTGGGCATCGGATATCGGCGTGGAAGTGGATGCATATGTCAATACTCTCTCTGCCGGACTTTTTTCCGGGGAAGGGTTCATACAGACGGCGGTTTCCGGCACCGGCACTGTGATTGCCTGCTCGCCCGGCCCCATAGAAATTGTGGATTTAAAAAATGAAAGGCTGATGTTGGATGGTGCGTATGCGGTAGCACGTAGCGCCGGGCTTGGTTACTCCATGCAGAAATCCAGCCGTTCACTTGTCGGCACATTTGCATCCGGTCAGGGGTTTGTGCAGGTAATTGAGGGAACGGGAAGGGTGTACCTCTCGCCGGTGCCCAATCATTCCGTTGCCTTGCAGGAGGTAATTGTTGATAGTATTCTGGGGGTTCTGGCCACTAAGCAAAAAACCTGAAACTGTCATAATAGTTTCACGAAATTATGGTATAGTAGCCATAGTCTTTAGTGGTCGTAGTTTTTGCAAAGCAGGAGTGATTTATGCGGATACTCAGAACTATTTTAATTCTCGCAGCGGTGAGCTATTCTTCTGTTGCTGTAGCAGCGACGAGTCTTCCGGTGAACTGGCAGCAGAATAATATTAGTTTGAGCCAGATGCAGAATGTATTTGCCAGTAACCCTAATGTTTCGCAGTTTAACTTTCAGTTTCCCAACGGCACAAACTGGAATGTAAATTCCATGCAGATGCAGAATTTATATGCTCAGTATAAATACAAAGCGCAGAATGTATCTTTTTCATCATTGCCGGGGAACACCGGAATACAGGGGGATTCGGTGATGATTCCTATTGAGAATGCCAAAGATAATGTGGAAGGCACTCTGCAGAACGGATTGCAACAATTGCAATCTTCTCAGAATGATTTTATTAACTCTATTTTTAAATGGATTAATTTGATACTGACCGCCATCTATAACGGCGCAATTCTCATGTATCAATCGGTCGTGAATTTTATCAAGAAGCTGTTTTGATAAAAAAATACCCTCCCACTTCCGGGAGAAGAAGTGAGAGGGCATCGCTAGTAACTCTTACGAGTTGCTAGTTACTCTAGAAATCCATATCGCCCATGCCACCCATACCGCCGCCCATTCCTGGGTGACCGCCGCCAGCAGCTTTATTTTCTTCTGGCTTGTCGGTGATGATGGCTTCAGTGGTAATCATGAGGCCGGCAACCGAGGCAGCATCCTGCAATGCAGTGCGCACTACTTTGGTTGGGTCAATGATACCGGCTTTAATAAGGTCAACATAGTCAAGCTTCTGGGCATCAAAACCAAAATTATGGTCTTTGCCTTCGAGTAATTTACCAGCAACTACAGCGCCGTCCAAACCAGCATTCTCAATGATCTGGCGAAGCGGAGCTTGTAATGCGCGGCGCACAATGTTGATACCAGCTTTTTCATCGTCATTGCCAGCTTTGAGCTTATCGAGCGCGCGGCTTGCATAAAGAAGCGTAGCGCCGCCTCCTGGTACAATACCTTCATCGCGTGCGGCGCGTGTTGCGTGCAGTGCATCGTCAACGCGGTCTTTGCGTTCTTTTACTTCGATTTCACTGGAACCGCCGACTTTCAGAATAGCAACACCGCCGGAAAGTTTGGCAAGGCGTTCCTGAAGTTTTTCTTTGTCATAATCAGAAGTGGTTTCTTCAATATGTGCTTTGATTTGTGAAACGCGTGCGTCGATTGCTTTCTTATCACCAGCACCGTCCACAATGGTGGTGTCTTCTTTGGTGATGATAACTTTTTTTGCACGACCGAGCATCGGAAGTTTCACGGTTTCAAGCTTAATGCCTAAATCTTCGCTGATAAGTTCGCCAGCAGTTAAGATTGCAATATCCTCTAACATTGCTTTGCGGCGATCGCCAAAACCCGGGGCTTTTACAGCAGCGATTTTGAGTCCGCCGCGGAGTTTGTTTACCACTAAGGTTGCAAGTGCTTCACCTTCAACATCTTCTGCGATGATAAGGAGCGGTTTGCCGGATTGCACCACTGCTTCTAAGAGTGGCAACATTGGCTGCAAGCCAGAGAGTTTCTTTTCGAATAAAAGAATGTAGGGGCTTTCAAGTTCAACAGTCATCTTGTCGGCATTAGTGATGAAATAAGGTGAGAGGTAACCACGATCAAACATCATGCCTTCTACTACATCGACTTCAAATTCTAAGCCTTTGGCTTCTTCAACAGTGATAACACCTTCTTTGCCTACGCGCTTCATGGCTTCCGCAATTTTCTCGCCGATTTCTTTATCGCCGTTTGCAGAAATAGTGCCGACTTGCGCAATTTCTTCCTGTGAGCTGATGGATTTGCTTTTGGATTTGATATCATCAATGGCAGCTTTTACGGCGTTATCGATACCGCGCTTTAAATCCATTGGGTTAAGACCAGCAGCAACGGCCTTGCAGCCTTCGCGCAGGATTGCTTGGGCAAGTACGGTGGCAGTCGTGGTGCCATCGCCTGCAACATCATTGGTTTTGCTTGCAACTTCACGCAGCATCTGTGCGCCCATATTCTGGAATTTGTTAGCAAGGGTGATTTCTTTTGCAACAGTAACACCGTCTTTAGTGATGCGCGGCGCACCATAAGATTTATCAAGCACCACATTGCGGCCTTTTGGCCCCAGGGTTACTTTTACAGCATCCGCCAGAATGTCTGCACCGAGCAGAATCTGTGCGCGTGCATCGGTTCCAAATTTAAGTACTTTAGCCATTATTATTCTCCTTCAAATTATTTATGTCTTATTCAACGATTGCGATGATGTCGGATTCTTTCATCACGAGCAGATCTTCGCCGTCAATTTTCACTTCAGTGCCGCCCCATTTAGCAAAAAGCACAGTATCGCCGACTTTTACATCGAGCGGAACCACCTTGCCGGATTCGTCGCGTGCGCCCGAGCCAATAGCAAGCACTTTGCCTTGCTGCGGTTTTTCTTTTGCGGTATCGGGAATAATAATCCCGCCAGCGGTCTTTTCTTCATGCTCTAAGCGGCGTACTAATACGCGATCATGCAATGGTTTAACTTTCATAGCTCAAAACTCCAGATTGTTGTTAAATTTCAATGGCCGAGAAACGACCGTTATCTTTAAGGTGCCAGCTATATAGGAGCTATATGGTGAGGTTTCAAGAGGTAATTAGATTTTTTTAAATTATCTTTGAATAATAGTGTGTTCTGGTATGAGTAAGTTATGACATTTACCTCACCATCTTATGATTGCCCGCTTTGCCCGAGGCTTGTGCATTTCCGTGAAGGAAACCGCAAAAATTATCCCACGTTCTATAATGGACCGGTGCCTTCTTTTGGCTCGCTTGATGCGGAATTTTTAGTAGTTGGTTTAGCACCGGGATTAAAAGGTGCAAACCAAACAGGCAGACCATTTACCGGTGATTACGCCGGAATTATTTTATATTCAGCATTGGAAAAGTTTGGCTTTGCAAAAGGAAGCTATGACCCGGAAAAAGTAGCGAAGACAAAAAAGCAAGATGCCGATGGATTTGAACTTTTAAATTGTCGTATCACTAATGCAGTGCGCTGCGTGCCTCAGGCGAATAAACCAGAACCTTCAGAGATTAAACTCTGCAACAAATTTTTGGCGGCCGAAATCGCCGCGATGCCTAATTTAAAAGTCATTCTTACATTAGGTTTAGTATCACATAAAGCTGTGATAAGTGCATTATCACTCAAACAATCAGCCTATGTGTTTGGCCATGGAGCAACGCATCATCTGGAGCTTATCAATTGCAGTTTGCAACTGCTCAACAGCTACCATACCTCGCGTTATAACATAAACACCGGCACATTAACGCAAACGATGTTTGATGAGGTGATTGAGCGAGTAAAGAATGTAATTGGGAGTTAGGAATATGAAGTGGAAAAGAGCTTTTTATTGTTTGGCGTTGATGTTGTCATTGGTGGATGCGGCAGAAGTGTTTGCTGAGCCAGTAGATAATGAGTCAAATGAGGCGACAGTAAAAGCACTGGATCGCGAGCCATCTGTTCAGGTTAAACTTGAAGATGTG
>JABDCC010000018.1 GCA_013288335.1 Alphaproteobacteria bacterium
TTATGTATTAAGTGAAGTCAGGAAAACTGGCGCACTATTTCAAGTAACGCCGCAAAGGCCTATGTCACCAGATAACTTCGGACGCAAAACTACTGCCCGAAACAACTCGCAATGACCGCCACTAAAAATATTAACTCTAATCTTATTAGAAAAAACATATAAACAACTCCAGATTAAAAATAATCCGACCCGTCTATAGTCAATTTTTTCCTGCACGGTCTTTGTACTACATGCCTGCCAAAAAATCCAGCATTTAAAAACTTATTGAAAATTTATCCACGACAAGCGTCGCCCAAGAAATCCGGTCAATTACATATTTTCCATGAGATGGGACGCATTGAGGCAGCTTAATGATAGCCGTTTTCTTCACCGGTTTTGCCTCGAAACACCCAATAAGCGTGGACAGTATAGACAAGAATCAGCGGGATTAAGAACAACACGCCAATCAGCACAAATAGCTGCGATGCCGGCGGAGACGCCGCCTGCCAGATGGTCATGACGCGCGGCACAATATAAGGCCATAGACTGATCGCAAGGCCGCTATAGGAAAGAATAAACAAACCAACGCTGCATATAAATGGCAAATAATCATGCTTCCTGCGTAGTGAAAAAAACAAAATAATGGTAAGCAGGCCGCTATAGAAAGGCACTGGCAGGAAGTATAAAATATTGGGCCAGGAAAACCAGCGCTCGGCGATGGCCGGTTGTGCAGATGGCGTCCACAAACTCACAAGCCCCAAAAAGAAAACCACCACGAACATAAGTCTCATGGCCATTCTCCGACACCATTCCTGCAAACATCCTTCGGTTTTCATGAGCAACCAGGTAGCTCCAAGCAGCGCGTAGCCGCAAACAATTGCCACTCCGGTCATAATACTAAAAGGGGTGAGCCACTCATATTGCGCGCCGATAAATTTTCCGTCTATTGCAGGAAATCCTTCAATGAACCGCCCAAGCACTATCCCCTGCATGAAGCTTGCGAGCGTGGCGCCGCCAGCAAAACAACTATCCCATATGCGTTGATATTTGCTCGCTTTAAAACGAAACTCAAATGCAATGCCGCGCAGGATTAGCCCTATTAAAAATAATATCAACGGCATGTAAAGCGCGGGCAATATTACCGCGTACGCTTTGGGAAATGCAGCAAATAAACTCGTGCCACCAAGTACCAACCAGGTTTCGTTGCCATCCCACAGAGGCGCAACACTATTCATCATGATGTCTTTGTGACGGAAATTTTTTACGAACGGAAATAATATGCCAACGCCTAAATCAAACCCGTCCAGTATCACATACATGATAACGGCGAAGCCTATAATACAAGCCCATATAAAGGGTAAATCAAGCATCCGGGGTTTTCTCCAGCCAGTTGGTGAGGTGATCAGGCGTTTCCTCTTTTGTAATCTCTGTAATGCCGCCTTTAATCAGTCGCAAAAGATATAAAATAAATGCAGTAAACATGGCGCCATAAAGCACAATAAAAATAATGAGGCTGGTCAGAACTGAACCGGGTGGTAAAACTGAAGCGCCATCGCTCGTGCGCATGAGGCCATGGACCAACCAGGGCTGGCGACCCGTTTCGGTGACAAACCAGCCCGCAAGTATGGCGATAAAACCAGCGGGCGAAAAAACTGTGCACCATTTGAGAAAATATTGATTGCTATAAAGCTTGCCTCGCATGCGAAGAAACAGGCCAAAAAATGCGGTAAGAATCATTCCCATACCAAGCCCTACCATCACGCGAAAAGAATAAAAAACAATCGGCACGTAAGGTCTGTCTTCTTTGGGCACCGCTTTTAATCCCTCGATTTCGCCTTCCCTGTCATGGCGCAAAATTATGCTGCCAAGCTTCGGAATTTCAACCGCGAAATGGTTGGTTTCGTTTTCATTATCGGGGATGGCAAAAAGCGTAAGCGGCGCTTCACGCATTGTCTCCCACCTGCCCTCCATTGCCGCAATTTTGATCGGCTCATATTGGAGCGTATTAAGGCCGTGTGCATCGCCTAAAAATAATTGCAGCGGAGTGAGCACCAGCATCACCCAAAAAGTAAATGAAAATACCGATTGCGCAATTTTCATATGTTTGCCGTGAGCAAGATACCAGGCTGCAATACCAGAAATTAAAAAAGTCGTAGAGAGATATGCAGCCACCAGCATATGCAACAGGCGATAAGGAAAGGACGGGTTAAAAATAACCTTGAGCCAGTCATCGACGAAAAAGATGCCGTTTTCCATATGATACCCTTGCGGTGTATGCATCCAGGAATTAGCGGAGATCACCCAGAAGGCCGAAAATATGGTGCCAAGCGTTACCATCAGGGAAGAAAAAAGATGCACTGCGGGCGAGACCTTATTCTGACCAAAAAGCATGATGCCCAGAAAACCGGATTCGAGAAAAAACGCGGTGAGTACTTCATAGCTGAGCAGCGGCCCTATTACGTTTCCGGTGGCTTCCGAAAATCTGCCAAAATTAGTGCCGAATTCATAAGACAACACAATGCCGGAAACCACACCGATACCAAAGGCGAGTGCAAATATTTTTGTCCAGAAGCGACAAAGTTGCTGATAATGAGGATTTTTTGTCCTGACCCAGGCAATTTCCCACGCAGAAATATAGCCCGCCAACCCAATAGTAAGCGCAGGAAAAAGGATGTGGAACGAAAGCGTAAATGCAAACTGAATTCGGGGAGAGAAGCACTATCATAATACGAAAAGCCTTACTTCCTTAAAGGATCTATTACATCGGCACAGCCATCGGTCGGCATGGCCGCAACGTCGCCTACCACTGGAATCACCTTAATGCCCGCAGAAGCAACACGGCACGGCGCAGCGGCGGCACCACAGCCATTTAGAAATGCAATCAGCAATAAGCAGCTAATGATTCGCATCTTGCCTACCTCACCAATATTCATTAGTTTGCCCTATATCACACACTCTGCCAATAAAGATTTCATGAATACACCCACTATATTTGCGACCGCAACCGCTCCCGGCAAATCCGGCGTCGCTGTCATCCGCATTTCGGGCGCAGGTGCAAAAGACGCGCTTACCGCACTCGGCGTTTCCCCCCTGCCCGCTCCACGCATTGCAACGCTTGCAGCGTTAAAAGACAATGAAAATATAATTGATAAGGCTTTGGTTCTTTATTTCGAGACACCGCATAGTTTTACCGGCGAAGATGTGGTGGAAATTCATTGCCACGGTAGCCGCGCCGTTATCAACCAGCTGCTTTCCGTACTCTCGCGACTACCCGATTACCGCATGGCAGAAGCCGGAGAATTCACCCGCCGCGCATTCTTAAACGGCAAGATGGATTTAACCGCCGCCGAAGGGCTTGCCGATTTAATTGACGCCGAAACCGAAGCGCAGCGCAAGCAAGCTATCCGCATTATGAAGGGCGATGCCGCCCTTTTTTATGAAAAATTACGCGCGGGCATTTTGCATTCACTTGCTTACCTTGAGGCCTATATTGATTTCCCGGATGAAGATATTCCCCCGCATGTACTTGCTGAAATTGAGCGGGAAATCGATTCGGTAAGCAAACTCATATCTGCACAACTTGGCGATAATTCCGCAAGTGAGCGCATACGCGACGGCATTTATGTGAGCATACTCGGCGCACCCAATGTCGGCAAATCGAGCCTCATGAACCTGCTCGCAAAGCGCGACATCGCCATTGTCTCAAACATCGCGGGCACTACGCGCGATGTGATTGAAGTAAATCTCGATATTGATGGCTACTCGGTGATACTTTCCGACACGGCCGGAATCCGTGAACATGCTGATATTATTGAAGAAGAAGGAATCCGCCGTAGTTTTGAGCGTGCTCATTCGGCAGATATTAAGATTATTGTGCTTGATGCAGAAAATGTGGCCAGTGGTCAGTGGTCAGTACTAGAATCTATAATGAAAGATGGCGGCTTACAGATCACAGAGCACAATTCACAGGCCACAATCATTCTCCTCAATAAATCCGACCTCACCCTACCCTCACCCTTGCCCAAAATCTCTGGAATTACTCCCATTCCGATTTCGGTAAAAAATAAAACCGGCTTAGAGGATTTATTTGCAGAACTTAAAAAAAGAATTACTGCCACTACCCCATCTGAATCATCATTTATCACGCGCGCGCGCCACCGCGAGCTGCTCACTTTTGCGCTTGCTCATCTTCAAAACTACACGAAATCAAAAGATGCCGGATTAGAGCTACGCTGTGAGGAACTCCGCCGCGCCGCCACCGAAGTTGGCAAAATCACTGGAAAAATCGCTGTCGATGAAATCTTAGGCCATATCTTCAGCAGCTTTTGTATTGGGAAGTAGTGGTGCCGAAGACAGGAATTGAACCTGCGACCCACGCATTACGAATGCGTTGCTCTACCAACTGAGCTACTTCGGCATTTAATGGGTGGTTAGTTATTAAGGGCAAGCGCGCCTTTTGTCACCCCGTTATGCTTATATCGTTGCAACTTTTTTAAAAAATGCTAGATATCTGCCGGATTGCAAAGGTTATCCACAGGATAAAATAATGAAAAAGTACGATGTGATTGTAATAGGCGGTGGTCACGCTGGCACAGAAGCAGCGGCGGCGGCGGCGCGTGTGGGCGCGAAAACTGCGCTTATCACCCACAAAAAAGAATCCGTTGGCGAAATGTCATGCAATCCGGCCATCGGCGGCATCGCCAAGGGGACGCTGGTGCGTGAAATCGATGCACTTGACGGGGTAATGGGCAGGGCGATTGACCGCGCTGGAATTCATTACAAAATCTTAAATGCGAGCAAAGGCCCTGCCGTACATGGCCCAAGAGCGCAAGCTGACCGTAAATTATACCGAAAAGCGGTGCAGGAAATACTTGCCGAATATGAAAATCTGCAAACGATTGCAGGCGCAGTTGAAGACCTGATTATCGAAAATAATGAGATAAAAGGCATAGTTACGGGCGAAGGGGAGTCCATCTTTGCCCCTAAAGTGATACTCACTACAGGAACCTTCCTAAGTGGGCTTATCCATATCGGCGAGAAAAAGATTCCGGCGGGCAGAGTAGGGGAAGCGCCCGCACTTGGCCTTTCCAAAACACTCCGCAGTGCCGGATTTGCGGTCGGGCGCCTTAAAACGGGCACTCCGCCACGACTTTCCGGTAAAACGATTGATTGGTCGGGCTTAATGGCTCAACCGGGCGATAATCCGCCAAAGCCATTTTCTTATTTGGTGCGTGAAATTACCGTGCCGCAGATTGATTGTTTCATCACATCGACCACCAATGCCACCCATGAAATTATCCGCGCTAATATTCACCGCGCACCAATGTACTCAGGACAAATTGAGGGCAGGGGGCCAAGATATTGTCCGTCGATTGAAGACAAAGTGGTGCGATTTGCCGCTCGCGATAAACACCAGATTTTTTTAGAGCCGGAAGGTTTAGACGACGACACCATTTACCCCAATGGTATTTCGACATCACTTCCGGAAGATGTCCAGCTTGCGATTTTAAAAACCATTCCGGGACTTGAAAACGCGCACATGATTCGTCCGGGTTACGCGATTGAATATGACTATGTTGACCCGCGCGAACTCTACCCGACACTCGAGACCAAAAAAATAAAAGGGCTTTATTTTGCTGGTCAAATCAATGGCACCACCGGTTATGAAGAAGCGGGCGGGCAGGGCATTGTAGCGGGTATAAACGCCGCTTTGAGCGTGGCAGGCAGTGCGCCATTTATATTAGATAGATCAGATGCTTACATAGGCGTAATGATAGATGATCTCATTACGTTTGGTACGTCTGAGCCATACCGTATGTTTACATCTCGTTCGGAATACCGCCTCTCCGTTCGCGCTGATAATGCCGACCTTCGGCTTACCCCAAAAGGGATTGAAATCGGATCCGTTGGCTCTCATAGAGAAGGGGTTTTTAATTCTAAACTCGATACCATTTCTAAACTCCGTCACCAATTTAAAAATGCAATTACGACTCCGAATAAAGCAAAAGAATTTGGTCTTATTTTAAATCAAGATGGAATAAAACGATCGGCATTTGAAATTTTATCTTACCCTAATATGGACATCCAAACGCTCTATAAAATTTGGCCGGAACTTGAAAAAGAAATTTCAAACGATAATTCAGATGCTATTGAGCAAATAAAAATTGAGGCACTCTATTCAGGGTACTTGGAGAAACAAGAATCTGATATATTGGCCTTTAAACAAGAGGAGTCTCTCCATATACCAACGAGCCTGGACTATGATTTGGTGGCCTCCCTTTCTACTGAGATAAGAGAGAAACTAAAGAACCACAAACCCATCACCTTGGGGGCTGCCCAGAGGATCCCCGGAATGACCCCGGCAGCCCTTACCATCCTTATGGGTCACATAAAAGACCGAAGCATGTTTAGAAAACAAGCCAGTTAGTTTTACATTTTTTAAATGTTCCACGTGGAACATATTTCACAAAATAAACAGAAAATATTAATAAATAGCATTGCCGGAGCATTTTTTTGTGTTATACAAAAATTATGTTGAAGAATATTTTCTCCTATGATGATTTTTTAAAGTTTAAAGATGTTCCACGTGGAACATTTAAAAAATTAGAGGAATTTGTCGAATTATTGAAAAAATGGCAAAAAACCATAAATCTGGTGAGTGACTCCTCGATACCAGACGTTTGGAGCCGTCATATCATTGATTCAGCGCAGCTTCTAGAGCATATAGCCATAGAAGAAAATATCATCGATATTGGCTCTGGCGCTGGATTTCCAGGTATTATCCTGGCAATTCTTGGGGCTAAAAATGTGAGCCTTGTAGAAAGCGACGCCAGAAAGGTCGCATTCCTAAAGGAGGCGGCGAGGGTATGCGGGGTTAGTGTGACGGCATTTTGTCAAAGGGTAGAAGAGATGAATCTGGAAACTTACCAAACCATAACTGCAAGGGGTTTTGCATCGGTAGAAAAAACTCTGAATATTATGGAAAACGCTATAACACCCAAGCACAAACTACTCCTGCTCAAAGGAAAGAATTTTGAGGCAGAAAAAGCCGAAGCACTAGTGAATTGGTCTTTTGATTGCCAAACAAGCCCAAGCATCACAGATGAAACTGGCGTAATTGCCCTCATAACGAACATAGAAAAAAGGAGATAACCTATGGAAAAAACAACAAAAATTGTGGCTATTGTTAACCAGAAGGGTGGGGTGGGCAAAACCACCACTACCGTTAACCTCGCAACAGCACTTGCCGCAGCAGGGCGCAACGTGCTGCTGGTCGACCTGGATCCCCAAGGCAATGCCAGTACCGGGCTTGGTATTGAGAATGCCGACCGAAAGATTACCTCTTATAATCTTATTATTGGTGATGTGGGCGTAGCCGAAGCCGCAGTAAAAACCACAATTCCAAGGCTTTCACTCATATCAGCGAACATTGACCTCTCAGGTGCTGAAATAGAGCTGGTAAACATGACGCAGCGCGAATTCCGCCTGCGTGAGGCTTTTACTGCAGAAAACCTGCCCTATGATTATATACTTATAGATTGCCCGCCTTCACTTGGCCTAGTTACCTTAAATGCGCTCACCAGCGCACACTCGGTTCTTATACCACTGCAATGCGAATTCTATGCACTGGAAGGTTTAAGCCACCTGCTTAAAACCATCGATCTGGTGCGCGGGAAGATGAATCCCGGCCTGCATATTCATGGCATTGTTCTTACCATGTATGATCGCCGCAACAGCCTGACTTCTCAGATTGAGGATGATGTACGTCAATTCCTCGGCACTCAGGTTTATAAAACCGTGATCCCGCGCAATGTGCGCATGTCAGAAGCGCCATCGCATGGCAAGCCTGCGTTAATTTATGACCTGAACTGCACCGGCAGCCAGGCTTATTTAAAACTCGCCGCAGAATTACTGCGTCGTGAGAAAAATCAATCATTAGCCGCGTAAAGGAAAATTTATGGCAGCCGCAAAAAAAATAGCTCCCCGCAACAACTCTTCTCGTGGACTTGGCAAAGGCCTTTCCGCACTCATGTCTGACTCTTACAGCCAGACTTCCAATGAATCGCCACAGAATATAAATGCGGTGAATGAAAATGCTCTCGGTCCGAAGCAGGTGCTTGATTTGGATAAAATTCAGTCCGGCAAATACCAGCCGCGCGGCAATTTCAACAGTGACTCACTCGCGGAACTTGCTGATTCCATTCGCAAAAATGGTGTTATGCAGCCTATTTTAGTGCGGGAACTGAGCGATGACCGCTATGAAATTATCGCTGGAGAACGTCGTTGGCGCGCTGCCAAGCTTGCCGGGCTTAACGAGATTCCGGTGCTAATTCGTGAAATGGAAAACGAGCAGGCGCTTGAAATCGCTATTGTAGAAAATATCCAGCGTGAAGATTTACATCCGCTTGAGGAAGCGGCAGGTTATCAACGCCTGATGGATGAATTCGGCTACACACAGGAAAATCTCGCAACCACCGTCCATAAAAGCCGCAGCCACATCGCCAACCTGCTGCGTTTGCTTGCGTTGCCTGAGGATATACGCCTGTTATTGACTGAGAATAAAATAACCATGGGCCATGCAAAGGCATTGCTCGGTGCAGAAGAAGAGGATTTTTCGCGCCTCGCAGAGCAAGTGGTGCGCAAAGGTTTAAATGTCCGCCAAACCGAAAAGCTCGTAAATAACAGCAAAAAATGGGATATTTTAAAGCCCGCACGCAAAAAACGTGAACCTAAAGCTTCTAATATTCATTCTTTCCCAACCAATAATAATGCGGCAAAAGACCCGGATATTCTTGCGCTGGAAGAAACCTTGTCGGAAAATTTGGGCTTAAAAGTTAGCATCAATGACCGCGGACAATCCGGTGAAATCATGATCGCTTATGAATCGCTTGAGCAGTTGGATGAGATTCTGAGAAGGTTAGGTGGAAGTATCTAAGATAGGGATTGGTGACTAGGCATTAGGGATTTTATTTTTACTGCTAATTACTAATGCCTAAAGCCTAATCCCTACTTCTCTCCCAAGCTGCTCGAGCAACACCTTGCGCGGGATTTCTTTTAACTCACCGGGGTTTAGGTTTCCTAACTGGAAAGGCCCGTAAGCCACGCGTATCAGGCGACTAACCTTGCAGTCGATATGTTCAAATACTTTGCGGATTTCGCGGTTTTTACCTTCAGTGAGCGTCACCATCGCCCAGCGATTCTTGCTTTCCTTCTCCGCTTTTTCCAAAGTCACTTCTACGGGGCCGTATTTTATACCGTCCACCGTAACACCGCGCGCGAGTTTATCGAGCAATTCCTGCGAGCCAAGGCCGTAGATACGTGCACGATATCTGCGCTTCCAGCCAGTTGAGGGGAGCTCCATATGACGCGACAACGCGCCGTCATTCGTAAGCAATAAAAGACCCTCGGTGTTTAAATCTAATCGTCCAACCGATATCAATCGCGGCAAATATTTAGGCAAGGAATCAAACACGGTGGCGCGCCCCAAATCATCCTTGTGGGTGGTGACAAGGCCAAGTGGTTTATAATAAATCCAGAGGCGCGGCTCTTCCTTCTGCGCAATTTTCTTGCCCTTGACGATAATTTCATCTTCGGGTGTCACGTTCATAGCGGCTGTAACTATGCGCTTGCCATTTAGGCTAACCTGCCCGGATTCAATAAGTTTTTCGGCTTCTCGTCGCGAGCAAACTCCCGAGCGTGCGATAACTTTTGCGATGCGTTCGCCTTTCTGTACGGGCGTTTCTGCTGTTTCCATGAATGCCTTTTTAGTATAAAATAATTGATTACACGAGGATAACCCTGTACGAGCTATCCATGCAAGCAAACAATTTACTCACACGCCGAAAGCTCTTAAAGGCTGGTTTTGCATTTGCCGCTGCAAGTGCGTTGCCTAATTTTGCGCATGCTACTTTCGCAAAAAATATGTGGCAAGAACCTGTACGTTCGCTGAGCTTCTACAATACCCATACCGGTGAGAGCCTGAAAACCGTCTATTGGGAAAAAGGTAATTACGTGCTCGATGCGCTGGGCGAGATAAACCATGTACTGCGCGATCACCGCACGGGGGATGTCCACGCCATTGATCCAAACCTTTTGGATATTTTAGCAAAGCTGCATGCAAAGCTTGATTCACGCAAACCCTTTGAAGTGATCTCCGGCTATCGCAGTCCAAGAACCAATGAAATGCTGCACGAGCACTCCAGTGGCGTTGCCAGTAAAAGCCAGCATATTTTGGGCAAAGCGATTGATATACGCTTAACCGATCGTCCGCTTACGAGCTTGCGCGATGAAGCGCTCGCCATGGGGCAGGGGGGTGTTGGCTATTACGCCGCATCTGATTTCGTGCATGTGGACACGGGTAAGGTGAGAAGCTGGTAGTAAATTAATCGGTTTCCTCAGGTGGGGTTCTAGGAGGAGATTTTGTACTATCCTCACCACCCCTGCTAGGGCCACCCCCTACTTTCTTTTCCTTTATGCTTTCCACCCATGGCAATGCCTTATACCGTTTGGCAATCTTTGTCAGAATGGTGTTGCTATCCATTGCCAAGTCAATGGCATGAGGTTCTTTGGTTTCAGAAAGTGTTTCTGCAAGCATTTGTCTCACAGAAGAAATAATTTTTCCGGTAAATTTCTTATCCTTATTATTACCCACCGCATCTACTATTAATTCTTCCAATTTTAATTCAAAATCAGGATCGTGGTTTCTTGCTGAAGTGTTTAATAATATAAGAGCTTCCACAGGAACTTTTTCGGTTATGATCTCCTTAGTGGCATTTTCAATAAGGGCGAGTTTTTCTTTACTCAGATATTTAGCCATTATGGTTAATGAGAATTGTTCGATTTCATCATTTCTACCCATGACTGTTGCTATTCCAAGGTCATTTAAATGATCCGATATGCGATAAAAATCTTCCATTACTTCATTTATAAGCTCAGATGCTTCGTCTGAAACCTCACCGTTAACTTCAGGCTTCTCGCTGAATAAGAGGCTTACACATAATAATTTTTCTGTTACACTATTATGATCAATATTTAATTGGAATTTTCCTTTGCCCCGCTCGTAAGTGCCGCGATTTAATATCTCGGCATTAAATTTTTCATAGTAGGAATCTGCATATTTTTTTTCGATACCGTGAGCCTTAAGAAACCAATCAATGGTATCGTAAATTTCTTGGTCTTCTTTGGATAATGTATTGCCAGCCATGTTACTTGCTACAGATTATTTTGATTATCATTGTCTGGGCTTTTCTTACCTCTGGCGGCAGCCACCTGATCCGCCCATGAATCAAATCCTTCAGATTTTGCCATATCGTTCAAAGAGCTTAGGCCTTTAAGGGCTAAATCCCACAAACGGTCACTATTATCACGCGTGTGATACTCAAACGTATTGCCGACTGTGGAAATTATCTTTGCGGCAAATTCGGGTGTCTGATTATCGCCAGCAGCATCCAGGATCAGATACTGCAGATTCTTATCAAAATCCTTGTATGTTTTTTTGGTGAGCTGTTTTAAGAAATCTTCTGTTTTTCTGGCAGTATTCTCAATGACAAGTTTCTCCGTGACTGCTTCCATAATACGCAGTGTATTTTCGTCTTTAATTTCTATAGAAAGGGTTGGATTGTCAGTGCCTCCACCATATACAAGCGCTCCTATGCCATGCTCTTTTAAATTTGCACGGATCTTTTTAAAATCTTCAAGTACTGCGGATTTCTCATGCCCGTACATAGAGCCATAAAATATAAAGTCTGCTCGCCTGATATTTGAAGTTTCGGGATTAAAATTTAACTTAAATTCATTTTTTGTAGAAGAAAGTTCTTTGTAGGCTGGTCGAATAAAGTTTTCATAATCCGGATCATCTGTTTTGATATTGCTCCGGATTTGCTTAATCGCATATTCATATGCCGCATCAACATATTTTTTCTCAATGCCTTCGGCTCTCAGATACCTTTTAACAATATCACGAAGGCGTTTATCGTCTTCCGATAAATCAATTTCTCCGTATTCTCCTCGCTGCTCTGTCATATTTCTTTCATTCTCCATTTGCCGAACCAGCATAATACAAACCGGTTAAAATTCCGTTAACATAAACCACGTAGATACACTCTCTGTTTGCATTCGCGTATAAATCCTATATATCTGCCTTAAGTAACAACTATCGGAACTGTTAAATATGTCTGGTGATAATCCTTCTTGCTGTGGTGGGCATCCCACTGAAAACTCCACAGAAACCAATGGCGAGACCCGCCGCGACTTTATATTCCTTGCCGCGGGCGCACTCGGCGCAGTAGGCGCTGCCGCAACCGCTTGGCCATTCATCAACAGCATGAATCCATCCGCCGATGTGCTCGCGCTTTCCTCCATCGAAGTGGATTTATCCCCCATTCAACCCGGTCAGAGCATCAAAGTGAAATGGCGTGGGAAACCCGTGTTCGTGCGTCGCCGCACACCGGAAGAAATCAAGGCCGCAGACGATGTAAATGTGAGCGAGCTGCGCGACCCACAAACCGATGATTCGCGCGTAAAGCCCGGTCATCATGAATGGCTTATTGTGATTGGCGTATGCACACATCTCGGTTGCGTGCCATTGGTGAATCAGGGTGATTACGGTGGCTGGTTCTGCCCGTGCCATGGCTCACAATACGACACATCAGGCCGCATCCGCAAAGGCCCTGCGCCACTGAATCTCGCCGTTCCCGAATATACTTTCTTAAGCGACACCAAAATACGGATTGGATAATATGAGTCATTTCCCAGAAGACCCAAAAGATTCCTCGGAACCCAAGAGTCTCGGCCAGCAGGCAAAAGACTGGATTGAATTCCGCCTTCCGATTTTCAAGCTTTTAGATAGCGCAGTTGGCAGCTACCCTGCGCCAAAAAATCTTAATTACTGGTGGAACTTCGGCTCGCTCGCTGGCGTCTGTTTGGTCATCCAGCTCCTCACCGGAATTTTTCTCGCCATGCATTACACGGCGCATTCGACGATGGCATTTGACAGCGTGGAAAATATTATGCGTAACGTCAATTATGGCTGGCTCATGCGTTATATGCACGCGGTCGCCGCATCAATGTTTTTCGTGATGGTCTACATCCATATTTTCCGCAATCTTTATTACGGCTCGTATAAATACCCGCGCGAATTGCTGTGGTGGATTGGTATTGTTATATTGCTTGTGATGATGGCAACCGCTTTTATGGGCTACGTTTTGCCGTGGGGACAAATGAGCTTTTGGGGCGCAACGGTAATTACCAGCCTGTTCGGTGCCTTTCCTGTGGTTGGGCCCTACATCGTGACCTGGCTCTGGGGTGGCTACTCAGTCGATAACCCAACTCTCAATCGTTTTTACGCGCTGCATTTCCTGCTCCCTTTTGTACTGGTTGGTATTGTGGTCATTCACATCTGGGCGCTACATCAGCATGGCTCCAATAACCCGACCGGTGTTGACGTAAAAACCAAAAAAGACACTGTTCCATTTAATCCGTTTTACACGATTAAAGATTTATTCGGCATTGGCGTATTCCTGTTTATCTTCAGCTATATTGTGTTCTTTGCACCCAACATGCTCGGTGACCCCGATAACTATATCCCGGCAAACCCGATGGTAACTCCGTCGCATATCGTGCCTGAATGGTACTTCCTGCCATTCTACGCAATACTGCGCGCTGTGCCTGATAAATTGGGCGGCGTTCTCTCCATGTTCGGCGCGATTATTTTGCTGTTCTTCTTGCCTTGGCTCGATAGTTCTCCGGTACGCAGTGCGCGTTACCGCCCATGGTTCAAATGGGCGTTCTGGGGCTTGGTGATTGATTGCTTTGCGCTTGGTTATCTCGGTGGCAAACCGCCGGAAGGAAACTTTATCCTCCTGGGTCGCATTGCAACTTTATATTATTTCTTCCATTTTCTGGTGCTCGTTCCGCTTATCGGGCGCTTTGAAAAACCGTTACCGATACCAGAGAGTATTTCGGCAGCGGAGATTTCGGTGAAACCTGAATTTAAAGGATAAATTTATGGGAAGAACTTGTAATTCATTTGTTGTTTTTCTGGTCGTCGCAATTGCCATTGCGCTTGCCGGCCTCGCCTGAAATATTGTTTTGGAGAAGTAAATGTTGCGTAACTTATCGGTTTTGACTGCTCTTGCACTTTGTGTATTTTTAAACACCGCCGCGTCTGCGCGAGCCGATGAAACGGAGCATCCCAAACAACTCGCTTGGCCGTTTAACGGCATGACCGGTTATGTCGACAAAGCCGCAGCACAGCGCGGTTTCCAGGTGTACAGCAATATCTGCTCAAACTGCCATTCAATGAACCGCATCGCCTATCGCAATTTACTTGATATTGGTTTTTCTGAGAATGAAGTAAAGGCGCTTGCCGCAAGTAAGTTAGTGGCTGACTTTGACGATAAAGGCCAGGCTATTATGCGTCCAGGAAAACTTTCAGATAATTTGGTGGCTCCATTCCCCAATGAAGATGCTGCGCGTGCAGCGCATGACGGCGCTTATCCACCGGATTTGAGCCTCATAGTAAAGGCTCGCCACGGTGGAGGAGATTATGTGTATTCAATTCTCACCGGCTTTACTACAGCGCCTGCAGATGAAAAGCCGGTCGCAAATAAATACTATAATCCCTACTATCCGAATCATTGGATTTCCATGCCGCCGCCGCTTGCCTCTGAAGGCATGGTTACCTATCAGGACGGCACTCCTGCCACCGTTGACCAAATGGCAAAAGACGTGGTGGTATATCTGCAATGGGCGGCTGAGCCTGAAATGGAAGCGCGCAAGCAACTTGGTCTGAAAGTGCTGATATTCCTTGGCATATTTACGACGCTTTTGTACCTGGCAAAGAGGCGCATCTGGCGCAATGTCAAACACTAGGCATTATAGCTTTTTGCCCGATCGGGCAGTGATTGCTATCTCCGGAGAAGATGCACGCAGTTTTCTGCAGGGTATAATTACCAACGATATTTACAAAGTCTCGGAAAACACCGCAGTCTTTGCAGCAATTCTCTCGCCGCAAGGACGTTTTCTGCATGATTTTTTTATCATCGAATCGCAGGAAAAATTATTTTTAGAGACGGAGAAATCTTCGCTGCCAGATTTACTAAAACGCCTGAAAATGTACAAACTGCGCTCGAATGTGGAGATTGAGGAAAGACCAGAGTTAAAGGTGGGGGTAACCTTTTCATTGAAAGGGGGCGAGTATAGTTCGCCCTCTTCGCTAACGCTTACCCCCTCTGAAGAGGTCGTCGTAGAGAACTCCTCCGCGTACCCTCGCAACTCCTTTACATACCAAGACCCCAGACATTCCGAGCTTGGAACAAGAATTATCGGCGAAAATCTACCTATAGAATCTACGGGAGATTATGATCTTCATCGCTTGAAACTTGCCATACCTGAAGGTAGCAAAGATTTGATAGTAAATCGATCACTGCCTGTAGAGTGGGCGTATGAAAAATTACACGGGGTTGATTTCAATAAAGGCTGCTATGTCGGACAGGAAGTGACCGCGCGCTCGGTGCATAGGGCAAGTTTGCATAAATATATTCACAGCGTTAAGGCCAACTCAAAGCTGCCCCCAGCGGGCACAAAAATTATGGCCGGTGAGAAAGAAGCGGGCATCATAGCAAGCAGCCATAGCAATATCGGGCTGGCCTTGCTAAATATGGAAGCGGTAGCTAATAGTAAAGAACTGCTGTGTGAAAGCGTGAGTATGAGTGCAGAAATACCGACCTGGGCAAAATAAGAGGGTGTTATGGAATATTTATGGGTAAAAGCGCTGCATATTATCTCCATAATCGCCTGGATGGCAGGGATGCTCTATTTACCACGACTCTATGTATATCATGCAAGTCTTGCCGTCGGTAGCGAGGCTTCAGAGCTGTTTAAAACCATGGAACGCAGGCTACTTCGCTACATCATCAATCCAGCAATGATTGCGACTTGGGTGTTCGGAATATGGCTTGTGACCATTGTCGGGTTTCATTCCATAATGGCGGAGGGCTGGTTTCACGCCAAACTTACGCTTCTGGTGCTCATGCAGATTACCCATGCACTGCTTGCCCGTTACCGCCGTAATTTTGCGAATGATCGCAATACGAAGTCGGCAAAATTTTATCGTATATTAAACGAGGTACCAACCGTACTCATGATTGGAATTGTAATTCTTGCGGTGGTAAAGCCCTTTTGATGAGAAACGTTTCAGTATCTAGCTCCATTACCAGAACTGATAAAATCCTGTTCGCCGTTTGCACTCTTTTATTATTATTTTCTGCCTATCTGCAATTTGATTTGGGCAATCTGGGTGATAAAGACTGGCTGCTTTATGTCGCACGTATGTGGCTCGGTGGTAAAAAACTGTATGTCGATTTATTTGAACCCGAACTGCCACTCATTACCTGGATTTATGTTATTCCAGTATACCTATCCATTTATCTTGGGTTTTTCAAAGATTATCAATATCTAGTAATCTTGGGGTTTTTCTTAATCGCATTTATCCTCTTTATTTCCCTTAAACTTATTAATTTCCATCCAGAATTTGCCAATAATAAAAGAAAGAAAATTGAATTCGCTTTATTATTCTTATTTGTTTTTATCTATTTCACGAATTCGGCCTACTTCTTTGATCGCGAACATATTTTCCTGGTGCTTGTTTTTCCTTATCTGTTGCGCTGGCTACCATCTATAATGAATGCGCCGATTCCCAGATATTTAAAAATAATTATGGGCATCATGGCGGGCATCGGCTTTTGCATAAAACCCCACTGTGCCATTGTTTTTGTCGGAATTCAGCTCATCGTTTTAATTCGTGAGCGTTCGGGCGCGATTCTACTTAGTATTGAAAATAGCATAATTTACCTGATTGGCAGCGCCTATATAGCGGCAATCTGGGTTTTTACCCCCGAATATATATTGGTAGTATTGCCTATGGAGCTTGTAACCTATTCTGCTGCTAATCGCAAAATCGGAGGTTTGACCTATTTTTCTATTACATTGTTCACCTTTGGCGTCACTTTTGCCGATTTTCGCCTGCGCTATACCTCACCCTACAGAAAAGACATATTTTATCTGGCCTTTGTATGTTTATCTTTTTTGGGTTACGCGCTTTTGAATAACGGCTGGGGCTATAGCTGGAATCCTTTAGCCAGTATCGTGTTTATGATTACCGGCTTTGTATTATGGGAAGCCATTTATTTAAAAAAACATTATCAGGCACAGGGATTGCCGTTCCAGAATTTTGTACTTGGTGCCCGTGCCTGCGCTATTAATCTGGTCGTTAATGCCATAATTATTTTAGGACTTTGGGCCTACATTATACCAAGCAGTTGTGGACATTATTATCTTGAATGTGACAAGGGCAAAGTATTTTTAAATCAAATAACAGAGGCAAACGGCGGCCAGAAAATCAAGTCTTTTGGCTCCATCTCCATTGATTTCGAGATATGGACTGAACTTGTGAGAGCGACAGGATCCTCCTGGGAAACTCGTTTTAACTGCCTGTGGATGTTGCCCAAGTTTTTTCTATCGGATGAAAATTTTGTAAAGAAGAATAAATGGATTTTAGAATATATAAGCCATGCGCTTGCTGAAGATATGCGCAAAAATAAACCGGAAATAATGTTCGTCGACAATACTGACAATTTTTATACTTTTCATGAATATGTAGACTTGGTGGCGTATTTGAATAAGTTTCCTGAATTCAAAAAAGAATTTACGCATTATCGTTATGTAGAAAAGATCAGCCCCTGCAAGCCTGAAAAGAATACCCAACCAAAAGAGCATTGCGGGTATTTTATATATAAACGGATTGATTAAAGCACTTATCTCTTACTTTCTCGCACCTAACACGAGGATAGATCCGCGCGTCGAGCATGGGGAAGTCAATATAATGATGAATGCCTTACAAAGATGTTAAAAGTTAATTTTAATTGTTAATTGAAACAATTATATCACAATTCTTGTGGTTTTATGGTCGATTATGAATATTTTGTGAAGTTTGAAAACTTGTCACAAATCTGTAACTATATTATGCTACAACTGTGTTATCTGGGATTTTCTCAGTTTTTATTAATCGGCTTAAACTATAAGAAAGGTTTCTTATGAATAATCTTCAAATTAAGGCAGCGCAAGGTACTATTGATCTGTGTTGGAATGTAACACTGATGTTGGTGTTTGGTTTTTTTGTTTCCTTACTGCCAGATATGACATTTGCCGCCAATGGCGATAGTAATGCCATTGAGCAGGTGTTTTGTAATGTGGTTGGTTTGTTAACCGGCCCTACCGGTAAAGCGATTGCGACCGTCGCCATTATTGCAGTTGGTATTGGTGCGCTGCTCGGTAAAATCTCATGGGGTATGGCGCTCATTGTAGCGCTCGGTGTTGCCCTTATATTTGGCGCTGCAACGATTGTGGACGCTATTCAGGGCGGCAACGTAACCTGCACTACGGGTTCCATTGGTAGCAGCACCAGGTAATCTGCTTTTACATTAGCTACGACCAGCCCTCTTTTGAGGGCTGGTCAAACTTAAAGTTACCAATTCTCTGAAACTATAAAAATGATATGTCCCTCTTTAAAAAGAAATCCGCTACAGAGAATCTCGAAGAATTACGCGATATTACTGATGACGTTATAGAGTCCGACTTTGTCCCTTATGCCTGCCACTGGGACGAAAATACCATAGCCACCAAAAACGGCGAGCTCCTGCAAATCATAAAAATTACTGGCTTTGCTCATGAGCACCTGGAAAATGATGGGGATGATTCTGATTTGCGTGCAAAAATCCGGCAAGCAATAAAAACCAGCGTAAGCTCAACAAAATTCGCGTTCTGGATTCACACCATACGACGCAAAAAGAGCCTGAAGACTGGTGGCGAATATAAACGCGATTTTTCCGGCTATCTCAATAATTTCTGGAACGAAAAAAACGACTGGGAACATAAATTTACCAACGAAGTTTATATCACCATCATACGCGAAGGCGAAGGCGCCGCCATCCTTGATTTTAAAACATTCGCACGCGGTATGCTTATGGCAATTGATCGCCGTAGGCGCGAAGAGAATATGGACATCGCGCGTGATGAGCTTACTGCGGTTACAAAAAAAATGCTGCCAACACTGGAATCTTACGGCGCCAGAATTCTGAAGATTGTAAAGCGCGATGGCAAACATTACTCCGAACCTTGCGAATTTCTTGATAAACTGATTACTCTTACCAATGTCGAATTTCCCGTATGCGATATTGATTTGTCAGAGAGTCTCACCGACTACGATGTGACATTTGGCTATAACGCCATGGAGGTCCGTCTACGCAGCAACGGCAAAAGGCGCTTTGGGGCAATTCTGACACTGCGCGAATACCGCGAGCTGACCACCGCACAACTGGAGCGTCTGCTGGAGATCCCTGCGGAGTATATCATAAGCCAGAGTTTTGAGTTCTTGCCGGCAAAAATTGCAGTCAGGCCTTACGAGTATCAAAAAGAGCTTTTTGAAGCGAGCAAAGCAACCGAGCTTTCTGAAAAAATTGGCCTTACCGGAATTGTCGAAAGCAACAAAGGCACGGCCACGGATTTCGGTCAGCATCAGATCAATATATTTCTGCTTGCAGATTCCATTCGCGCACTTGAGGCAGGCGTCGCAAATGCCGCAACAGCACTCGCCGCACTTGGCATGACACCAATGCGCGAAGACATCTCTCAGGAAGAATGTTACTGGGCACAATTACCGGCAAACTTTGAATTTATCCGCAGGATGCGCCCGATAAACACAGCGCGTATAGGGGGGCTTGCCAACTTAAGCAATTTCCCTGCTGGCAGCAAAAAAGGCAATCATTGGGGGCCAGCCGTCACTACTTTCCACACTGCCGCACGCACGCCTTATTTCTTCAATTTCCATAATGGCGATAACGGGCACACCGCCCTTATCGGCAAAGTAGGGGCCGGCAAATCGGTATTGCTCAATTTTCTGCTTTCTGAATCACGCAAATTTGATAATCGGATTTTCTTTTTTGATGTAAACCGCAGCGCGGAAATTTTCTTGCGAAGCCTAGGCGGCGCTTATTATAATCCTTATCCGAAAGCAGATACGCGCACTTACGCGCAAATTTCTTTAAATCCCTTCGCCCTTCCCGACAGTGCAAAGACACAATTATTTCTGCGCGACTGGATGCTCACCCTTATCTCCCTTGAAGGACATGAAGGATTGGCCGCTACTTGTGAGAAAGCCATCGCAACAACCATGGGCTTGGAAAACAACAAACGCAGCCTTGTGACATGCGTTGATTTTATGCGCGCTGAGAACGCTGCATTTGCCGCTTTATTTGCGCCATGGACGGAAGGTGAATTTGTTGGGCTTTTCTCAGGTAATGGTGGCTTGGATTTTGCAGAAAAAATTTGTGGCTTTGAAATGGGCGATGTGCTGAGCCATGAAGAAGCCATCATTCCGGTGCTTTCATATTTGCTGCATACTATTGCTGAATCGCTCGATGGTACGCCGACAATAATCGTCATGAGTGAAGCCTGGCAGATGCTTGATAATGCATTTTTTGGTCCGCGCATTTCTGCGTGGCTTGATTATTTGCGCACAAAAAACACGTTAGTCATTTTTGCCACCGATCATTTAGACGAAGTAAGCTCAAGCCCTATAAACAAGCCATTATTCAGCAAACTTGCTACCCAGATTTTTCTTCCCGATAGCGACGCTGACGATTTGTACGGCCGCTCATTTGGTTTGAACGAAAAAGAAATTTCTTTCCTTGCAATGATGAATCTGGAGGACCGGCATTTTCTTTTAAAGCGTGCCGGAGAAACCATTGTGGGTGAGCTGAGTCTTGCTGGCATGGATGACATTATTGCCGTGCTTTCGGCAACACCGGAAAAATTAAAAATAATGGAAAGTGCGATAGAAAGTAAGGGGCTTGGCGCAGCCGAATGGATGCCAAAATTCCTGGAAATGAACAAATGATTTTATGCATTATGCTCGCGCAATTATAGAAAGAATATTCAGACGTCGCAGCCAATACTTGCTCACGCTGCTTGCTATAAGCGCTGTCGGCATATTTCTGCCTGAGGCAGCTTTCGCCGGAGATATAAGTAACACGGTTTGCTCTTTGGTTTCCAAGCTCGGCGGCGGCACCGCCAGAGCAATCGCTTCTACTGCCATTATCGGAATAGGTGTAGGAGCCTTATTTGGTAAAGTCTCATGGAATATGTCTTTTGTTATTGCTGGCGGCATTGCACTGGTGTTTGGCGCAGCAAGCGTAATGACAGTGCTTGGATTTGTAACGCCTGGCGGCGCCTGCGCGGCTTCGCAGAGTAGCTTCACTTTTCAGTGTGTAGGAAGCGGTGTGAACTCAACCGCGCAAGGTAATCTTTTTGATGCGCAAAGCACAATGACTTCCAATGGCAGCACCGACGCATCAAAATCTGTTACCAAATCAACCGCTGCTGCTAATGACAGTATATTCGGCAAGGTTCTGGATACTTTCAGACAAACTGTTGGCGGCATTATGTCAACCATGTATTGCGGGTTTACTGGCGCATTAAAAAGCACTCTTCAGGTAGCACTTACCGTTTTTGTTGCTGTATTTGGAATAGCCGTTGCGACCGGAATGTCAAACCTGACGGTAAAAGAAGCTGGGATATTATTATTTAAAGTGGCGCTCATATGGGCATTTGCAAGCACTGCGGATTACAGCATTGGCATCGGCTACAAATTTTTTGTCAATGTTGCAACCGAAGGCTCCAACATCGTCCTCGGCGCTATGGTGCCAGACAAGCCCGTCGTCGGATACGAAACCCCCAACCTCTCTAATCCTGACGCTGTCATCACTGGAGGCGTCGGTTCGATAGTCGGCAGCAACCAGCAAAACACCACAAAAATTCCCCCGTGGTGTCTGGTATACGTTATTGCACTTGCCTTACTTCTTTTGTTGTTCATGCCGCTTATCATTATATTTGTCATGATAATGATTATTCAGTATATCGGGATGTATACACGATGTCTGGTCGGTTATTTAACCGCACTCGTGCTGATTAGCTTCCTATTTATCCTTACGCCGCTTTTTGTGAGCTTCGCACTGTTTCGAACAACCGAGCCCCTTTTTCAACAATGGATTAAATACCTGACGACGTTTGCAATACAGATGATAGTGCTGTTTGGTTTTCTGGCATTGCTTGCGCTTATACCACTTGGGGCATTTATTAATGAAATATTAAGCCTGCTTCGCGATTACGATGAAACCTATGGTCATTGGCTACTGTCTTTTCCTTTTCATTTCTGTGGGGTTTGTGATTACACCATCCATCCGGCAACCTTTAGCCCCTCTTACACAGCTGCCAGCGTTTCTTGCGACAGGAGTGCAACAGAGTCGCTAAGTTATTATATGAGCAAATTTCCGAAGGCTTCGGGGCTACCCCTGCCGCAGGCAGCAGCAACGCAAGGCTTCATATTGGGTTCGGATCACTCAACCGATACGCCTGCCGATTCCACAAGGTGGTATGTGATATCGCTTCCTGCCATTATGGAGCATGGCGATCTTCTTAAATTCATAATAGCCCAGGTAATGGCTTTGTACCTCATCAGCCGCGTGGTAGAAGATTATTTGAAAAAAGCCCCTGAATTTGCAAAGACGCTTGGCGGCCTGCCATTTGCCGCCGGACTCGGCGGCGCTGGCTCTGCCCCATCGGGAAGCGGCGCATCTATCAATTATGTCGGCGCGCAATCTATTGCCGCCGGCACGCAAGGATTCAAAAACAGACTTGTCAGGGACAAGTACGGCAAACGTTATAGTCTTAATCCCCTTAAGAGCTGGAATCAGCGCCGCAAAGGCGCGTTCGGCGGATTTAAAGAAGGCTTCTTGCATGGCTCAACTGACGAAAGAAGCGCGGCAGGAAAAGAATCAAAACATAAAATTAACCGCGCAAGGCTCAGAAAAGATGCTGCTCTCGCCGAATATATGAAAGCAGGGCAACTCGTGAAGGCCAATTTAGAGCGGATGGAAGCGCTGAAAAAAGATCCTTCGCAAATAAGTAAGCTTGCAGAGGCTACTAAAAATTACCACAAAGCGCTTGAGCTTGAGAAGAAGCGCGGAGCTAAACTTACCGAAGAACTTCTTGAATTGGAGAAGGCTCAACTCAGCGGAGGCGCAAACCAACTTTCCGGAATCAAGAGTCACTATGAAGGAGAGGGAGACAAAGATGATCCTATCTGGAAAAACAAAACTGCGTTTGAAAAATTTCGTGATTCTAAACAAGGCCAGAAAGCATTCCTTACTTCCAAAAGCAGTCTGGATATGAATCAATTCAGTTCCGATGACGAGACCAAGAAGAGAATTGATGAAGGACGCAAGCATCAAAAAGAAGAAGAAATGTATGGTCACAGGATAAAAGATAATCCTGACAACAGTTACTATATGATGAAATTGCCTCCCGATGTTTCGGCGAGCGACGGGCTTACAACATTGCAGGATGCTTCCAACCGCGTCGCAGCAATCATAAGCTCGCTGCAGAACTCACTGGACAGTGGAAATTACCCGCCAGAAAAGAAAGCAGAAATACAGGGCATGATCGACAACGCACAGAGAGGTTTGCAAGGGGCCCAAAGCGAATCGCAAATAGACAAGGCGCATAGAGATGCTCTTAGTATCGCCAATTATCTCACCTGATAATGAACACTTGCTTCTTGCTACCAGTAGAAATAATGTTACTATCTGATCTGAATTTATAGAAATATTTTATACATAATACACACCCGTGGCAGACAACAAAAAAGACACAGTCAAGGTTGAAAAAAAGAACTGGTATCACGATCGTTATCAGTTCGTTGTGGTTCAGCGGAATGTCTTTGCGCTCATCAGTGTGCTCGCACTCCTCTGCTCGATTGCCGCCACTTTTTCTATCTCACAACTGGCACCGCTTAAATCGGTGGAGCCGTTTGTCATACAGGTCGATCAAAAGACCGGTGTCACGCAAGTGGTCGACCCGCTAAAAGCACGCGAGCTCACGGCCAATGAGGCGGTTAACCAGTATTTCGTCGTACAATATTGTCGTGCGCGCGAATCGTGGATGGGCACACAAAGTCAGAATTATTTTAACTATAATCTGGTACGAGTTTTTTCCGAACCACCCATCTTCAGAGATTATCAGCGTGAAATTATTTTGAGCAATCCTGAAAGTCCCGGCGCACGTTTAGGGCAAACCGGATTGCGCGATATTCATATATCCAGTATAAAATTCCTTGATAAACAAGACTTGCCTGGAGGCGAAGAATCGCGTAGATATTTAGTGAAAGCGCAAATTACTGAAAGACAGGAAAATGGAAGCGCAAAAGTAATGCAGAAATTAATTCTGATTGGATTTAAATATACGGAGCTTGAATTAACTACAGAAGATCGTTATTTAGATCCTATTGGCTTTAGAGTACTCTTCTACCATGTGGACGATGATAATTTAACGCAATGAAAATGAATATAGCAAGAAATATAGCTTATTGCCTAACTCTGATTTGTTTACCCGCCATTTTTTCTAACGGCTCTTTTTCTGTCCCTCTTTTTTCAGAGGCGCGCGCTTCCGATGTGCCAGTTCCGGTAGCAACCGACAGCCGGATAAAGACATTTGTATATAGTGAGAATGATGTTTTTAACATTGTCACCCACTACGGTTACCAGTCCAATATAGAATTTGGCCCCGAAGAAGAAGTCCAAACAATTTCTGTAGGCGACCGCGTTCCCTTCCAGATAGTTCCTGCAGGAAGAAGGTTGTTCGTTCGCGCTATGGCGACCAATGCACGCACCAATATGACCGTGGTTACCACTAAACATGCGTATCAGTTTGATCTGGTTTCAGTGCCGACGCCGGTAATGCCAAACGAAGAGCTGGTGTATGTGGTTCGCTTTTTCTATCCCGGCGACAAAAGAAATATGCCGGTAACCTATACCGATAATATGAGCTCTCAAGCCCCAGTATCGCCTCCCATACAGCAGCAGACTCCTGCCTTACCAGCCCCAGTAGAGATGCCGCCCTCTAATTCAACAACACCAATAAATAATTACAAATACAGTTTCAGCGGCAGTGATGCGCTCGCTCCGCTCAAAATTTTTGATGATGGCGCCGCAACTTATTTCAAACTTCAGGATTCCTCCTCTCAAACTACGCCGGATATTTCGGTGGTGGGTGCGGGCGGAAAAGAAACGCCTGTTTCGCCTCGTCGCGCTGGCGAATATTGGGTGGTAGATACTGTTGCCGCGCGCTTTACAATTAAGCAAAATGGCGCAACTGTTTGCGTATATAATGATAGAATTGCACATCCTTAAAAATAAGGATGAAGGATGATTAGATGAACGAAGGAAGTGATAACAACGAATTCCCCCCGGGCGAGAATGGCTCAGAAGATACGCAGCTCGCAAGCGGCAAGCCAGCCGTAGCTGCAGCTCCCGGCAAAATGATGATTGTCGTTGTTTTTGCGGCGATATTTATATTTATCGTGGTGAAATCGCTTTTTTTCGGTGGTCCCAAAGAGGTATCCGCCGTAAAGCCACAAAAAGAACAAGTGATCGCAAAAACCGAGACTCCGTCTTCCGAAAATATAAAACCCAGCGACTTGCCATCACCACCGCCACCACCGCCAGCAATTACCGCAGCACCCCCGCCTCCACCGCCACCACCGGTTGCTTTGCCGTCTCCTGTTGCTCCTCCTCTTGAGGTTGGCGAGAAAAGGACTCCAACCAATGAGGCTCTGAAGGCTCGTATCCACGCACCTATGGTCTCAGGTGGCGGCGCATTCTCATCTCTCACAGCCAGCTCCAACCAGAAAAAGAGGGCGGCAGTAACGCCGAGCAGCGATCCCAACTCTGCGTTTGCCCAAAGCGCTGCGGATATGTCTAACGCGGAAAGCGTAGAAGCTACGAAAATTGGTGACTTAAATAGAACAATTGCACAAGGTAAGCTTATTCAAGGCGTTCTTGAAACTGCGATAGACTCTACTTTACCGGGTGACGTCCGCGCTATCGTAAGCCATGACACCTATGCTGAATCTGGTAGAGCCATTCTTATACCCAAAGGCTCTCGAATTATTGGTACTTATAATTCTTCTGTTCGCCGTGGGCAGGCGCGCGTGTTTATCATATGGACACGAGTGATACGACCTGACGGAGTGGATATCGCAATTGACTCACCAGGTATAGATGCACTTGGTCGCGCCGGCCTGACTGGCGACGTTGATAACAAGTATTTTGAGACCTTCTCAACAGCAATATTAACCAGCACCATGGATATCGGCGTTGCGGCTGCGGGCGATGCATTGTTTGGCAATCAGCAGCAGACAACCACGACAGGCAGCAGTGGCACGACAACTACTTCTTCGCCAACAGCCACCGCTATGCAAACTGCGGTACAGAATCTGGGAACGGTTGGGCAGTCGATTGTGGCAAATCAGCTAAGCTTGATGCCGACTATAAATATAGATCAGGGTGAGATCATTAATATTTTTGTGAGCAAAGATCTTATATTCCCGGCGCGTATAACGGGTGAATCTACTTTCATAGAATAGGGACGGGCCCCTATGAGTATTGTAGCCCTTGAGACCTACCTCAAACCCCTTAAGAACATTTTTGAACAGCCCGGCGTAAGCGAAGTTTCCATCAATCGTCCCAAAGAAGCCTGGGTGGAAATTTACGGCGACATGAAGCGCCACGAAATACCGGAATTTGATTTTGAACATTTGAAAGCACTTGCCCGCCTTATTGCCCAATCTACCGATCAACGCGTGAGTGAGGAAAACCCGCTTCTTTCAGCGAATCTTCCTGACGGTTACCGTGTACAGATTGTTTTCCCGCCTGCCTGTGAAGGGGGTACGGTTGCTTTTTCTATCCGCAAACAAAGCATCATGAACATGGATCTCGACGCCTATGAAGCGCTCGGTGCGTTTCAGGCAACTGTGGTCAGGAAAATGGAAAATGAAACCGATAAGAAACTGCGGGCCCTTTTAGATAGCGGCAATATTAAAGACTTTATCAAGGGGGCAGTGCTTGCCAAAAAGAATATCATTGTAAGCGGCGGCACCTCTACCGGTAAAACCACCTTTTTAAATGCCGTAATGAAAGCAATCCCGGATAGTGAGCGCATCATTACCTGCGAGGATGCCCGCGAAATCAACATCGATCACTTGCCAAACCATGTGCATCTTTTATCTTCCAAAGGCGGGCAGGGGCGCGCGCAAGTTACTACTCAGGATTTAATTGAAGCGTGCCTGCGTCTTCGCCCCGACCGCATCATGGTCGGCGAGCTTCGCGGCAAAGAAGCATTCAGCTATTTGCGTGCAGTCAATACCGGTCATCCTGGCTCCATTTCCACCCTTCACGCAGATACGCCGCTGCTTGCATTAGAGCAGCTTATACTTATGATAATGCAGGCAGGCCTTGGTATCACACGCGAGCAGATAAAAAATTATGTCGAAACCGTTATCAATGTTATTATCCAGCTCAAACGTGGCGATAAGGGCAAGCGCTTTGTCTCTGAAATCTATTTTAAAGAGTCTGAATAATAATTAAGAATGTTTTTATATGGGTGGCACACCTAAATCCTTTGCAGCTAAGTTTGCTGTTTTAGTCATCATCCTCTTTGTGCTTTTGGTGCCGCTATATGCTTCGCTTATTGGCGCTATTGTCTGGATTTATGGCGTGGGATATTTCACTCCCTGCATGAACAGCCCAGCCTATCTCTTTGCCATGCTTAAATATCTGGGCAATTACTGGCTCACTTATCATAGCAACCCTGCTTTTCCAGGTGTTTTTACCATCCACCTTTTTGCGCCTGCGGGCTTATCGCTCTTTTTCAGCCTCATGCTGCTTTACATGATGCGTGCGCCGCTGATTGATTTCAGGCCGTTTAAGAAAAAAGAATCGTTGCATGGTGATGCGCATTGGGCAACGGAATCAGAGCTTCGCTCCGCCAAACTACGCTCTAAAAAAGGCCTGCTGCTTGGGCGCACCGGGCAGAATAATTACCTCATTGCAGATGATTTTCAGCACGTTCTGCTCTTTGCTCCAACCGGTTCCGGTAAGGGTGTGGGCTTTGTGCTTCCGAACCTTGTGTTCTGGGAAGGCTCTGTAATCTGCCATGATATCAAGGGCGAAAACCACGATCTCACGAGCGGTTACCGCGAGAAAAAAATGAAACAAAAAGTCTATTTGTGGAACCCTGCTGACCCTGATGGGCGCACTCACTGCTATAATCCGCTCGATTGGATTTCAAGTAAGCCCGGCCAGATGGTGGATGACGTGCAGAAAATTTGTAATCTTATTTTGCCTGAGCAGGAATTCTGGCAGAACGAAGCGCGCTCGCTCTTACTCGGTGTGATTCTTTATCTCTGCGCGGTGCCCGATAAACCTTGTTCCTTCGGCGAAGTGGTGCGCACCATGCGCAGTGACGACGTGGTGTATAGCTTGGCTGTGGTGCTCGATACGATCGGTAAAAAAATCCATCCGGTTTCCTACATGAACATCGCCTCGTTCCTGCAAAAGGCCGACAAGGAACGCTCAGGCGTGGTTTCTACACTCAACTCCGGTTTAGAGCTTTGGGCCAACCCGCTGATTGATACCGCAACCGCAACCAGCGACTTTGATTTGCAGCAGTTAAAGAAGCAACTTACCTCGGTTTTCTGCGCGGTAACACCGGACAACTTGCAACGTTTAGAGCCGTTACTTAAAGTATTTTACCAGCAGGCGAGTGATTTCTTAACTCGCAAAATGCCCGGAAAAGACGAGCCTTACGGCGTGCTGTTCATGATGGATGAGTTCCCAACGCTAGGAGAGATGAAACAATTCCAGACCGGTATTGCCTACTTCCGCGGATACCGCGTGAAGCTATTTTTGATTGTGCAAGATACCCAGCAATTAAAAGGAATTTACGAAGATGCGGGAATGAACTCGTTCCTTTCCAACTCCTATTACCGCATTACCTTTTCGGCCAACAACGTCGAAACCGCGAAACTTATTTCCGAACTTGTCGGCAATAAAACCGTAAAACAATACTCGAAAAACATGCCGAAATTCCTCGATTTCAACCCCCAATCGCGCACGCTTAACGAATCAGAAGTACAACGCGCGCTATTGTTGCCTCAGGAAGTTATTACCCTGCCCAGAGACGAACAGATTATTCTTATTGAAGCCACCGCGCCTATTAAGACCAAGAAAATTTTCTATTATCAGGATCCGTTCTTTGTGGCACGTG
>JABDCC010000019.1 GCA_013288335.1 Alphaproteobacteria bacterium
ATAATGAGGAGAAAAATTATGGTGTGGTTAAATATAAAAAAAGCAGATGCGAATGATAACAGCAGTTTTTCTGCAGAAACCGATACAATTACCTATATAAAAATCGAACCTGATGGTACTACGGAAGTATGTCAGGAGGGAATTGAGGATGGCTATAAAGATATGACTAATATGCCATCTACAGAGATAGATTTAGACGATAAAAATAAATTGTTAAATATTTTAAGCAAAAATGGATTCGTATCAACTGTCGACAGAGAGGATAATCTGATAATTATAAATCCAAATCTTATAACATCTATAGAAGTTTCAGCAAATAATAGTATCGATATCCGTTTTAGGTTAATGAAGAGTGATGAAAGCTTTGAACTAACAAAAGAAAAATGTAATGATTTAATAGACAAAATAAACGCTGCTAAAGCAGCGTTGCCCAAGAAAGGGCCTCCCGGTAATTGGGCAGAAAGAGGGTAATTTCTCTGCCTGCTTTGATTTCATTTCTCATCTTGCCCCCGCTTTCGCGGGGATAAACTCCAGCGGGGAACCACCTAAAAATGGTTATTGAAGAGAAGTTTGGGGAGGAGTAGGGGATGCTTATTCTCGTCATCACCCTAATTGCATAGCAATTATAGGGTGATCTCATGCTGTAGTAAGATAGCCCTATAGTTTCCTTCGGAAACTCGGGCTACGACGGATAAACTTACCACTTACTGCTTATTACTTCCCACTATTCACTAAATACTTATCGCTAATTATGCTTTTATTACAATATACTAATTACTGATTACTAAATACTGCATACTTTCTTCCAAATATTCACAAAACTGTAACAATTATTTGCTATACTTTAGCCTGAACGACTATTTGGGTGATGGGGATGGCTGAAAATGAAGTTGTAAATACCACGCAGAAGAAGGCAGAAAAACCCGCATCCGTCCGCAGGGTATTCAGCCCTATTGAAGTGTTTGCCTATGTGATGGTCGGCGTTTCAACCATGGCTGCTGCCATAGGTTCGATTTATACCAGTCTGTTTAAGAACCTTGCTGAGCATGAGATATTTAAAGATGTATGGACGACAAGAAGCGCAGCTTATAAGAAGCTTTATGAACAAACAAATCATAGTTCTTTTAATGATTTGGTTGAAGCAAAGAATACAATTGTAAAAGACTTTAATAAAGCCATAAATGAAAGGCTCGAAAAACTTAAGATTAGCAAAAACTTCTTCAAAGGCACCTGGCAAAAATTCAGACTTTTAGAAGGCCACGAACAAAGAGATGTAATTGTTCGATTGGGAGTTATACTTTCCATTGCTGTGGGCGGATTTTTGCTTTTTATAAGCAATCGGAAAAACAAAAAAGCCATAGCAGAACAAAATGAAAGAATAGAAGCAGTCACAGCTAAGAGCGGGAAAGCGATAGAGACAGAGGAAGTTGATATCGATACCGGAACCCGGAAAACCCATGCCAGGTCCGATATGAAAAAATCAAAGGAAGATATTTTGAAAGATGGCCCTGCGTCTGCTATGGATCAGGCGAGCAAAGTAAGTGATGGTATTGGAGTTCCCGGCTAAATTTACATATTGCTGACGAGAATACAAAAGAGTAATGCTCAGTGGCAGGATTAATAATCACTGGGTTTTTAAATGACCAATACCCTCATCTCCATCAATCCCGAATTTGCCAAAAATGCGCTTATTAACAAAGCTCAGTATCAAGCTTTGTATAAAGAATCGATTGAGCAGCCAGATGCTTTCTGGGCAAAGCAGGCTGAGAAACTTACATGGGACAAAAAATGGCAAAAAGTAAAAAACACACGTTTTGCACCGGATGTTTCGATTAAATGGTTTGAAGGTGGCGCGCTAAATATAAGTGTAAATTGCATAGACAGGCATTTAGAAAAACGCGCTAATCAGACCGCCATCATCTGGGAAGGTGATAGCCCCGTGGAGTCGCGCCACATCACTTACCGTGAACTTCACGAGCAGGTTTGCAAGCTCACCAATGTTCTGCTCAAAAACGGCGTTAAAAAGGGCGACCGCATCACCATCTATATGCCAATGATACCCGAAGCAGCCTATGCCATGCTTGCCTGTGCGCGCATAGGTGCCGTTCACTCATTAGTGTTTGGTGGGTTTTCACCGGAGGCACTGCGGGGACGTATTGAGGATTGCAACAGCGATTTTATTATCACTGCCGATGAAGGCTTGCGTGGTGGTAAAACAATACCGCTTAAAGCTAATGTGGATGCAGCGCTTCAAGGATCATCCCAAGTTCGTAAAGTACTGGTGGTAAAACGCACCGGCGGCACTATTGCATGGAACAATGATCGGGACATCTGGTACCACGATGAAATGGCTACTGTCTCTGCACAGCATACACCAGAAGCAATGGATGCTGAAGATCCGCTCTTTATTCTTTATACCTCTGGTTCTACCGGAAAACCCAAAGGCGTGTTGCATACGACAGCGGGTTATCTGCTTTTTGTTTCACTCACTCATGAGTTGGTTTTTGATTACCATGAGGGCGATGTTTACTGGTGCACAGCCGATATTGGTTGGGTGACGGGGCATAGCTATGTTGTCTATGGTCCGTTATGCAATGGCGCTACCACTCTAATGTTTGAGGGCGTTCCTAATTATCCGGATTTCTCACGTTTCTGGCAAGTGGTGGATAAACACAAAGTGAATATATTTCACACGGCTCCAACCGCGCTTCGCTCACTGATGCGTGAAGGCGATAAATTTGTGACTTCCACTTCACGTGAATCTTTGCGGGTTATTGGCAGTGTGGGCGAGCCTATTAATCCGGAAGTATGGCTCTGGTATTATAACGTGGTTGGCAAAGGCCGTTGCCCCGTAGTGGACACCTGGTGGCAGACCGAAACCGGAGGCTGTATGATAACACCATTACCGGGTGCAGTGGCATTAAAACCGGGCTCGGCAACTTTGCCATTTTTTGGAGTTAAGCCGGTCATACTCAATCAAGAAGGCAAAATACTCGAAGGTGAATGCGAAGGATTATTATGTATTGCAGATTCATGGCCGGGGCAGGCACGCACCTTGTATGGTGATCATACCCGATTCGAACAAACATATTTTTCCAGTTACAAGGGATATTACTTTACCGGTGATGGCTGCAAGCGTGATAATGACGGCTATTACTGGATAACCGGACGTGTAGACGATGTCATCAACGTCTCCGGTCACCGCATGGGAACTGCAGAAATTGAAAGTGCGCTGGTAGCCCATGAGCATGTCAGTGAAGCCGCAGTGGTTGGGTTTCCGCATGATATAAAAGGGCAGGGTATTTACGCTTATGTAACGCTCAATGCCAATGTGAAGAAAATCGTGGAGCATGAAAAAGAACTGATAAAATGGGTACGCAAAACCATTGGTCCCATTGCCGCTCCTGATTTTATTCATTTTACCTCGGCGCTCCCAAAAACCCGCTCTGGTAAAATCATGCGCCGTATTTTGCGCAAAATTGCCGAAGGCGATGTCAGTAGCCTCGGCGATACCTCTACTCTCGCCAACCCCGAAGTGGTGGATGAGTTGGTGAAGAACAGGCTAAAAAAGTAAATGTCATACTGTTATTGCAAAATCGTTTTGAACTAAGTAAGCATATTTAATGACAAAACATATTGCAGTGTTAATGGGTGGCTGGTCGGCGGAACGCGAAGTTTCATTAAGCTCCGGCAAAGCAGTTTCAGAAGCGCTCAAACAATTGGGCTACAAAGTTACTTCATTGAATGTTCAGCCAGATATATCTGAGCAACTACTTAAAATTAAACCAGATATTGTGTTTAATGCGCTTCACGGAAGGTGGGGTGAAGATGGTTGTATTCAAGGTATTTTAGAGATTCTAAAAATTCCTTATACGCATTCCGGTGTGTTGGCTTCAGCGCTTGCTATGGATAAACCGATGGCAAAGAAGATTTTTGCCGCCGCTGGTTTACAAGTAGCGGAAAGCATGGTGTTGCATAAAAGCGAAGTGATTGGCAAAGACCCGATGCCGCGGCCTTATGTGGTAAAGCCATTTAACGAAGGTTCAAGCGTTGGCGTAAAATTGATTTTTGAAAAAGATAATTTCTTTTTTACCGCAGAAAACTGGACATATGGCGATTATGTGATGGTTGAGAAATATATTCCAGGCCATGAAATTACCGTAGCGGTGCTTGATGATGTTGCGCTGGGCGTCACTGAAATTTTTACCAAAGCGGGTTTTTACGATTACGGAAATAAATACACAGAGGGTGGCTCGCAGCATATTTGTCCGGCGAATCTTCCCAAAGAAAAGTTGGAAGAAGTGATGAAAATGGCACTCATTGCGCATAAATCTTTAAATTGCCGTGGGTTAACGAGATCGGATTTTCGTTATAACGAGAAATCTGGTGCAAATGGGGAGTTTTTTATACTCGAATTGAACTCCCAACCAGGCATGACGCCACTCTCCCTCTCTCCGGAGATTGCAAATTACGCCGGAATAGGTTTTAATGAGCTGGTTGAGCGTTTGGTAAAGGGCGCAAAACTGGGAGATTAGCTAAGGCGTATGGCAAAAGTTAAGCTTACTACACGGCAGAGAGAAAGCAAAAAAATCAACCGCAAACGCGCTGTGCGCAAGTGGTGGCAGACGACTTCACGTCGCGTGATTATTATATCGGTGGCGCTTGCTGTACTCTCCTTTACCTCGGGTGGTTGGTGGTTATGGCACTCCGATAAAGTTAGCCAAATGACCGCAAATATCAGCGCAAAATTCTGGCAGGAAACCGTAATACTCGGTTTTAAAGTTGATAATGTTTATCTTGAGGGGCGCAAATTTACGCCGCTTTACGATGTTACGAAAGCGATGGAAATTAAAACCAATGAGCCAATATTAAATATTTCGCTTTCTGAAATAAAAGACAGATTGCAAGCCATTCCGCGTGTCAAATACGCTGAAGTGGCACGGGTTTTACCGGATCAATTGCACGTGCATATTGTTGAGCGTGAGCCAGTCGCTATTTGGCAGAATGAAGGAAAACTTCACCTGATAGATGATAACGGCGTGGTGATGGAATATGTGGACCCCGCGCAATATAAAAATCTGTTGCTGGTGGTTGGCGAAGATGCTCCTGCTCACACCCGCGAGCTTTTGACGATGATGGCAAGCGCGCCGGAAATGTATAAAAATGTATTCGCAGTTATGCGTGTAGGCGAACGCCGCTGGAATGTGCGTTTTAGAAACGGCATTGAACTCAAATTGCCTGAAAAAGATGCCGATGCTGCCTGGCAGAATTTTGCACATTTGGAACAGGAAGATCATCTGCTTGAACGCTCCATAAAATCCGTAGATATGCGCATCTCCGACCGTGTATTTATTAAAACCAATCCTTCGGAAATAAGCCCGGTTAAAGAGTCCGGTGGTAGAGAGACCTAAGACGAATGGCGCTCAAAAAAACTTCAGCTATACAAAAAAAATCAGATAACGATTTTATTCAGCCCTTCCTGATTGATCATACCTCTATAAGAGGCAGATTAGTACGTGTCAGCAAGGTGCTTGATGATATTCTTCATGCTCATAATTATCCGGTTGCGGTGTCAGTAAATCTTGCCGAGCAGATAGTCATTGCCTCCTTGCTGGCTGCCACATTGGAAGAGGGCGGGATTATAACCGTGCAGGCAAAAGGTGATGGGCCGGTCAGATTTATCATCGTGGATATTATGGCGGGTGGCATTATCCGTGGCTATGCCGATGTGAATGAGGAAGACTTAAAGAAAATTATCGGAAAATCGCGCAAGAAACAGAGTATCGCTAAAATACTTGGACAGGGATATTTTGCAGTTACGCTTGATCCGGGGGGTGAAGGTCAACGTTACCAAGGGGTGGTTGAGCTTAAGGGTGATACAATCAGTGATACGTTTAAAGGGTATTTCAATCAGTCTCAGCAAGGTGATATTGAGCTGCATGTTGCGGTGCGCGCTCCTACCAAAACCAATAAAAACTGGCTGGCGGCAGGGATTATTATCGAGCGCATGCCGGTGCTGGGCGGAACAGGAATCCCTATTACGCTTGCAGATCAGGATGACGTCTGGGATCGTAGCAGAATATTTATTAACACGCTTCAGGATGAAGAGTTATTGGATGAAGATATCACCCCGAATGCGCTTCTTTACCGACTTTTTAATGAAGATGGCGTGCGGGTTTTTACACTGCAACCCTTAAAAGCAGGTTGTCGCTGCTCGCGTGAGCGGGTGGAGATGGTGCTTAAGTCAGTATCCAAAGAAGAATTGCTGGAATCGCTCGATGAAAATGATCAGATTTCAGTCCATTGCCAGTTTTGCAATAAACGCGAAAAATTCACCCGCGCGAATATAAATAAGCTGTTTAAAAAGGCATGAATCTTCCGAGGGTGCCTTTTATGGGGCCTTCCGGCGGTATGGGCTTGCCGTTCATATCGGAATAGCTGTCCTTATACCAGATGCTTCCGGGATAATTATAGCCAAGCACTGCGGCGTATCGCTGCGCTTCGCTCGTGACACCCAGTTTCAAATAACATTCTACCAGTCTGTTAAGCGCTTCCGGCGTATGGCTGGTAGTTGGGTATTTTTCCACAACCACGCGGAAACGATTAATAGCAGCAAGGTAATCCTGGTGGCGCTCGTAATAACGCCCGATTTCCATTTCTTTGCCTGCCAGATGATCCGATACTAAATCTAATTTGATGCGCGCGTCGCGGGCATATTCACTATCAGGGAAGCGTCGAACCACTTCACCCAGCGCCTGTTGCGCCTGAACGGTTATTTTTTGATCACGGCCTACATCGGTAATCTGATCATAATAGCATAATGACTTCAGGTAATAAGCGTAAGGAGTGTTGCTATTGTTAGGGTGCTGTTTCACGAAGCGATCAAGATCACCTATAGCGCTGTCATACTTCCCACTGCGGTAATCCGTGTATGCTGCCATGATTTCAGCTTTAAGCGCCCACTCAGAGTAAGGGTGCTGGCGTTCAGTTTCATCAAAGCCTTCTTTAGCTTCCTTATATTCATGCGCTTCAAGGTGATCTAAAGCGTCATTATATAATTTTTCTACAGGTTCATTAGGCTTGGTTTTATCTTCATCTTTTCCGCAAGCGGCAAGCGTAAGCAAGCCTACAGCCATAAGCAATAACAAGACTTTAGAGAATTTCATATGACGTTACGCTCAGGTTTAATGTGCACTATTTATTTTGCCTAACGTCAGTCCCGTTGCCAAACATTCCGTCATACATGCGGCTAAAGAAAGGTTTTTTTGGTGTTGGCTTACCAAGCGTCATTGCTTCGTTAAACACACAAACCACACTCTTGCCATGGCGCAGGGTGTAACGTGCGGCGACTCGCTCAATAACAATGTATGGTCCACGGGCACGGTAATTTAATATAGATTCGTTTCCTTCTTTATCCACCTGGAAGAAAGCCGGTATTTCAGCATTGATGTCATGAAATTGGAAATAGGTGAATTCACCATCATCGAAAATACGGATGGGAGAAATATCCGGGGAGCCGTTAATGGTATAACGGAAGTTATATTTACTTAAGTCTTCCTGCTCCAGATCCGGAACGTGATCTATGCTATTGGCCACCGCGCCGGTTTCATCGCCGGGATAAATTATGCGTAATTCAAAAATGAGGTTTTTGTCACTGATGCTTTTCGCTTCATCAGCATGCAGTTCAAAGAAATAGGTGTGTTTATTGGTTATAACCGTCATATTTGTTGTGGCATCTTGTTCGATGGGCTTCAAGAAGAGCCGGTTCCCAACCGGATTCATCTGCCAGGCAATGGAGTCACCCAGTGAAATAGTGCCAATCTGCTCGTCGTCCCCAAACTGGATATTAGACTGAAAGCGATAGTAACCGGTAAATTTTATAACTTCATTGGGACTATACATTACGGTCTTAATACGCGCGTCAGTCGCAATTGGGGTGGGAGTAATAAGAGCGTTTGCGGATGAACTCGTCATTGAGACAAATAGCAATGTTGCCATCAGAAAAAATAAATGTTTTTTAATGATATTGATCATTCGAGTAGCTCTTTCATTTGATAATCGGATACTATAAATTTCATTGGTACCACACTGTCCTTCTCACCGCTATCTTTGTGTGCGTCTGTCGTCAAGCCAAAAAACTTTGCCAGTTTGTTATCAGTATTAAGGCGCTGGTCGACAACAAAATTATCATATTTATAGGTAATGTCTGCCACCCATTTTGTATGACTAATTTCTTTGTTATTCACAAGTGAAATAATAGTGGTTTTAAATATTATGCGCGCATGTGACGCTTCTTTGCCAGTGTTATAGGTCACAGACATTACGTCAACCACGCGCTTAGCCTCGTTTGTATATTGATGATAAGGGCTTGCAGGATTTGAGGCGGCCATTTGGGCTTTGTAAGCCTCGAAAACTGCGTCTGTGCTTTGGCTCCAGATGTTACGGTAGCGCAGTTCATAGTTTTTTAGGTCATAAGATTCACGGTTTATCACATAGTTTTCGAGCAAAAACCGCATCACCGCAATATTTTTATCTTCGCTGGAGGAGACAGAGAGTCTTTTTATACGCGGCCATTCATCTAAAGAATTCTCAGAATAGGTTATAAAGGGGGCTGAGGGTCTCACTGGAAAAATTCCGATAAACGAATCAAGCGCGTAGAAAAAATTAATAATAGCAAGCGTAATGATGATGATATAGTAACTTCGCTCTGCTATAGGAGTGTGAAAAATGTCTGAATACCAGCCCTTTGCGGCTACATAATATTCACCTGTTTCTATATCTTCTTCTTGAAAACTGTCGTGGTTATCGTTCATTGGATTTAGGTTACATATTGAAGACAATTAAATTTTTCGTATTTTGTCACAAAACGTCATAAAAATGAAACATAAATATGCTATCCTTCAATAATATTACATTGTGTGTAGAAATCTATCTACTTTATTGCTACACATAATAATAACATAGGGATCGCAATGTTGAATAGCGTTAGATTGCCAGGATTGGTTATTATATTAGCAGCTATATACGCTGCATTGATAGTTTCCCCGGCTACAGCAGAAATTGGCATGAATCCCGATCCAAAGGATGTTTGCCCAACTCCTTTATGTACCGGCGGGCTTCTTTCAAACCTTACTAATGCCGCAAGTGATATAGCGAGTGGAAAAATAGACCCAAGCAATTTTTCGGCGTCTGATTTTCAGGCGCTTGCTTCAAAAGGCCTTGATAAACTTGGTCAGGAGGCTCTCGCAAAAATAAGTTTTCAGAGCCTTATGAATGCAATGGGGCCTAGTGTGATGGCTTCTATTAATATCAGCGGTGTTCCCAATCTCAGTAATCTTAGCCTGGATAACCTTGAGGCGGATACATTAAGTCACATGCCGCTGAGTACCTTAAATACTAGCGCAAACTTATATAATACTCTTAGTTCCACGACGCTGGATACAATAACCAATGATGCGCTTGGTAAATTGACCGCCAATAGTTTTAACGATCCTGCGGTTGTGCAAAACCTGATCAACTCCATGAGTATTGCAAGCCTAACCAGTGATGCGCTTTCTCATTTAACGCTGAATAGTTTCAATAATGTTGCTGCTATTCAGTCTTCTCTAAATTCAATGAGTCTGAGCAGCTTAAGCCAATCTGCCCAAGCGGCGGTTTTGAGCAAGCTTACCCTTGGTAGCTTGAATAATTTTAATCCCAGCAGTATTAGCCTGCTTAGTGTCAACGCCAGCGCATATGGAAATTTAAATGTTAGCAACCTCAAGGGCAGTGCAAGCGCAGGGATGAATGTTTCTGCAACGACTCCGTTATCCTCATTAAGTAAGGGGCAGCTTGCAGGGTTAAGCCTTGCCAGTCTTAACGCCACTGCTCTAGCCAACATCCAGGGGCTTATTTCCTTAAGCAGTTTACCGCAACAAACGCTTAATTCATTAAATTTGACTATGGGGTCTCTTACAAGCGCTGCCATGGGAGATGTAAACAGCGTTATTTCACTGCAGGATCTCCCTCAGGAGGAGCTAAACAAGCTGAATATGACTGTAGGCGCTCTTAAAGCAAATGCCATAAGTGATATAAACAGCCTTATTTCAATACAGAATCTTCCTCAACAGGAATTGGCAAAATTAAATATTGGCCAACTTAAGCAGTCCGCATTTAGTGACATGCAAAGTGTAATGACATTGGCTGATCTTCCTCAACAGGAGCTTAGTAAATATGGTCTTAATGACATTGATCCAAAAATTTCAGCAAATCTTAATATCTCCAATATCAAGGCAAGTTTTTTAGCCAATCTTAACTTAAGCAGTCTTTTACCGTCGCAGCTAATCTCACTGAATTTTTCTATCAGTGCCACTGCTACTATAGGCGAAGATGATCGCGCAAAAAATATGCAGTTAAAAGGCCCTATGCAGCAGGTAACTGATTCACTCAGCTATTCATCGTCACCCCTTAATAAAAACGCTGCGCTTGATCCCGGTATACAAGGGGTAATGACCCCAAATCCTATGGCAAATAAAAATACTCCCGCCTTGTCGCTGGTACAATATTTTCCCTGGTTATATATGGAGGCTGACCAAAGCGCGCAGAGCAAAATTTATCGTGGTGTAGATGCAAACACAAATACCAGGGCTAATACTCCGGTGGCTCTTGATGTTCAAGGGGAAGCACTCAGTGTGGTACAGTCGGGGACGAGTGGTGCAAGCCAGGATCTTAATAAGACAAAATGCAAACCTATTACGAATAGCTGCGGTTCACCTGATACGGCTAATTATCCGGTATGGGCACGTTTGCAATATGATAGTTGCAGCAATCAATATATTCTGCCAGCGGGGCTTCAGCCCAATCTTATTTTCTCGCAAGCATACCGGGATCACGAATATCGCTGGAATGAAAGCCAATGTCAGCCGCTCAGTATTATGCAGGTTGATTGTGTGCGCAATGCAAACGGTGGCTGTTATCAAGACAAAGGTGAGGCGGATGGCCAAATGTATGATTACCGCGCTTGGGGTTATCTAAAGCTTGCGTGGAAGAATGTACTGGATAGTGATTATCTGCCCAATGGAGGGTACTCCGAAAATGACGCAGGCAGAAAACCTGTCATTACGACAGGTGCAACATTAATCGGTGGGCCTAAGATCACTGGTGAGGATCAATATGGTGAAATTGATTCCAATGAAGTAGATACGTCCACCATTCCTGGTGGTTCTAACTATAAATACCTTGTAGATACTACCTCAGGGAAAGATTTTACCAAACAGGATGTAAGCAAAGATAATCATAGCTATAGTGGCGCGCGTACTACTATCAACCAACTGGTGCAACAGCCATTTGAACGTATATGGGATCCAACGCATCCATTTTCTCCGCGCTGGGACTGGAAGGGGACCGATCGAGATTTGTCAAGTAAGGCCAATCTTAATGGAGTACCGTGGCATGGTTATGATTTTAATACTGGTGGTAACTGCACGGTGCGTTGCGCGGCTGTACCTGTAGATATTCTAAGTTTTCGTGAGGCAGAATTTACTGCTTGCATGGGGTGTCGTATAAAAGCAAACACGGATTGCTTCTGGGTTCAGGTGATGGCTTTGCTTACACCGGTTTATATACCAAATCCTGCATATGAAGTAACTGGAATAGAATGGCTATATGAATATGATGCTCTTGATTTTAATTATGCCACAGCGGTTGAAGATACTCTGAAAAACGTTGATCCAAGTGCTAAGATTTTAGATGTATCAACAGATAAAATGTGGTGGGGTGCGCCTGCTGGCCAATGGATTGAGGCAGTTGCCTGCAAATCTTACTACGATACCCAAGACAAATGGCCGGTTTGCAGCACTAAATACGATGTTACAAAGGATAATGTTCCATCTAAATGCAAAAGCTGTATCCAGATGGCTGGAGAAAACAATCAGGATGCTGGCATAAAGAAATGTTGTGATGATCTGGCGCAAGCTTTGGCTCCTCTAAATACGCTCAAAATACGCAATACAAAATCCAATCCGGCATTAGAACCCGTACCGGAAGGTTATAGGTTCAGTGATTACTTTACCGGCCCGGCGCAGGATCAGTCATTGCTTGCTGATGCCTCAAGCTCAGAGAATGACTATACTGATCTTACCTCAATGTTTAAAGTCGTCTCTAATGCAGCTAAAACTGTCGAAGGCAAGCCAGTAGTTCATATGCCGTATATGCGCTGGTGGGATGCAGGTACGGCTGCGGGTGGAAGCCATGACCCCAAAAGAAACTACAACCCCGATTGTGATTTAGGATCATACGATGTGATTATGGGTGTTGGCATAGATGGAAACAGAGGCCAAACCGGCGCTAAATATTGCCGATATGGCGGCAATGGCACCGCCAATAAATACTCCTGCTATTCTCTTCCGGTAAACCCGAATAAGAATTCAGCTACCAATCCTGATGGAACTGAAGCAATCGATGCGCTTACAAGCTGGGAAGAGCTCAAGCAATATCAGCTTACTTCGTGGCGTACCTATGGTTTAAACTGCTTGCCGCAATATGAAAAAGTACACAAACCTGGCAGTACAGAGGACGGTGCTTTAAGGGCTGTAGGTGGAATTTATTATACAGACCTGCAAGATCAAATGACCGATTCAAATGGAAATCCTGTACCTGTGCCGGCTTCGGGTCAGGCGCCATTAAAGAAAGTAGCGCAGAAATGGGCACTCGGCTGGCGTGGCTATATAAGTGATCCGGATTTGATTGATCAATTCCCAAGTACGAACGCTGCTTCTGGGGCGGGTTCCGGCACAGGTATCAAGGGTGCTAATACTCTAGCTCAGAGTGCTCAGCCTTATTCAGGGCCAGGAACTTTGAAAGGGCTTAGTAATGCACAAGTGGGTGACATAATTTACCTCACTCATGATGACGTTGCTCCCGCAGTGCCTGGCGTTAATGTTATGCCATTTGTTGCCGTGGTCACTGCTACACACCCCTCTGCTCTTAGCAGTACACCTCAATGCAGGAGCTATAATTTTAACGGTCAGACGCAACAGTTGGATGACACTTTCATAACCGTAGAGGATATGAATACGGGTAAATTTCCTGACGTATGTGGCAATACTAACTATGAGGGAATAGGCCAGACCGAAACACGCACCATATACAGGCAAAATCTCCCAGGCTGGGTTTACGAGAATATGTATCCTGCGGGCACTACTGTAAATGATTCCTGTGGAAGCTATACGGTTGCTACCGGAGTGCCTGCTGCACTTACCTTTACCAGCAACGGCAATTGTAAGGATCCAAAACTTCAGGTTTGCACGTTCTCGGATCCAGGCAATAGTGGGTATAATCTCTGGGATCATTTTAGAATTTACCGTCCTACTCAGGATGTAAGGTAAAATATATGAAATATATTATTGATGATCATTTTACAAAAATTTCTCGGGCGGCAATACTCTCTGTAATGTTCTGTGCTATGCTCTCCATATCACATGGAGCATTTGCAGTATGTGCTGCCTTAAATGGCAAACAGCAAAGTGATATGGAAACAGTGGAATGCCCTTCTATGGCAAATGGTATCCCCTGTACGCCTGATGCAATTGATAGCAAAACAAACGGGGCCGGAGCAATAACCGCCTGCGTGTTAAATGGTGATGATCCACCGATTGTCGCAAGACCAGATCAAGGCACTGGTGCTATAAGTGGTGAAGGCGTAACAGTCCATGCTCAATGCGCACCATCTACTGATGGCAGTATTAATTGCCCGGTTGCTATCACCACATCACCGAATAATACACAAGGTGGTTTTGTGCCATCCCGTAGTGGTGGCACTATTTTGCCGGCGGGTACGGGTATTGTCAGTGGAGGTATTGCAGTAAGTGGAAGTATCAGTGCTGGTGGAACTGTAAATGGCGGAAGTTCGTCCAATAGCACGAATATTGTCGGTGCCACAGTTATGCCGGACGGCAGTATTATGGTTCCTCCTACAGCCAGCGGACTTTCTCAGCCTGCGGGATGTTTAACCAATAATCTTCCTACGCCACTGGATTGCGGCGGCGCGATTCCATTGGCTAATGGCTTTGTTACAGTTGCTCCTAATTTAAGTGTGGGGACTGCGATCAAATTTAATATGGGAAGTAACATTACCATAGGTGCTCCCTCACCGCTAACCCCGCAAGGATCATTTAGTGTTGTGAATAATATTATTGCTCCGGTCAGTTGTATGCCAAGTACATTACAGTTGCCTCAGGATAAAGTAAGTTTAGTGGTGCCCAAAACTAGCAGCTTACCAGTTACTGCGGGAACAACATCCTATAAATCTGACAGTACTGGGGTTCTGCATTTGCCCACTAATCAGGCTATTAAATTTGATCTTAGCCAGGTAGGGATTATTCAATTACCTGAAGGTGGAAATTTTACCAAAATTAATGGGCAGGATGCTGGCGATAACATAACCATACCTGCAAACGATACGATTATTTCCTATGGGAATGGTACGAATATTTTACCGATGCAGGGTGGACAACCGCCTAAAAACTTTACAAATCCAGTGAAGGTTACTTATCAGGATGAGGATGGAAACACAGTGACAGCTACCGTGGATTCCACCTATTTTCAGCAAACTTTGAATGTACCTTCTGCTTTATGGCCCGAGATAGAGGCATGGGATAAGGCTGGGTTAATTCCTGGTGCAGCCACTTACACCTATGTTACCGATAATTCAACGAATCCCCCAACCCAAAAAGTTTCTAATATTACTTTAACCGGGCTTTATGTGAATACAACCGATGTCTCTAATGATAATTTCCTTGTCGTGTATACGTCTGCAGTTGCGGATTATGATGCCACTGGAAAAGTGATTAATATCAATGTGAACGCTCCAAACGGTAGTGTTACTCCTCCAAGCAACTCATTCTTGAACCTGCCTTCGGGTACACCTGTTGGATTTCCTTTGCGTAGTCAGGCTACTCTTAATCTTTCCAGTGGTGGTTCTATCGATGTGCCAAAGGGCGCAATCGTAACCACAGGCGGTAAGAGTAGTGCACTTACCTCTGGCATAACAGTCAATATTCCAACCAGTACCATCATTACTTCTAATGGATCTGGTCAGGTGTCTTTTGGTAATGGTTCTTCGGCGACTACCATTGCGTTCCCATCAGGTCTTACTCAGGCAAGTATTTCTACTACGATGATTACCATAACCTCAGGGCAGGGCATGGCGTTGCCCGTTGATGGTGTGGTGATTACGCCTTCTGTGCCCGCACAGAACCCGCAAGCGTTACCGGTGTGTGGCAGTAGATAGATATCTCTCTAGAGCGTGTGTTTTTTTATATACTCTTCGGCGAGTTTTACGCCTGTTGGATCGCCTACATTCAGCAATACGCCATCATGAACGATTGCTTTAATCTTGGTCGGAAATGCATTTATTGCTTTGTCGTAAAGTAGATTAAGTGAGAATGCACCCGCTGGGCATCCTTGAAACAAACGGGGATGTAGCATCTGAATCCCTGTATAAATATAAGGCGCTTTTTCATTGCTTTCGCGGCGAATTAAATCACCATTATCCGCTACATTAAAATCACCTTTCCCTTCATAGCCAATTGCCGTCTGGGTCGGGTGCAATAACAGAACTGCATCCAGATCATTATTCCATTTCTGTGCCAAACTTTTTAAGGCAGGGGATTGGTGATCGATCCATATAACATCACCGTTAATGCAGAAAAATGGCATGTCATTAAAGTGATGAAGAGCTTTAGCTATGCCGCCGCCGGTTTCCAGCGGTTCTTCCTCATAAGATAATATGATTTGGGGAGAAGTGTATTTTTGTAAGTGAGCTTCAAGCAAATCTGCTTTGTAGGAAGTATTTACAATGATTTTTTCAACTCCTGCCAGCTCTAATTGAGCAATAGCCCGGTCGATAAGTGCTGACCCATGAACCTCAATCAACGGCTTGGGGATTGTATCCGTTAAAGGGCGCATACGTTTGCCAAGGCCAGCTGCAAGTATCATTGCTTGTTTGGGGACATGGATCATAGCGCAATCCTATCCCAGAATTCTTTACGGTGCCATTCGGGTTTTATGTTTCTATCTATCCAGTTTTTCAGCGGTGATAATAAGGGGTGCGATATATCATGCTCAATATGTTTCCACATGCGCGGCATAAATGACAAATAGCGTTTTTTACCATCACGAACGGCGAGGCGTGCAAATGTTCCAACAATACGACAATTGCGCTGTGCTCCGAGAATGGCATAGGTAGCCATAAAACTCTCACGCTCTATGCCGGTTTTTTCAAGATAATACTCTATAGTTTTTGTAACAACTTTTGCTGAAACATCGCGTCTTGCATCTTCTAAAAATGAAACCATATCATAGGCAGGGGAGCCGATCATGGCATCCTGAAAATCAAGCAGGCCAGCCCGCGCCGCATTTTTGCGTTCTGGAAGCCATATCAGATTTTCAGCATGAAAATCATAGAGTACTAGCACAGGTTTTAATTTTGATATTTGGAGCAAAATCTTTTTCCATATCTCCATATATTCAGCTTTGATTTTCTGAGCATATTCTTTATCTGCAACCAGAGGAATGAACCATTCTGGCAATAATGAAACCTGTGCCAAAAGCTTTTCCATATCAAATAATGGAACATTTTTATGGAGATTTGTTTCTGCGTTATTATATAAATCAATCAAGGCATCGGCGGCGGCAAAATATAATTCCTGCTCAAGATGGGGCTCATTTTCAAGAACCCGTGCATATAAATTATCGCCCAAATCTTCAAGCAGCAAAAGGCCGTTATACTCATCTTTTGCAAGGATATTAGGCGCACTTAAGTGATACGCATGCAATTGATTAGCAATAGCCACAAATGGCCGGATATCTTCTTTATCCGGCGGTGAATCCATAAGAACAGCCTGTTTTTCACCCAGATGCACACGTTCGTATTTACGAAAGGAGGCATCTCCTGCAAGCATTTTTCGCTTTGCTCCAGGCCATTCATTATCGGCCAGAAATTTATCGATGGTCTCAGAACGTGTCAGCACGCTGCTCACGCAGTTTCCTCAAAACTTTGCAATTTTTCTTGCCAGTAATCATCGCCTGTGAAGGATAACTTGCGACTGTCCTTAAATGGAACAAAATTAAATACAATATCGAGTCTTTTCTTGGATAAAGTATTTTTAATAATATCCGGCCACTCAATAAGCGTTACATGTGGCCATATTTCTTCCAATCCCAGTTCCTGCACTTCTTTCTCGTTTTTTATGCGATATAAGTCCAGATGCCATAATTGTTCAGGGGAACCATCGGCTAATTTTACATCGTAAGATTGCATGATAACAAATGTAGGGCTAGTTACCTGCACGTTTTTGGCACTTAAAGACCGAATAAGCTCTCGGGCAAAGCTGGTTTTTCCTGCTCCCAGATCGCCTGAAAACGTAACGATATCGCCTTTACGCAAGCACGAACCCACATAGCGTGCGAGGGCTTCCATTTGAGCAAGCGAAAGTGACGGAAATAACATGGGTTTTGACGAAGTCATAGTTTACTGCAATGTAGGTTGATGAATAGTAGGCTATATTACGCTAATAGTATCGTTATTGGAAATAAAATTTTATTTATTCAATAACCGTTCTTGCCAGCGTTAATACATAAACATCAATGACCCCGGCGTCATGCAGGGTGCGGCTACAGGCGTCGAGTGTTGCACCGGTTGTCATCACGTCATCGACCAATATTACCGATTTTCCCTTTAACCCTTCGCGCTTGTTTTTAGGCACCATAAAAGCGCCATGCACGTTTTTTTCACGTTCTTTTTTGCTCAGTCCCGATTGTACCATCGTTTTGCGTCTGCGAATTAATGTATCTGGCAAAACGGGAAACGTGCTGTTTTTGGACAATGCATGGGCGATGAGCGAAGCCTGGTTGTACCTGCGGGTCATGAGTCTCATATAATGCAGGGGCACAGGGATGATAAAATGGGCTTTATTTTCATAACTGCTTGCAAGACGCGCAAGCCATTGCCCGAATACAGGGGCGAGTTGGGTTTTATCATGAAATTTAAAGGCGAGTAACTGGGATTTACTATTTTCATCATACTTAAAAATAGCGCGCGCTTCCGTGTAAGCGGGTTTTTGCTTCATGCAAGCGGCACAAAGCGCCATTTCTCCAATATTATATTCAAACGGCAAGCCGCACTTATAACAAATGGGATCGGTAATAAAATGGATATTCTGCCAGCAGGAAGAACACAGTGCCCCATGTTTTTCCACCAACTCGCGGCAGCTAGCACAACGCGCAGGGAATAAGGTATTTGCAGTGGTTTTTGCCCAATGGGCAAGGATAGGTTTGGCTTTTACTATATTTTCGCGTAAATGTGTGATCATGCAAAAATACTCCCTGATATGACCCAAAACAGCAATAACATTTTTGACCGTGACCTTTTGCGTTTGCGCCGTAACCGCTCTGCAAATGATTGGGATAATTATAATTTTTTGAAGCGTGAAGCGGTGGAAAGGCTGGCTGATTGCCTCGCCGACATTGCTCGCACGTTTGATTTAGGGCTGGATATAGGTTCTCATAAAAGCGAATTAGCTGAAATTTTAAGAGGCAAAAATCAGGTAAAGTCTATAATCAGCTGCGATTTTTCTGAGGCAATGAAGCCGCAGGTGGTGTGTGATGAGGAGTTTTTGCCTTTTGCACCGGATATTTTTGATGTGATAACCAGCGTTTTGTCTTTGCATCACGTCAATGATTTACCGGGAACGCTGGTGCAGATTCAACAATGTCTGAAGTCGGACGGTTTGTTTATAGCGATTTTGCCCGGTGCCAATACACTCAAAGAACTTCGGGAATCGATTACCGGTGCGGCCATAAAACATGGTTTCGCGCTTTCCCCAAGGCTTTCACCATTGGTTGAGGTGCGAGATGCGGGTGCACTGCTGCAACGTACAGGATTTGCGCTTCCGGTCATCAACAGTGAAACCATTACAGTCAATTACGATAATGCTTTCGCGCTCATGAAAGATCTGCGGGGGATGGGGGAGAGTAATGTTTTACTGAAACAGCATCGCTATTTTACGCCGCGCGAGGTTATGAGTGCTATTGCAGAATATTATCATGAGCATTTTGGGTTGCCGGATGGCAGCGTGCCAGCGACCTTTGAGTTTATTACTATGACGGGATGGAAACCGCACCATTCTCAGCAACAAGCGGCAGAGCGGGGGACAGGCAAAATAAATTTAAAACAGGCGCTTGAGTAATTTGTCTGTTAAATTATGGATAAAAAAATGAGTCTCCTTTTGGGGAGACTCATCTAGTTTACAAACATTTACTTTTCCTTTGACTGTAGCCCTCCGGCCAGAATGCAAACAGGCAAAAAACCAATAACGAAATAGTAAATGTTCCACAACTCAAAGAATTCTTTGCTTATATAAGCTATAGCTAATAACATGGCTATCATCGCAAAAATCATAGATATGATTCCTAGCCAGTTTTTCTTTAGCCATACGGCTAAAATTGCTATTATGATGGCTACAAGCATAAAAATTCTGATAAAAACCGCATAATCTATAAGCAGTTTTCCAAATGTTTCTAATTCATCCATTTTCCTAAGTTTAAGTGTTTATTTATTTTAATTATTTAATTGTTACAAATTTTGAAGTCTCGTTAAAACTTGTTTAGTTTTTTACGAAGCTGTGTAAAATACAAAGAACCCTGGTAATATAGCATATTCACACTGTATTATTATTACGGTTTTATGAAGATTTCATGAAAGTTTTATTACATCACATCCGTAGGGATTCTTTATAACTATACTTTTAAAATATATAAAAAATTCATATTAATTAGAGGATTAGAATGGCCACCGCAGCACAAAAAAAGTCAGACTTACCAAGCTGGAATCTCAAAGATTTTTACGAGAGTTACGACTCCGCGAAAGTTCAGCAGGATATTAAGATGGCAAAAAGTAAAATAGCCAAGTTCGTTAAGGATTATTCAGGAAAAGTTGCAAAGCTTACGCCCAAAGAATTTCTAAAATCGATTAGTGAATACGAGCAGATTTCCGATCTACTTGGCAAGCTCGGAAGCTATGCTCAGCTCCTTTATGCAGCCGACATGAGCAAGCCCGCCATCGCGCAGTTTTACCAGAATATTCAGGAAACGCTCACGGTGCTGAGCTCCGATTTATTATTCTATACTTTGTCCATCAATAAAATTAGCGATGCACAGGCCAAAAAACTTTTTTCATCCAGCGAGCTTGCCCATTACGCGCCGTGGTTGCGTGAGCTGCGTGCGCTTAAGCCTTATCAGCTTTCTGATGAAATTGAAAAACTCCTGCATGAAAAACAGGTTGCCGGTCGCGCTGCCTGGTCACGCCATTATGACGAAACCGTTGGCGGATTGATTTTTACCATTGGCAAAAAAGAGCTTTCGCTGGAGCAGGCGTTGCATCTGATGTCTGACACACGCGAAGAAGTGCGCAAAGAAGCAGCGCTTGAAATTGGCCGAATCTTAGAGAAAAACATTAAAACATTTTCACTGATTACCAATACGCTTGCCAAAGATAAAGAAATTGAGGACCAGTGGCGGGGTTTCAAGCGCCCGATTTCATCACGCAATATAGCCAATCAGGTGGAAGACGAAGTGGTGGATGCGCTGATTGCCACGGTGCGTAAGAATTACGGAAATCTTACTCACCGTTATTATAAACTCAAAGCGAAGTGGCTTGGTAAAAAGCAGTTAGCTTACTGGGATCGTGCGGCACCTTTGCCCAAAGTGCCAGAGCGCAGCTATTCATGGGACGAGGCCAAAGAAGTGGTGCTTTCTTCTTATATGGCTTTTTCACCAACGCTCGGAAAACTCGGAAAACAGTTTTTTGATAAATACTGGATAGATGCAGCCATCCGCCCCGGTAAGGCTCCCGGAGCATTTGCACATCCTTGCGTTCCTTCCGTTCACCCGTATTTGCTGGTGAATTTTCAGGGCAAAGCTCGTGATGTGATGACGCTTGCGCATGAGCTTGGCCACGGTGTGCATCAGGTGTTGGCTGCAAAGCAGGGCGGTTTACTTGCTGATACCGCGCTGACCCTTGCTGAAACCGCTTCGGTGTTTGGTGAGCAACTTACTTTTCGTGAAATGTTGCGCCGTGAGAAAAACCCTGAAAGGCGCAAAAGTATTTTGGCTGGCAAGGTTGAAGATATGCTTGCGACAGTTGCGCGTCAGATTGCCATGTGCGAATTTGAAGTATGTGTGCACGACCAACGCAAAAAAGGTGAGTTGACCTCAGAACAAATTGGACAAATTTGGGTGGATGTGCAGTCGGAGGCACTCGGCTCTCATGTAAAGTTAACGCAGGAATACCGCCATTTCTGGGCATATATACCCCATTTCATTCATACACCGTTTTATGTTTATGCCTATGCATTCGGTGATTGCTTAGTGAACTCGCTCTATTCCGCTTATGAGAAAGAAAGCAAAAAAGGCAACGCACAAGTGTTTGAGAAGAAATACATCGCCATGCTTTCCTCTGGCGGTCGCTATCGTCACAAGGAATTGCTGAAGCCCTTTGGTCTTGATGCAAGTAAATCTTCTTTCTGGCAAGGTGGCCTTGATGTGATCGCCGGAATGATTGATGAGTTAGAAAAGATGTAAGCCATAAAAAAGGGCGGAGGAATTAATCCTTCGCCCTTTTAGTTAGTGGATGGCTTTAATTAGCTCGCCATTTTCTTTTCTTTGAGTTCGCTGCGTAGTTTCTTTGCAGCAGCGACCATGGCTTCAAGCGCAGGCTTTACTTCTGCCCAGCCGCGGGTTTTAAGTCCGCAATCCGGATTCACCCAGATTTGATCCTGTGAAAGAACCTTCAATGCTTTACGCAACAAGCTTTCCATTTCGTTCTGTGCAGGAACGCGTGGGCTATGAATGTCATACACACCCGGTCCAATCTGGTTGGGGTATTTAAAGCTTACGAAGGCATCCAAAAGTTCCATTTGTGAGCGTGAGGTTTCAATGGAAATCACGTCCGCGTCCATATCGGCGATGCTTGCGATGATGTCGTTGAACTCAGAGTAGCACATATGGGTGTGAATCTGGGTTTCGTCTTTGGCAACTGAGGCAGTAATGCGGAAAGATTCCACTGCCCAGTCAAGGTAAGCTTTCCAGTCTGCACGGCGAAGGGGTAAGCCTTCACGGATAGCGGCTTCGTCAATCTGGATGATTTTGATGCCGGCTTTTTCCAAGTCAGCAACTTCATCACGGATAGCCAGTGCAATCTGACGGCAAGTTTCAGAACGTGGCTGATCGTCACGCACGAAAGACCATTGAAGGATGGTCACCGGACCGGTCAACATGCCTTTCATGTGTTTCTTGGTGAGTGATTGTGAATAGGTTGACCATTCCACTGTCATGGGTTTGGGGCGTGACACATCGCCGAAAATAACCGGGGGTTTCACGCAACGTGCGCCGTAGCTCTGCACCCAGCCGTTTTTAGTGAAGGTAAAACCATCCAGCTGTTCGCCGAAATATTCGACCATGTCATTGCGTTCAAATTCGCCGTGCACCAACACATCAATATCAATTTCTTCCTGATATTTAACGGTGCGTGCGGTTTCTTCTTTCAGGAAGGTTTCGTATGTAGCCGCATTGATTTTACCTGCTTTGAAGTCAGCGCGTTTTGCACGTACTTCCGCAGTTTGCGGGAAGGAACCAATGGTGGTAGTGGGCAAAAGCGGCAGCTGCAAGGCTTCCTGCTGTTTCTTAATGCGCGCAGCAAACGGGCTCTTGCGGCTTTTCATGGAAGCATCAATCTTGCTTACACGCTGTTTGACAGCCTGATTGTGAATACGGCTTGAAGTCTTGCGTGCTTCTTGTGCAGCGCGGGCAGATTCAAGTTCGGCTTTCACAGCAGCCTGACCTTCAGCACCAACTTTGGCAAGGATTGCCACTTCGGCAAGCTTCTGTTTTGCAAATGCGAGCCAGCTTTTGAGTTCGGTATCGAGTTTGTCTTCGATATCCAAATCTACAGGAGTGTGTAGGAGCGAGCAGGAAGGCGCAACCTGTATCCATTCAGCGCCAAGTTTAGTTACGGCTTTTTCTACCTGTTTTACGGCAACGTCTAAATCCGCACGCCAGATGTTACGACCATTAACCACACCAAGTGAGAGTGATTTTTTGGCAGGGAATTTAGCAAGCACTGCATCCAATTGTTCCGGCGCACGTACCAAATCAATGTGAAGACCGGCAACGGGAAGTGAAACCGCAGTTTCAAGATTTTCACGTAAGTCACCAAAATAGGTGGCAATCATAATGTGAAGCTCAGGTGCTGCTGCGCTTAGTTTATCGTAAGCGGTTTTGTATGCTTTGCGTGCTTCATCATTTAAATCAAGAATGAGGCAGGGTTCGTCTATCTGGATCCAGTCAGCGCCAAGTGCGGCCAGCTGTTTCAAGATGCGTTCATACACCGGAAGTAATTCAGAAAGCAGTGACAAGGTGGATTTCGCGTCGCCACCTTTCATTTTGCCAAGCAGAAGGAAAGAAACCGGGCCAAGCAATACAGGGCGGGTATGCAAGCCCTGCAGTTTTGCTTCCTTGAATTCTTCAAAAATCTTATCGGAAGAAAGCGCAAATTTCTGACCAGAATGCAATTCAGGTACAATATAATGGTAGTTGGTATCAAACCACTTGGTCATTTCCATCGCTGAGGCATCATGCGCGTGTGTGCATTGTTCGCCGTGCTTATGCTCGTGTTTGTTTTGTACCCCGCGAGCCATAGCAAAATAAGTGGCTAAATCAACTTTGTCGCCCTTAAAATTATAGCGCTCCGGGATAGCGCCAACAAGTGCGATAGTATCTAACACTTGATCGTAATAAGAAAAATCATTGCAGGGAACGTGTTTGATGCCAGCGCGGTGCTGGATGTTCCAATGGGTTTTGCGTAGCTCTTTTGCTACGTCTTTGAGCGCCTGTTCGGTGAGTTCACCTTTCCAGTAGCTCTCAAGCGCTTTTTTTAATTCGCGCTGTCCGCCAATACGCGGGAAACCTAAATTTGCTGCAATTACCATGTTTTTTCTCTCCTATTACAAATATGAGGGAGTTTTTTACCTGAGAATTGCCTAGTAAATCAAGTTTTTTCGTTGAGTTATTTAAGCATTCTTGTGAGAAAATATAGATTTATTACCTTTAATAAGGTTATAACATCCCAAATTACATCATTTGAGGTTTTATAATGTCTGAATGCTCGCTCTATCTTATTTCCCCTACACAGATTGAATTACCTAAGTTTATACCGGTTATGGAAGAAGCTTTTGCGGCAGGTGGAGTCAAATCTTTTCAGCTTCGCTTAAAGAATGCTTCAGATGCTGAGATCCTTGCAGCAGCAGAGAAGATTGCCCCCATTTGCCATCAATATGAGGCCGCATTTATTATCAATGATCGCGCTGATCTAGTCGTGCAATGTGCTGCAGATGGGGTGCATTTAGGTCAGGAAGATATGAGCGTGCAGGATGCGCGCAAGATAATCGGCGGGCAAAGGGTGGTGGGTGTAAGTTGCCATGCCTCGCGTGATATGGCAATTGATGCGGCTGAGGCAAGTGCCGACTATGTAGCGTTTGGAGCGTTCTTTCCGACCAAATCCAAGCCGCAGGAAAAAATAGATAAATGGGGAGTTCCCACAGCGGAAATAGTCGAAATATGGTCGACCTATACCACAATCCCATGTGTTGCTATTGGGGGCATGACTCCGCAAAATTGTGCGCCACTGGTAAAAGCGGGCGCAGATTTTATAGGTGTTTTAAGTTATGTTTGGGAACACCCAAAAGGAGCAGGCAAGGCGGTGGAGGAGTTTATGGAAGTTATTGCGGCAAATCTACCAGCCGCGCAGGCATAGACTGTTTATAAAATTTGTATAATAATACCATTTGTAGCAATGTCACCGGGATAGCCATTGCGACTGCCCAGCCGATGGGAGCGCCACAGCTTAAAAGTCCGGCAATGGCCAAACAGCAACTTGTTGAACCTATGTCCCAAGACCCTTCCGTTACGAAAATAAAGCGAAGTGTACATGGAGCTTTTGCCGCTAAGCGATATATGGCGGTCATCAACATGGGATTATAGCTGATCGCAAGTAAGGAACAGATGGACATGATTCCCATTTTTTCCGTTAAATCTCCGCCTGCAGATGCCTTCAGTATGATTGCGCCAATACAAAACAAGCCACCGATAATAACTGTGCGTTGCGCATGGCCTGCATCGATCATCTTGCCGATTAACAATCCGGCCAGGGACGCTACTAACCCCGCCAAGGCAAAGGCACCACCAAATTTTGTATAATGCGAACCGGTGGAATTAAACAGCATCACGGCCCATGCATAAAGAAAACTAATGGCAATCCAGCCGTCGGTAATGAATATGCATGCACCTTCACGTACGGCGTTGAATGCGCCATGCGGACGTTTATGCGCAATCGGAATGTTAGGGATACATAATAGAGGTATAATCGAACATAGTTCAATTACCGCACCAATGGAAAATGCAGCTTTCGCGCCAAAATAATCTATCGCCAGTCCGCCCGCCAGCGGTGCAAGGACGGTTGCAATCGTATTGAGCGCTTCGCGTGCGCTGATCTGTTTGCCGCGATGCGCATCATCCGCCAGAAAAGAAAAGATAGAGTGATATGGGGTCCAGTAGAAAATATCAGCAAGCGCACATAACAGGCAATATAATGCGAATGCACCGTCAATACCATCTACCCAGGCGAGCGAAATATATTGCGCGGCAAAGAAACATACACCGATATAAAGTGTGCGCCGTGAACCGATGCGTGGCGCAATATAAAGCACGATAGGGCGTAAAGCAAAACGCAGCATCAAGATCAGGGGAAGATAAAGAAAGAAGCTCACAGCGGAAAAATGATGCGACAAAAGAAAGATGATAAAAAAATTGCCCGCAAGGTTGAACCCTGCTGTATGCAGGACGCTGTGAATATTCAGGCGATTGACTATACGGTTGGAGATATAGGACATTGTGTCACCATCATGATTACGCCGTAAGTATAACGCAAGATAGTTAATTTATTATGAATAAGCGCCGGTTTGCCTTAATGCCTCACCGAGCACCATGCTGGCACTCAGTGCTATATTCAGCGAACGCGTTCCGGGGTTCATCGGGATTTTTAAAACAGCATCGGCATAATCGGCAACTTCCTGTGGAACTCCGGCACTTTCGCGGCCAAATAACAAAATATCTGATGGTTCAAACTTGAAATCATAGTAATTGGTTTTGGCTTTAGTGGAGAGCAGGATGATGCGCGATTTTGTTGTGCTTTTAAATTGCTCCCAAGAGCTGTGACGCTGCCATTTCACATGCTCTATATAATCCATCGCCACGCGAGCGATGCGTTTATCATCGAGGATAAAACCGCAAGGTTCAATAATATGGCATACAACGTCCATACATGCGCACAAACGCAAGATGCTTCCAAGATTTTGAGGGATGTCGGGCTGATAAAGCGCGATTTCCATATTATTGATTAGCTGGCTTCTCTTCTTTTTTACTGCGCTCAGCAAGCTGTGAAATCAGATAATCCAGATTATGCTGGGAAACCACGGAGGAAAATTCCGAACGTTGTGTCGTTATCATGCTTACGCCCTCAACGGTAATATCATATACTTTGAGTGCGCCATCGCTGCCTTTGCGTACCGTGTAATCCACTACTACATCATCGGCATTCGGACGTTTTAAGTGCATAGTAACCACATTTCCACCACGATCATCTGCAGTTACTTTGGTTACTTCAAAATTAGCATCGGTAAATTCGGTAAGGTTAGAAGTATAATGCGCAATAATGAAGGTTTTGTAATTCTCAAGATAAGCTGTTTTTTGTTCGTCGGTTGCAACTTTCCAGTTACGCCCCAGCACAAATTTGGCAATCGCTTCAATATCTACATTCTCAACAAATAGTTCTTCAAGCTTGCTTTGTTTGTCTTCTTTAGAGGCAGAAGAGGTAATGACATCGAGGGCTTTGTGGCCTAGAGAATTGGCAAAGTCACTAGCCTGTTTTTTTGAATCGGCTGAGCTATCCGCATCATCAGCGGATGCAGGCAGAGAAAAACCAGATACAAGGCACAGGGCAAATAATGCAAAAAACATTTTTGCGTGCAACATTTTCGCAAGCATTGGAGGTTCCTTAAATAAATTATAATGATTGGCTTCTAGCAGTTAGCCGGGCTGCTGTCGACACCAATTTTATGCAAATATAAATACGGTGCCGACGGAGGAATTATTTTGCATCCTTGCTTCTGGAAAGCTCTGAATCTTCGCCAAGATAATTACGCACAGCATTTTCGCGATGTTGCAGATAAACGCTGCGGAAAGTTGCATAAGGATCCAGAGAATCACGGTAGACGCGATCGGTAAGCGGCATAAGATCATTGCGGCGGACTAAGCCGTCCACGGCGGCCCTGGCATAAGATTCATCTGCTGTAAGTATCCAGGTGAACGGATCCGACAGAACATCCGCTACACGTCCAAGTATATCACGTGTGTCGGAGGGACCAAGTATCGGAATCATGAGATATGGGCCGCTTCCTACACCATATACACCCATGGTTTGACCAAAATCCTTAGCATGTTCTTTTTTGATGCCTATCTCTTTAGCCACGTCGAAGAGACCTGCAATACCAACAGTTGAGTTGATGGCAAAGCGACCTAAAGTTTTACCAGCATTGTTAGGATCGTTTTGTAATACGGAATTTAAGAACACAACCGGTGAAGCAAGGTTATCCAATGCATTTCTAACGCCATTTTGCGCAAATTCAGGCATTACACCACGATATATATGGCAAAGAGGTCTGAGGAGCATTCCATCCAGAACTTCATTGACCTTAAAAATGCCGCGATTGAGTGGTTCAAGCGGATCGTGGTTATCTGAAGGGGCTGAATCAGAATCTGAATCTGCATTAGCCGCAGAAACCTTGAGTGGTTCGCCCGGAGTCTTGTTGGCGCAGCCCGGCAATGTTACCAGTGCGCAGAGCACAAATAGGTTGATAAGCACCAATTTAGCGGGGTTTATATAAGTATTGTTCTGGTTCATTTCTTCCTCTTATTCTAATTTAGCCGCCATATTTGACGTTATCTAAATTGAATATATATTATAATTACTAACTAATTATGAATTTTGCACAAAATTGTGAGTTATTTATGACACGGATTTGATCGCATATTATAGGTATTTTTGCAATCGGCGTACTATTGATGGTGTTTGTTGCTTAATTGCCACATTGTGTAATGTCATTAATAAACTAATCAATATAAAATAATATACAAAATTCTTTAAGGAAGTCCCGCTTGTCCAAGAATGTTCAGTTATCATTCGAGTTTTTTCCGCCCAAAACTCAGGATTTAGAAGGAAAAATGTGGGATTCCATTACACAGCTTGCATTGTTACGCCCATTATTTGTATCGGTTACTTACGGCGCAGGTGGCACGACACGTGATTATACGCACCAGATTGCAAAAGGAATACTCGCAAAAACCGATATGAAGGTAGCTGCACATTTGACATGCGTCGGAGCGACGCGTGATGAGGTGGACAATGTGGCGCGTGACCATTGGAATGCGGGGATACATCATATTGTGGCACTTCGTGGGGATCCGCCAAAAGGCACGATAAATTACGTCCCTCATGAACATGGCTATGCCCATGCGACCGATTTGCTTCGTGGTTTAAAAAAGATTGGTAATTTTGAAATCAGTGTTGCCGCTTTTCCAGAAAAGCACCCAGAATCAAAATCGCTGGAACAAGATATTGAAGTATTAAAGGCGAAGGATGAATTGGGTGCTACGCGCGCAATAACTCAATATTTCTTTGATAATAAATTTTTCCTGCGCCTACGCGATAATGCAGCAAAGGCTGGGATTAAAATGCCAATCGTACCAGGAATGATTCCGATTGGACATTTTAGTCAGTTGAAACGGTTCTCAGCCATGTGCGGAACCTCCATTCCTGATGCCATTGTGCAGAAATTTGATCCACTGGACGATGACCATGCGGCGCGAGACAAAGCCGCTATAGAGCTTGCCACCGAGCAATGCGCCGGACTCATTGCAGAAGGAATTGATAAATTCCATTTCTACACTATGAACCGCTCTGACCTGATTACAGCCGTTTGCAAGAATCTTGGTAT
>JABDCC010000020.1 GCA_013288335.1 Alphaproteobacteria bacterium
TTGTTCAGCCCATACCATTTCAGCATTTTTAGTGCCAAATATTTCGTCTGCCCTATAATAGTGATCTCCCTGCAAAATATGGGTGCCTTCATGCCCTAAAAGCGAATTTAGGCTACTGCGCCCTAAGAGCGTATTCTTAAATGATAAGAACTTACTAATACCAATTTTGCGTCCATGCGCTAGTTCAGCTTTCCCCTCATCTTCTATATTTATCATGCCCCACAATCTTAGGTATAATGGATATCCGTCATAATCTTCGCGGTCCAATTCCCTTATGGACATAATTTGTACAACTTGATCATTCTTTCCAATTATCTCCAGCCCCCTAGGAGGCCATTCTCCGAAATTAGCTTCTAGAATCTCATCCATAGTGGCAGAACCACGTCTCACAAGATTCTTAGCCATTTTTTCCCGAGGATCAGACCAAATCATTTAATACCTGCTCCATCCCGCTGCGTGATGTACCTGCGACTGAAAACTGTGAACGGGTTGTGGGCTATTGCCCATGAAATAATTCTTTATTTTTTCTACCTCATTTGCAATGCATTGTGCCATGAATCCCCATATTCCTCCCGGAGCCGTAAGTATCGGATAGCCAGTCTTTGTAATAAAATGCATTGGCTTGAACTCGCCTTTAAAATTTTCCACTACTCCTGCTTTGTCTGCAAGCATATCGCCCGCCATAATCATTGCTTTATGTGCCATATTGCGGTTTATCGGGGCAAAAGCGCTTACATCCAACGTCGGCGCCATAATCGCATTGATCTTGCTTCCAAAGGGTGGATTATTATCCACATTTACTAGTGTGCCGGGATAATTTCTGACCGATATAGCCTGCTGTTTTAGTTTGTCTATAGGCAAGTCGAATGTACTCGCAACGCGTTTTGCCTCTCTTGTTTCATCCCAACCTTCAAGCAGAACAAGCTTAGGAATATCCGCACCCAGTGTTTGCATTTTATCAGGATGCTTTATGCACCAGGCAGTGGCCGCGAGCCCGGAACCTGCACCGAGCGAGTGGGCATTAATCACAGTTTTCTCAACCGGCAATCCTTGCCTGATAATTTCCTGCACTGTGTGCTCCATAAACTCAGGCACAAAATTCATCTGCGGATTCTGCTGATTATGAAATGTATCCCGCAAAGATTTCATATCCATCTTATCTTTTAGGTCCAAACCGGGATATGCAAATATCACTGATTTACTTTCCTCATTATAAAACGCATAAGCATTAAAGCCGGTTTGAGGATCGCAGTGATGTGTAATCATCCGGAAATGGGGCAGGTGCGAATTATTCTCGGGATCGCGGATGTTAAAATCTATAAGGGGCGCTCTTTTTGCACAATATGCACCCGTAGCCTCATCTATACATTGCAAATATTCATTATTTTTTGAATCAATAGAATAATTGGCGCAATTTTCGATAGCTTTGCTGATTTTTAGCTGTTCTTTTACCATTTTCTCGTTTTCTGCAACCATGAACATACTGCTGATAATCAAGGCCGAGCGACTATCTGGATGCATAGTCAATTGTTGCAGAGTGGGAATGGGCGGATCAGGTGCATATGCAAGTCCGGAAAGGTCATGATAAAGCTCGGTCCCGGTCGTGACCGCGTCCTTATATCCCGGCAAAAATCGGTAATAATCAGCAGCACCAAGAGTAGTATCCCTGACCTTACCAAAAGCCAGTCGCGGACTGGTTGTGACTTCCTGCTCCCCTTGATTGCCGTTATCCTGCACAGCCTTACCTTTCTTAATTTGGAACTAGCATAACATAATATTGTTACGAAATTATTAAGATGGGCTAATTTATACTGTAAAATTTCATGATTTAGGTCTATAACTCAGGCTAACTGTCATTTTTATGTTTTTTATTGTGATATGTGAGAAACAGTCGCCAGAAAATAATGGTAATATTTTATCATCATGTCTTGGATTACGAATCATTTTAGTCTATATGTCCCGTTATGATACTTAGCAAATTATCCCGCAGCCTGTCCGTCAGATTACAATCTGTCGCTGTTTTCCTTTCCCTGGTCGGTGTATCCTTCGGGATTAAAAGCTATTTGCACGTGGAAGAAAAATTTGGGACCGAGGCAAGTGCTATATTTTTCTATGATTTAGTACTGCAGATTATAGTCGCACTAGCCGTCAATATTCTGGTCGCTGTTATTCTTTACCGCATAGCCACCAAACCTGTACAACGCCTTGGTGAAACCATGCACGCACTCACCGAGGATAATCTTGACGTCGAGATACCCTATACAAATGATAAGACCGAAATTGGCAGCATGGCGCGCAATATCAAAATATTCAAAACCGTCCTTTTGGAAAAACGCGAACGTTCCGCAAGAGACCAAAAAGAACAACAAACAAAAGCTGAGCGTCAGCATAGAATGGAAGAGCGTATTGAGGAATTTGATACAAAAAGCGCTGGTGTTCTACAAACCGTATCTTCAGCAGGAAAACAACTTTTCAACGCGGCAAGCTCGGTTTTGGAATCAGCCTCCAATACGGACACTTGCACAAAAACAGTGATTACCGCCATTGGCAGAACATTAGAAGATGCAAACTCGGTAGCGGCTTCCGCAGCAGAACTTTCCATGTCCATCCGGGAAATCTCTTTACAGGTCAATAACTCCACCAATATTTCTAGCACCGCCGTGGAGCAAACCAAAAGCGCCGATCTTATTGTTACCGAATTAAACCGTGTGGCCGATAAAGTGGGCACCGTCATTACGCTTATCAGCGATATTGCCAAGCAGATTAACCTGCTGGCGCTTAATGCATCTATTGAAGCAGCGCGTGCAGGCGAGGCAGGCAAGGGTTTTGCGGTCGTCGCCTCAGAGGTAAAAAGCCTTGCAGGCGAGACGAGCAAGGCAACCGATGAAATTGTAGGTCAAGTGAATGAAATCCAGAAAGTTTCCAAGGAAGTTGCCGCCGCTCTTTCCAATGTGCGTACCACTATCCTGGATATGAATACCATATCCACCTCCATTGCTGCAGCCATTGAAGAGCAAGGTGCAGCAACCAATGAAATCGGCCGTAATATTCAGAATGTCACCTCATTGGTAAGCGGTGTATCATCCAGCATGGATAAGGTTCAGCAGTCTTCAGTGGAAACTGACAAATCTGCAAAGCAGGTAAATGAAGCGGCAAAAATGCTTACTATACAATCGGGTAACATGGAAAAAGAGGTCGCCTCCTTCCTCGCCCATATCCGCGAATAATATTCCGCAGCCTCTTGTGAGGAGCTTTATATTTCTTACCCTATGACTTATAGGAAAAATATACCGTATAGGCCAATTTGTATTCTATGCGCATTCATATAATATTACTTCTCCTCTATCTCTGCACTCCCGCAATAATATGGGCCGATAACACATTGCCGGATGCGGTGAGTGATCAAACATCTGCTGCACTTTCAATAGTCGGCAGCGGCACATACAAAAAACTGGGGTTTCTCATTTACCATGCGACCTTGTGGGCACCCAATGGCAAGTTTGATAAATCCAAACCTTATGCATTACAGATTAGTTATGATCGCAGCCTTTCAAAAAGCACTATAGTGGATTCAACAACCGACAGTATCCGCGAAGAAGGGGTGGATGATAGAAAACTTGCCGAATGGAGAAAGAAACTTGAGGCAGTTTTACCTGAAGTTAATGATGGTGATGAATTGGTTGGACTTGCACTGCCTGGTAAAGATTCGCGTTTATTTCTAAACGGCGAACTTATTGCACGCCTGCGGGATCCGGAATTAAGTAACGCATTTTTTGCTATATGGCTGGGCAAAACCGCCGATAAAAGCCTTCATTCGGCGCTTTTGGGCAAGAAATGATTGTTTTTCAAGCCTTTTTGCTTTATATGGGCAATACATAATTAAAGATTATTCTTATGCATATATCCTATAAAGCGGAAGCGACAGCTCCTTCCGGCATGCAGCTTATTGGCAATCTGGCAAAAGTTATTTCCAGAGCACGCATCAAAGATGGCCTGCAGCCTGTTGCCGATGGCACGCTCGGAATTCCTTCGACTCCGGTAATTCCGTCTGCCCTCACTGACATCAAAAAATATATTGCAGAACTGGAAGCAAACCCAGCCCCTATCCAATACACCCACTGGCAAGGCACTCCGGAAATCCGTGAAGCATTAGCAGAATTATTTGCAGAAGATTATAAAATCCCCTGCACCGCTGAGCATATGCTTCTGACTGCAGGGAACACTTCGGGAATGAATGCGGTGTATAAAGTGCTGGAAGGGCCTTATATCGCAACAGTACCATATTACCCGCTTTATAGTGATTTGGCTAAAGAGTACGGCAAGGATTTTGAGCCGCTTATTAATATTTTAAAAACCGGACTTACTGCGAATGGCGTTCGGAATGCGTTTGAGAGTTTGAGCAAAAAACAAAAATGCTCCATCACTGATGTCAAAGGAACGCTGATCATTAATCTGCCGGGAAATCCTGTCGGCACATTGCCATCAAAAGAAGAGCTTTCAAAAATTGCGGACGTCTTGCGGCAATCTCCTGGCATTAATCTGGTATTTGACGATGTATATAGCGACGTGATGCTCGGAAAAACTGTGGATGGCAAAGCGCCAGAGTTCACTCATCTGTTGACGCTTGCCCCTGACCTTGCTGACCGTTCGGTAGTGCTTCGCACGTTTTCCAAAAATGGGCTTGGAGGTGAGCGTATCGGTATTCTGGTAGCACCTCATGAAATTATCGAGCCACTAAAAACCGCACATTATAACTTGGTATTGCATGCGCCATTACTTGGACAAATCGCTGCCGTGCCAACCTATCGTGCCCTTGTGCAAGACCCTGATACAAGACAAGCGATATCTGATTATTATGCACCCAAGGTTGCTTATATGCGTGGTGCATTAAAAGAATGTGGTACGGATGCGTTGGGCGAAGCGTTCACGCATGGCTACATTGTAGTGGGTGATTTACACGAAATGATCGGCACGCCTCTTTCCAAGGAAGCTGTAGCATTGCTCACTAAAATTTGCAAAGCACAACCAGAGTTCACTGGACAGCTCATGAGCACTACCATCAAAAGTGATTTTCATATTGCATTGCAATTGCTGGCAGATACGAAAAATCCCGTAGGCGTTACCCCGCTTTCAGAATTTGGTACCAAGCCCGAAGATGGCTTTGTACGCATCTCGTGCAGTGCAGACACAGCAGCACTAAAACGTATTGGCGAGGGCATTCAGAGCGCAATTGAGAAAGCCAGAGCGTTGAATAACTACAAAAGCACGGGTACGTAAATTACCCCGTGCTCCCCGCCCCTCCGGTAGTCAACACCTCTCCAATCCATTCATTGATTTGATGCATAGATATTCCAAAGCAGGAAAGCAGGCTGAAGAAACTTATTATAATCAGCAATTGCCCAAGCCACCTTACTTCTTCACGGCCGCGAATTTTAAGGGGCAGTAATTTTCTCCCCAGCCCGAGCAATACCAGGTAAATCCCGCTCGTAAATAAAATGACCGTTACAAAAATATGCATAGTTTTGTGGATAATAAAAAGGGCACCACTGTAAGTGGTGCCCTGGATTCTTACATAAGCATATTAGTTAAATTTAATGCGTAATGAGCAAGCCTGACCTGTATAGCTTACTACATACCCCGTCGTAGGAGGACCGCCCACAACGCAGTTAGCATTGGTTGCAGCAACCGCAAGTGTCGAAAACCCGACATTCGTCGAATCAAGACTTGTAGTATGGGGATCAAGCGCAACTATAGAACCAGTAGACGGAATACCGTCATCCACTTTTTTATCTATATTATAAGCTTCCTGCGGAGTAAGGTTTCCCGTGCTCGACTCCGTATAGACGCCAGAAGTACTCAGACCTGTGATACCTGCAATGACGAAATAATTCACGCCACTAGCTGAACCAACGGTGACAGAGTTACCGCGACCAAGCTTTGCTGGGGGTATATAGTTGTTCACCAAAGCGGTTGTATTCGTACTTGAAGCAACAGCGCCGGTAGATGCAGTGATCGTATTAGCGGTAGCACTGCCACTGCCATAAGAGCCATCCATGAACCCTGCATCAGACATGTGACGGAAAAAGGCAGGAGGTTCACCCGTGAAAGCGCCCTGACCACTGCTAGTACCGTTAGTATAGCCTTCAATGAGACCATTACCGTCACCCGAACCATAACCAGTTATAGTGGTCAAAGTAAAAAGACCAAAAGAGCTTGCCGAAGCTTGAGATATATCACCCGGAATAGCATTATATTTATTACGGAAGGTGTTTACCGCTGTATTGTATTTTTCAATCTGCGATATGGTAGCGCGGATTTCAGCGGCCTTAATCAAATCCTGGCCGACCAGCACACCACCTACAATCAAACCGATAATAACCAGCACAATGGAAAGTTCGATAAGCGTAAAGCCTGATTCTGCCTTATTTGTGTTTTTTAATTTTGAATGAGATTCTGACATCAAATGCTCCATGTATTAAATTGTCTCCTGTGATTTATATCTCTTCCCTCAAAAGAAGGCAAGCATTTCGCAGTTGATTTATAGTAGTATTATTTATAATTATAACACTATATACATGTTTTCTCTATCTAGAAAATTTTATGTTCACTAATATCCGCTATATATTTCTGACTGCACTACGCGACAATATGTTCTACGTTTTGCTTTTGGGCGTAATGGGCGTAGCGGTAATTGCGCATATGCTTGGCGCCACCGCTCCCACTAATACACGCGAATTGACATTATCCTACAGCAGTAGCGCCGCACGCCTGATGATTGTTACCGGACTCATCATTTTTGTCTGCTATCATTTAAGCAGTGCATTTGCGACCCACGAAATAGATGTGTTTCTCTCACGGCCTATTACAAGGGCAAATTTAGTCATCTCCTACTGGCTCGGTTTTGCAAATATCGCCCTGTTGCACGTCATCGCCACGGTTACATTACTTGCCTTCCAGGGAGTAATCAGCTGGAGTGGCTTTGCTTACTGGTCGCTGTCATTATTGCTGGAATGCTGGCTTGCCGTCGCCATTGCGCTTTTTACATCTTTTACGCTGCGCGGTGGATTTATATCGGTGATGGCAAGCATGGCATTTTACATACTGGCAAGGATGATGGCGTATTTTATAGAAACCTCGCAAGCCGCCTTTGGGTTTGAGAAACCCTGGGTAAATTATATTCTTATTTATGCCCTCAAAGGGGTTTCCATTATCATGCCGAGGCTCGATTTCTTTGCGAAAACCGACTGGCTTAGCTACGGCGTAAGATATTCAGAAGATATTAAATTCTTCATACTTCAGGCCGTTATCTTTATCCCCTTGCTGATACTGGCAACTATTGCAGATTTCCGCCGCAAACAATTCTAATAATTCAATAATACTATGAGGAGGTATAAATGCTAAAGTTTAAGCTCACAACGTTGATTGAACTTTCCATTTTTGCCATTGCCTTACTCATCTATGGCAACGCTTCCGCTCTGCCTTCTAATGATACTAGTCCGGAAGAGCTCAAAAAAAATGATGCGCAGTATCAATGTTTGCAATTTGTTACCAAAAGCCTTGATGATCCACGGGGAGTAAAATTTGGTTTTTTTTCCTATTTTCCGGTGAAAATTGAAAAAGATGGGATATATAATATAACAGTGAGCTTTGCGGATCCGAGCAAACCAAAAACTGAATGCAGAATAAAAGAAGCCTCACCCGGAAACTGGGAATTACTTAGCCTCAAGGCAGTCACTCCTTAAGTTACTTCTAATACTCGATTCTTTTAAGTAAAGCGCTGGCTTTTCTATCAAGAACCATGAGACAAGCGCGCAAACAAAGGTGATCACAAAACTTAATACCATAAACTCCGGAAAATTATTTCTGCTAAGTAAACTCAAGCATAATTGTTGCACTGGCCAGGCAAACAGATATATGCCATAGGAAAAGTCACCGTATTTTCCAAAACTCCCAATATGCGGAAGTTTCAAAAAAGCGAACCATAGGACAATATAAGTCAAAGCAATCAGGCATAATAATATGCGCAAACCATTTGCGGGTGCCCAGAAGACCACTGAAAATAGTAATAAGAAGAAAATCAAATACCGTCCATTGAATCGAATAGTATCGCGGGCAAGGTAAAATAATGCTCCGAGTGCAAAGCTAATATAATCCCACATCGCCCATTCTGTCGGGCCGGCACCCACTTTATTGGAGCAATAAAATAACAAAAATACTAAAAACAAGACGGGCAGTATTTTTAATCCTCGCAGCAACCCCAAGATTACAATTGCTCCGTAACAACGGACTTCCAACGGGATGGTCCATAATGATCCGTTAAATATTTCCAGTGCATGTGAACTGTCACTGAACACGCCCGGCAGTTGCAAATACACGCCGGAGGAAGCAATTAAATGTGACCAGAAATGGCTACCAAGATCAATTTGGGTAAGTAATATGCAGGAAAAGAAGCGTTGCCATAAATCGCGACTGGAAAAATAATCATGCAGCGAAAATAGAGTGATTAAAGGGCCTACTAAGAAAGTTCCCCATAGTACTGTAACTGCTAATCCGGGATAAATGCGCAGCACGCGATTTTTCACAAAAACGCGCCAATTTATGTGCCTCAGATAACTCCAGGTCACCAGATATCCGCTGATAATGAAAAAAATATGCACACCCCAAACCTGCAAACCAAGGGCGCGAATAGGGGCATTATAATCATAGAGCGTAAAACAATGCCCAAACCACACCAGGGTTGCAGCCGCAAATCGTATAAAATCAAAGTTGTTCTGGCGTGCGGAAGTATTGACCATCGTAAATTACATTAACAAAGAATGAGAATGGCTGCAACTTATTGCGCTATTCTTGAGAGTACTCCTGATTGATTAATAAATAGATAATCTGTATAATTGCTTAGAAAGGATACAACCATGCGCGCGGATTTCCATCCACCCGATATGAAAGACGATTACACCTGCGAGCATCGTTTCGATGAATATACGCAGGAAGATCATGCCATCTGGCGTGAATTGTTCAATCGCCAGTCAAAACTTCTGGTGGGTCGCGCCTGCGATGAATATCTGCAAAGCCTGCCAGCACTCGGTGTTACTGCCGAAGGTATTCCTGACTTCCGCCGCATGAGTGATATTTTAGAAAAAGCAACCGGCTGGCAGATTGTCACCGTACCCGGCCTCATTCCCGGCGATGTGTTTCATGGCCATTTAGCCAACCGCCGTTTCCCGGTAACGTACTGGATACGCTCACGCGAACAGATAGACTATCTCGCCGAGCCGGATATTTTTCACGATCTGTTCGGCCATGTGCCTATGCTGATGAACCCCATATTCGCCGACTATATGCAGGAATTCGGCAAAGGTGGCGTGAAAGCGGAAAATCTGCATGCGTTACGCTTTTTGGAAAGGCTTTACTGGTACACGGTGGAATTCGGCCTCATTAAAACGCCGGATGGAATCAAAATTTACGGCTCCGGTATTGTCTCTTCCAAAACCGAATCGATTTATTGTTTGGAAAGCACACGACCGCATCGCATCGGGTTTGATTTAAAACGCGTAATGCGCACCGAATATCGCTACGACAAATTACAGGAAAGTTATTTTGTAATCGACAACTTCGAGCAGTTATTTGACGCCACCCTGCCCGACTTTACGCCTGTTTACGCAGAACTCCGCGGGCAACCTGATATTGAGCCTTATATTATTTTGCCGGAAGATAAAGTCTTCCATGCAGGGAGCGTTGCGGCAGAGCATGGGAAATAAATCTACGCTGCGTCTTTTTGTTTAGAAGGATGCGCTGCGATGAAAGCCGGATGTGTTTCACATTCTTTAGCAATACCAGAAATCAACGGATACGGCGATATATCGCATTTCCACCGATGCGCATTATATATCTGCGGTATCAGGCAGCAATCGGCCATAGTTGGTGTATCACCGTAACAAAATTTTCCCTTGTGAGAAGAGCGCGCGAGCACCTTCTCAAAACTCGCAAGCCCCACATCCATCCAATAACGCATCCATTCTGCAACTGCGTTTTCAGGTTGTTTTAATGTACCTGCAATATATTTTCGTACCTTCAAATTAGTAATGGGCGCGGTATCGCTGGAAATAGTATAGGAAAGTCCGCGCACATAAGCGCGCGCAAAAGGCTCGGAAGGCAGCAGCGCGGGAACCGGGTGGGTTTCTTCAAGATATTCAAGTATGGCAAGCGATTGGCTTAATATCTTTCCATCATCGATAAACGTCGGCACAATCATCTCCGGGTTAATCGCCGCATAATCCACCGTTCTGTGTTCGCCTTTCACTAAATTAACATAAATCATTTCGGCAGGAATATTTTTCAGGTTAAGCGCAATACGCACGCGATACGATGCCGAAGACTGAAAATAGGTATAAAGTTTTATCACAATTTATTTCCTGATTTTGTAACTTTTTGCTCAATGGCACCAAAAAGTGAGGCGCCTTTTTCATCGAGCATTTCGATTTTTACCGTATCGCCAAAATGCATAAACGGTGTTTTGATTTCTCCGTGTTCCATTTTTTCGAGCAGGCGTTTTTCAACAATGCAGGAAGAGCCAACTGAGCGGTCTTTGTTGGATACCGTACCGGAGCCAACGATAGTACCTGCCTCAAGTTCGCGCGATTTTGCAGCGTGAGCAATGAGGGTGGGAAAATCAAACACCATATCAATCCCAGCATTGGGTTTGCCAAAAAGCTGGCCGTTATAATGCGTAATGAGCGGCAGATGCAATTTGCCGCCATCCCAGGCTTTACCTAATTCATCGGGGGTAAGTGCTATCGGCGAAAAGCTGCTCGCCGGTTTGCACTGAAAAAAACCAAAGCCTTTTTGCAACTCCGCCATCGCAAGATTGCGCAGTGAAACATCATTTACCAGCATCACTAACTGGATGTGTTTTTTGGCCTGTTCAGCCGTCACACCCATCGGCACGTCGTCGGTAATCACCGCGACTTCCGCCTCAAAATCAATTCCCCAGGCTTCATCACCAAGCACGATGTCTTCACGTGGTCCAAGGAATGAATCGGAACCACCCTGATACATGAGCGGATCCGTCCAGAAACTTTCCGGCATTTCTACTCCGCGCGATTTGCGCACCAGCTCTACATGATTCACATATGCCGAACCATCCGCCCATTGATAGGCGCGCGGCAAGGGCGAATGCAGTTGAGCAACATCCAGTGCAAAACTATCTTTGGCCTTTCCTGCTTCCAATTCTTCGGCAAGCTTTGTAAGTTTTGGCGAAATCACTACCCAATTATCGAGCGCTGCCTGCAATGTCAGCGCAATATTTTCTGCTTTAACTGCTTTGGTAAGCGCGCGGTTGACTACAACTAATGTGCCATCGCGCCCATCGGATTTTAAGGTCGCAAGCTTCATGGTTTTTCCTTCCAGCTATCAACGTAACTTTTCCATTCCACCGCTTTTGCCTCCTCGGTGATTTCCACCGCTTCGCGTGTATCGACCATCACAGCTACTTCGTCGGTTTCTTTGCGCGCCGCTTTCTCGCCGATTTTAAATGCACCGGGGTGCGGCCCATGCGCAAAGCCTGCCGGGTGTAGTGTGATCATACCCGGGTGGATATTATCACGGCTGAAAAACTGTCCCTGATGGTAAAAAATAATTTCGTCAAAATCATTATTGGAATGAAAGAACGGAATTTTAAGTGCTCCCGGATCGGTTTCAATCGGCCGCGGCACAAACGTGCAAACAACAAAATGACGCGAAAGAAACGTTGTGTGTGCCGAAGGCGGCAGATGATAGCGGTGACTCATGAGCGGGCGGATGTCGCGCCAGTTAATACGCACCGGAAGATTGTCACCGTGCCAACCCACCGCATCCAGCGGATTAAACGGAAACGTGATTGTTGAATAACGATTGTGGCGCTTGGTCACCACCTGCCATTCTTTTTCTTCCCACTGCGCTTTGAAAGCATCGTCGATTGCGGGTACATCGAGCATAGCTGCGTCAAACACCGCATGCGGCCCTACCATGCCTTTATCGGGCAGGAAGTAGCCATCATTCGTCGCTTCAATGAGTAAAAACTTTGCAATACCTTCGCATTCTACCCGCCATTTTGAGCCAAGCGGCAATGTGATGTAATCACCTTCGCGGAAACTCAAATGCCCAAAGTCGCAAAATAATTCGCCATTGCCTGCATGCACAAAAAGCAATTCATCACCGTCACCGTTAGTCACCAGATGATCCATTTTGCCTGACGTTTCCCAGTAGCGGTAACGCATGAATTTATTGTGAAATATCGGCGTCGCTTTCCACGGACAATTCGTAACCTTGCCAATTTTGGTCATGTCAAATGCGCCAGGACGCAAATCGCCTTCCCATTTAATCCAACCCGTTGGCTTATGGGCATGATATAAATGGCTTGCTGGCCCAAAAAATCCGTCACGGCCAAATTCACGTTCAAAGGTTCCATTCGGCAAATCGCAATGTGCCTGCCGTGAGGATTTGCCTTCGACGCGCGGAAAAGAAATATATTTTTTCATATTTATGCCGTTTGTGTGAGTGCACCGCGTTTGATTTGATCCTGCTCGATCGATTCAAACAACGCTTTAAAATTACCTTCGCCAAACCCTTCATCACCTTTGCGCTGGATGATTTCAAAAAATATTGGGCCGATGACGGTATTGGTAAAAATCTGCAGCAAAATTCCGCCGTCACCTTTACCTGGCTCAGAGTCTGGTGCGCCGTCAATCAGGATGCCGTTTTTGCGCATGCGCTCAAGGCTTTCTTTGTGATCGGGCAGCCTCGTTGCTACATTGCTATAATAAGTCGCAGGCGGTGCATCCATAAAACTAACGCCGCGCTGGCGCAGCGTCTCCACTGCCTCATAAATATCGCCGGTGCCAAGTGCGATATGCTGAATACCCTCGCCTTTATATTGCTGCAGAAATTCTTCAATCTGTGATTTATCATCAGCAGATTCATTAATCGGAATACGTATTTTACCACACGGACTCGTCATCGCTTTGCTAAACAAGCCCGTCATTTTGCCTTCAATATCAAAGTAGCGAATCTGGCGGAAGTTAAAGATGTTTTTATAATAATCCGCCCAGACATCCATGTTACCACGATTCACATTATGCGTTAAGTGATCGATGTAAGTGAGCCCCGCACCTTTAGGATTTCGTTCGACTCCTGGCAGGTAGCGGAAATCAATATCGTAAATCGTATCTTCACCGTAGCGATCCACCAGATAAATAATGCTGCCACCAATGCCTTTGATGGCAGGAATGTTAAGCTCCATCGGGCCGGATTTGCTCTCGTAAGTTTCTATGCCTTTGCTCTTGGCGTGTTTAAGCGCCGCAGCTGCATCCTTCACACGAAACGCCATAGCATTGGCAGAAGGCCCATGCGCGTTATAAAAACCTTCGGCATGGCTGCCATGTTCGGCGTTTAAAATAAAATTGATGTCACCCTGACGGTAAAGTGTCACATTCTTGGAGCGGTGCTTGGCAATGGCCTTAAAACCCATCGTTTCAAACAACGCAGCAAGCGGCTTGGGGTCGAGCGCCGCATATTCTACGAACTCAAACCCGTCCGTACCCATGGGATTGGCGATATTCTGTGCTGAATCTACCATAATTTCTCCGTAGGCTTATTTTAAGGTCGCGAAAATATATCACACCTCACTGCTTCATCAACAACTAGTTGTGAAGAAAATTTAGCAGTTTCATGTGGAAATTTTATTTCCGCATTATTGAAATTTATCGCTCCCCGCTTGCCCCAACCCACCGCTTTATATAAGAGAAGTGATAAATAAAATGTTTAAATATTTCAATAAGATAAACATATCTATATAGTGGCTATAGGTATAGACTCCTTCTCCATTCAATATTATTTGGGTGCAGACTCAGGCAAAAAATAATGACTTCCCTCAAAAAGTTTCTACTGGATTGTGGTCTCTATATCATTCTTGCGGTTGGCTTATTGCGCTTAATGATTCCCTTTAGAACAGACGGCTTATACCGCACCGATGAATGGTTAGCCTCTCTAATATCTTTAGTTTTTATTCTGGTGTTCATTTATGTGCAATGGGACGCAAAAAAAGTTGCCACCGCAGTAGCGCTGAGCTTAACCCATGTCGCGCACAACCTGGCCAAGTCCAATGTGGATATTGCTGAGCAATTAAAATTCAGAGCCGATGCAAAACAGGACGTTGCCGACAGAGGCCGTGAGTTTGCCGAAGATGCTACAAAATTTGCAGAAAAAGGTCAGGCATCCGCCGAAGTGGCCACCTTGATTGCGGAAAAAGCTAATAAAGCGAAGTCAGATTTTCTTGCCAATATGAGCCATGAAATCAGAACGCCGATGAATGCCATTATTGGGCTGACCAGTATACTGCTCACCACGAAATTAGATGCCAAACAAAAACAATGCGTGAGTGTTTTGCAAACAAGCGCCGATGGACTTATGGTGCTGATTAATGATCTGCTCGACATTGACAGAATTGAAGCTGATGTCATTGAGCTGGAACTTGCACCGTTTAACATCACCTTTTTGCTGGAAAAAGTTATCAGTGTCATGTCTGTGCGCGCGCAGGAAAAGAATATCAAGCTCAACGTGCAATATGAAGCTGGGCTTTATAAGACATTCATTGGCGACGCAGGCCGCATCCGCCAGATACTGCTTAATTTGGTTGGAAATGCAGTTAAATTTACCGATACCGGAAGCGTATCGGTTTTTCTTGCCAATGGCGGCGCAAAAAATGGAACGAAGCACTTGACCATTTCCGTAACCGATACCGGCATCGGTATTCCCGAAGATAAGATATCCGATGTGTTTGGAAAATTCATACAAGCCGATTCCTCCATTACCCGGAAATACGGCGGCACAGGGCTTGGGCTTGCCATATCCAAATCACTCGCAGAGCATATGGGTGGCGCCATCACCGTTACCAGCAAAGAGGGCGTTGGCTCTACTTTTGTGCTGCATTTGAGCCTACCGATGGAAGCCAGTGAGAGTGGTCATTCACCCCATCTGGAAAACATTATTTATCTCGATAAAAAGGCGAATGTTAAAGAATTGCCTATCTTGCTGGTGGAGGATTATGAACCGAATATTCTTGTCGCCAGCAATCTGCTGGATAATTTCGGCTATCGTTATGAGGTGGCGCGCAATGGACAGGAAGCCATCGATAAATTTACCTCGGGCAATTATTCCGTTATATTACTCGATGTACAAATGCCCTTCATGGATGGCTATGAGGCTACCCGTCATATCCGTGTGCTTGAGAAGGATAAAGCTTCAGTACGTGTTCCTATTATAGCAATGACTGCGCATGCTCTAAAAGGGGATCGCGAGAAATGCATAGCTGTGGGAATGGATGATTATATCTCCAAGCCGTTTAACCCGCATCAGTTGCAGGCGGTGCTGTTGAAACATCTTGCGAAGAGTGGCGACAAAACGGTCGCCTGAATTTACTTTGCGACAGACGATATGCGCACATATTCATACGTAGCCCATATGAGTAGCGGCACGAAAACGATGCCGGTTTGCTTTGCAACTATTATATGAATAACAAATATAATAGGCAGCACCAGAACAATGATAGCACCCCCTATATCTATCGTTTCGAAATCACGAACAGCGAGCAATAGACCCAGTGTCGCAGAAACCGCAAACACGTAATCATAAATGCCCGCATACGGAAATATGAGTAATGCAAGCAGCGCGAACTGCGCCATTATTTCAGGCGGCTCTTTAGTAGTTGAGGTAATGGAAAATGCCCTCCAGGCAAAGTAACCATAACAGGCTACCTTCAGAATCTTGCTCAGAGTATCCGGCACACCCACTGTATAGAAAACGTTATCAAGGGTGGGCATATAAAGAATGTGGGTGAAATCCATTATGCCATGCATTGCATTCGCGAACCCTTCTGCATGATGGAAAGAGAATCCATCTTTAAAGCTGTTATAATAGGCAAGCCAGGATGCAATCCCATAAAAATATACCGATGCCAGAATAATAAAAAAGCCTGCGACGATGGCTGAACAAATTATTTTATAATATTTTCCCGGCAACAAAAGTAACGGAAGCAGTAAGCCCAGCTGCGGCTTAAATATCGCGCAGGCAAAGAAACACCCCGATAGTAAAGGACGGGTTTTCATAAAGCGAAATGCGGCAATGTAAAATGCTGCAATCAATACTCCGTTCTGTCCCCAATCTATTGCAGCAATAAATGCGGTCGGTGTCAGGAAAATGACTGCATCACAAAGCCTGAACCACAAAAACCGGTAACCTGCGAGAGCCAATAAAGAGAATTGAAAAACAACCCATAGTACAAAACTGCTTTTTAATGAGAAGGCAGAGAGAAATTCTATTAGCAGTGAGTAAGCAGGAGAGTAATACCACGCATATGGAAGGTTTTTATCTATGGGGTGAGCGGAAAAACCAGAAAGCAGTTTATAAAATACATCCGGATCATATAACTGCCACGGCGCAGCACTGTGTATGATTACGGATGCAGTATAGGAACGCAAAAAATCAATTAATCCCGTAAAATCATTCGCAATATACACTGGCAGGAGAGTGTTTTTTACCGATAACGTAAAAAAATAAACGCTGTAAACCAGCAAACACAGCTTAAGAAATTTTTTCCTCACCACAATCATACATACGTCAATATTGAAGGTTTAAAATTCTAATTTTCCCTTATGATAAAGGATAGGGTTTGTAAGATAAATTTAAATATTATATAAATTTATCAATCCTCGCAGTATTTGGAAAAGAATTGCTGGTGCCATTACATTTATACAAAAAAATCTTCTGCGATACCGCGCAAAACGGGGATGGCAAAAAAGCACCATCAGCTCTTTCCTTCGGAGCCCGCCTCAGGCTGTTTACCTGGCTATTTTTAGCATTAGTATCAGGCATTGATGCGGTTGGCCTTCACTTAGAAAACATCACGCTGCATTTTGGCGATGTTACAGAGGCAGTTTATTTTTTAATACTTTATATGGCTTTCAGTTGCGGCCTTTATGGCGCCGCTTGGTTGTTTACCTACCGCTGGCCTCACGCATTTATGGCCAAAGCATGTTATCATGTGGCGGTATTTATTGATTTGCTGTGCCAGTTTATATGCTTCAGTCTTATATTTCTGGTATTGAGTTATATCGCCTCGGCTTCACCACTGCCCTATCAGGATAAAATATTCTTATGGATAGACCAGTTTCTAAAACTTGATTGGGTGAGTTACGTAGAGTGGGCAGATGGAAAGCAATATATCAGGCGATTATTTGCTCTCAGTTATTACTCGTGCCAGTTACAGACGTTAATCGCATTTTGTTTATTGTCTATGATAGGACAATTCAAAAGACTCTCTATGGTGATGTTTGCTTTCATGTTTTCATCTGCTTTCTGTATTCTGATTGCCGCCTTGTTGCCTGCCACGGGAATGATTGTCTACCAACACATAAACCCGGGAGATTTTCATAATTTAGGCGATCAACTAGGCGTAGGTTATCAGCAAGTTCCGGTGATCGAACAATTAAGAAATGGCACATTGCATGATTTGTCGTTTCTACATTGTGTGGGACTCATTACCTTCCCAAGTTTTCACGCCGCATTTGCAACCATATTGGCTTGGGCTTTCTGGTCATTGCCGGTGGTCAGATGGCTTACGCTTGCGTTAAATATAGCAGTTATTGCAGCAACACCCGTGATAGGAGGGCATTATTTTATAGATGTCATTGCAGGGATCGCGATAGCCGGAATTGCAATATTTCTGGCCACGTTTATTGCTAACTATCCTAACAGTCGAGCTTAAATTTTTGCTGTTTCCAAAGTGGAGTTTCTTTTAAAGAGTACAATTGCAATCCATCCAATAAGCAGAAATTGCACTGGCACCCATATGAGCGGATTTGCCTCTGCAGGGAATGTTATGGCCGCATAATTAAGCATTATCATACCGGCACCAACGGGATACAAGCTTCTGATGCTGGTATGCTTTATTAAATAGCCTACTGAAATAACCAGAAAAATTAAGCTATTGGAAAATAAGTAAGGGCTAAAGAAACAGGCGATGGCAATGCTGAGGGAAAAACCAAGTTCTTGTTGTACATCTGCTTTATTCCGTAGCTTAAATGCAATCCAGCAAGTTACCGCTATACTGATTAGCCACAAGCCAGTGCTCAATCTGTTAATGAAATCGAAATGGGTTTCGCCAAAAAATAACAGTGCAAGTGTTCTGATATTACACATTTGCATGACGCCGTAGCCCATCTGAAATAACTGCGACACGCCAAGCATGCTATTGATATAATCATGCCAGATAGAAAAGCCAAAAACTGCACTGCATATTCCCACCACTGCCAGCGCCGAACATCCTGCGCTCACCCACAATGCGCTTCCATATATTATCAGTAAATAAAGTGCGGGGGCAAATATGAGTTGGGGTTTGAAGGCGGTAAGCGCCAGTAATAACCCCGCTAAGACAGTGTGTTTATGCTTAGCAAGTAACTGGCACCCCAAAATACCGGCGGTCATGAGGATGGTGGTTTGGCCATTCGCCATAATACCAATCCAGAGGTTAGAAGTAATAATCAAAAGTGTGGCAACTAACACACTTCCCGGTTTTTTACATATCCCGGCATAGTATAATGCAGTAAGCAGCAAAAACGTGAATAGCGCGTTAAAATAATACCAGATATTAAAAGCCTGTTTGAGAGGAAAGAGCGCAAGCGGCGCAAAAAATGCCATGCTGTATGGCGGATACAAATAAGGAGTCACGTGAAGTTCGCGAGCACCAATATTTTGGGTTTGAAATTCGCCCTGAAGATTTAAATCATATATTTTTCGGAAATTATCACTGATAGCGATTTGGGCATCGCTGTAGAAAATAATGAAATCAGATTTGGGTATCAGTGAGTGTTGTGAATTTTCTGGAGTGATAATGGCAAGTGTGGAGGGAATAGTGAAATAGGCAGCGCCTATAATCAATAGGGCAACCAGTATAAACTCCCAAGTTCTTGCGGATTTGTACATATCTCCAGATGTTAGATTTTTCTGGGTTTATGTCCATATTATTTCATTTAGTGGCTACGCCATATTCTGTAGTCCCCCTTCGCTCTTCGAGCTCTAGCGGACACTCCTCCGCCCAAGATGCGTTCCAGGTGGCCTTGCCACCCGAAGCCCGCAGGGCGCAGGGTGGTGGGCGATGCCGGAATCGAACCGGCGATAAACTGATTAATAGCTTAAAAAAGAAAAACTATTTTTGTTATTAACCAAACACTTGTAACGCTTGCACCTATTTCATACCATATCTAAATAGTGAGCAAAACAGCCAAACCAAATATAGCCCAATGGCACAAATCCTTCACAAGGTTAGTTAAATATTAAATAACTCTCTTACAAATACAAATGCATTATTGGTTTCAGTCGCCTTCCTACAGTGAATATCCTTGCGTATAAGGATTTTTAGACCAGGAGCGAATGGAAGTAGAAACAAGCAAGGGGAAAAATGACCCCCACATCAGAAATAGGGTGGATAATTAGTTATAAATCTGTCAAACTTAGCCGACGATAATCAGAGCGCTATAATTATTGGAGCAAAGTTCCACGTATGCGGATTTTTAATCATCGCTTCATCAACACCCCTATCATAAAAAACAACGAGGGCGTCGTCCTTGTTCAAGTGGCGATCCTTTTGCCTGTTTTCATATTATTGTTCTTTGGTATATACCAATTCGGGCTTTATTATGTAAAAGATGAATTCGTAAACCGTGCCGTGGATACGGCGATTGTTGCGTTACAGACCGATTTGACGGTAGCCACGCAGAATACTAACGCCAGCCCCGTCAATATTGAAGCGATGGCAGCGACTCCCGGTACACTGGTGGATCTTACGCAAGCGCCTAATTATATTTGCGCCCAGTCTTATGCGACTGAAGCGGCGGCGCGCAGTGCCAACCCGGCCTGTAGCGCTGGCGCGTGGGTAACTACGTCCCCAGGAGGAGTAACTCCTTATTGGATCGCCGTGTCCGCCTACACGCTTACCAATATACCTGCGCCCTTATTTTCTCCTTTAAAGTATATTATGAATACCCAGTTTGTCCAGGTGGGCACCTCTGCTTCCGCCAATGGCACGGAATTGATAGTCAATGGCGGGTTTCAGCATGTACAAAAACTCTCCGGAAAGGGATCATGGAGAGTGCCTGCCGATGTCACAACGGTTAAAGCAACTATTATTGGTGCCGGCGGCAGCGGTGGTGGTGGTCAGATGGGCATGGTTGGGGATGGAAAGACCGGTCAGATAACCGGGGGAGATGGCGCTAATGGTGGAGGCGGTGGCAGCGGGGCTGTTGTTGTTGCTTATTTTACGAATCTTACTGCCGGCCAAGCAATGTCCTATTCGGTTGGGGCCGGCGGCAAGGGCAGCAAACCAGGAAAATACGGTGATATTTACACTGGCCTGCATTCAGCAAAAAGTGGTAACGGGCTTGCCGGCGAAGCTAGTACCCTTGGTGGAATTAAAGCTGGCGGTGGTGGCGGTGGGTATGCTGGAAGCGCATATTGCCGGCCTCCTGATGGCTCCTTTCTCTATCAAGCTCATTGTACAATATATTTTGGGAATGGCGGCGTTGGTGGCGTTGCTGCACTGGGTCAATCAAGCAATGTGGGTGCCACGGTTAGCTATGTCGTGCAACCGGGGTTCACCGCCGATCATACACCTGTCGACGGATGGCCCCAATTTACGCTTTATGATTCCAGCGGCGGCGCTAGTAGCAATATAGGTAATTATTATAACGCTAGTACAGATTCCGGAACGCCTCCGCAAAATAATAACAATTCTGGCTCCTGGAATAATTCCGGTTGGCCGGGATGTTTGGGTTCTTCCAGCACCACTGATACCAATTCCCTTGGTGCGAGTTCATCCACTGGCGGCAGTGGCGGGCAAAGCGGCCAATGCGGTCATAATAGTGGAAGTCTGCCACGGCCAGGTGGTAATGGCGGCCTTGGTGCCGGTGCGGGCGGCGGCGGTGGTGGCGGTGGTGGCCAAGGTGGGGCCAGCTCTGGTTTTGCGGATACTACCGGTTCCGTTGGTGGCCTAGGCGGCTCTGGTGGGAATGGCGCTGACGGCATCATTATATTGGAATATTAAACACATATAAATCATGACTAAAAAGTGGAACATTATGGGCAGTCACTGTAAAAAATTTCTAAAAGATAATTCGGGCGTTGCATTTATTGAGGGTGCGATTATTTTGCCTGTGCTTACGCTTTTGTTTTTTGGGGTCATACAGTTCGGCATTTATTTGGTAAAATATGAACTGGTGACGCGTGCAGTAAATACGGCCATTAACTTAATCCAGACTGATATCACTATTTCTTCTATCAACACAGATTCCACAGGCACTACCGATGTAAAAGATCAGGTAAGTAATCCGGGCGGGCTGGTGGATTTTACAGTTTCCCCAAGCTATATCTGTGCACAATCTTATAAAAATGAACCCCCTGCTGGCACCGGATGCGGTGCAAGTGTGTGGAATACGCTTCCGCCACAAGGCGTTGCGCCAGGCGCAACTTACTGGGTTTTGGTGTCCGCACATCTGGTGACGAACATACCCAGCCCATTGGTCAACCAGATTAAATTTATAGATGATACCAAAGTCATCCAATTAGGCTCCAGTGTTACTGCAAACACTGCAAGCAGCACCGGAAGTGTGGCAACCCACATTCAAAAACTTTCCGGAAGCGGAAACTGGCAAGTGCCCGATGGCGTCACTGCAGTGCATGCGATCATCATTGGCGGCGGTGGTGGTGGTGGCGGTGGTGGAATTGGTGAACCTGATAGCGGAAGCAGTTCCAGCAGAGAAAATCTGAAAGGCGATGGCTATAATGGCGGCGGCGGCGGCAGCAGTGCTGTGGTAATTGCTGACTTTACTAATCTTACGCCAGGTGACGAGATTAACTATGGCGTTGGCGGCAGCGGTAAAGGGGGAGTGGGAGTAAATATTTCAGGCTCGGACGGTTCAGCCAGCTTTTTTGATAACATAATAGTGCCAGGTGGTGGTGCTGGCAGTGGTGCGCCGGACTGGAATTGGCCATCGACTCCCGGCAAAGGCGCTACCGTTTCATTGGGGCAGACACCTACCGAAGGCACGGTGAGCTACATCGTACAACCCGGAAGTGATGGTGGGCAAGACACCTATGGCGCCAGCACCAATTACGGCGGGTTTTATGGCGGAGGTGCAGATACCGCTACACCTTTACCAAGTTCTAATTATGGAGGCTATTATCCTTCATATACTAATTGTCTTACTACATTTCCCGCAGGTGGCAGGGGCAGTGGCGGGCAAGGTGGGCAAGCCGGAGGATGCGGTCACAATGGTGGTCAATACGGACGCCAAGGTGGTGCCGGAGGTATTGGCGCAGGCGCAGGTGGTGGTGGCGGTGGTGGCGGTGGTGCTACAGCGGGCTCCGGTATTTCTCCAGTTATGTCAACTCCCGGCGCGGGTGGCGATGGAGCGGATGGCCTCATACTGCTCGAATATTAGTAATTAGTAAAAAAGAGTTATTATGAATATTAAGTGCAAAAATCTTCTGAAAGATAATTCTGGCGTTACTATTATCGAGGCAGCCATTATTTTGCCTATAGTCATAATTTTCTTTTTGGGAATTATTGACTTCGGCCTTTACCTCACAAAAGATCAGCTGATCAACCGGGCGGTCAATACGGCCATCAGCTTGCTGCAGATAGATCAGACCGTCGCAAGTGTAAACACCGATTCCAACGGCAAACCCGACATTAAAGACGCCGTGGTAAAATCCTACGGACTGATAGATTTTACCGCCCCCGGTAATTATATGTGCGCAGAGTCTTATCTGACACAAACAGAGGCAATTACCGCGGCACCCAATTTGTGTAAGGGCGGCGGCACAACCTGGAACACTACCGCCCCGGCAAATTTACCTCAGGGGAGCCAATACTGGATCGCCCTAGTCGCCTATATAACAACAGACATACCTCCTGCCGTGTCCGATAAATTAAACATTATCACCGTGACCCAGATCATCCAGGTTGGCTCACCGCTCAGTACTAAATGCGGGTTGACACAATTCCAGAAATTGACCGGCAGTGGCACATGGCAGGTGCCGGACGGTATCACGGATATTAAAGCAACTATCATTGGCGGCGGTGGTGGTGGCGGCGGTGGTGGCGCCGGAAATAATAATGGCAACTCCGGTTCATTTGATAATGATGGCCTAAATGGCGGTGGCGGTGGTGCTGGTGCTGCGATTATTGCGTATTTTACCAATATGACCCCGGGAGCTCAGATTTCTTATGCTGTTGGTGGACGTGGCGATGGTGGTACAGCGAGTAATTCAGGCGGCCCTAATGATCCCACAGGTGGCAATGGCAGTGCTGGCGGAGCTAGTAGTTTTGACGGTATTATTGCACCCGGTGGAGCAGGTGGAAACGGTTCTACCAGTTGCGGCTCATGCGGTGGTACTCCTTTGGTAGCTGGCACAGGAGGCCTTGGTGCTACAGCGTCCGTAAGTCAATCCCCTAGTGATTCAAGCACGGCCACTTTTATCCTAAAACCAGGCGCAAGTGGTGGCAATGGTGGTTATGTGCAAACCGGCGCAGGCAACGGCGGTAGCACAAGTTTAGGTGTGTATTACGGTGGTGGTGCAGATAGCGGGATAACCCCCTCCAATAGTACTAATACCGGAGGCCCGCCAACGGGCGGGGCTAACTGCCAGAATATTATTCCTCCGGGCGGTGAAGTAGGAGATGGCGCTCAAGGCGGCGCTGCGGGTGCGTGTGGTTATAGTGGCGGGAGTTTAGGCGGCGCAGGCGGTAATGGCGGTAACGGTGCCGGCGCAGGCGGCGGCGGTGGTGGTGGTGGCGGTGGTCGCTCAGGCGGAAGCGGCAACGGTAGCCCTGGCGGTTACGGCGGCAAGGGTGCACTCGGTACAGTCATACTGGAATATTGCAATGCCAGCGGTACCGGTACTACGGATACAGGTAATGGCGGTAACGGTGGTAATGGTGGTAATGGTGGTAATGGCGGTAACGGTGGTAATGGTGGTAATGGTGGTAACGGCGGTGGCAACCAATGTCCAAATGGCTATCAGTTTTGTCTGACAAAATGTGAAGGAGTCGCAGGAGACAATCCGGATGTTGTTGCTTCATGTACAGCAACCTGTAACGCTAAGTGTAATGCTGCAGAATAAACTAGCAATGCCCTTTCATGTGCCTGTCACCCGAAGCCCGCAGGGCGCAGGGTGGTGGGCGATGCCGGAATCGAACCGGCGACAAACTGATTAAGAGTCAGTCGCTCTACCAACTGAGCTAATCGCCCCCAAATTGCTGAAAGTCGTGGGAATGGGGCTTATAGGATAAATTTGCCGTGATGTAAATGATTTCAGCATACATGCCTTTGCGCCATATTTATTGCAAGCCTCGGCAAAATTAGCTATACCCACTGCAATTATCTTATTTCATTTCAAAGCAGGAATATCCCATGAGCGAAGTATCTTATGATTTAGTCGTCATCGGCGGCGGCCCCGGCGGCTATGTTGCAGCCATACGCGCTGCCCAGCTCGGCATGAAAGTCGCCTGCGTAGAAAAACGCGGCAAGCTCGGCGGTACCTGTCTTAATGTTGGTTGTATTCCTTCCAAAGCATTACTGCATTCTTCCGAATTATTTGAAGAAGCAAAACACGGCGAAAAACACGGTATTGTCGGCAAAATCAGCCTCGATTTAAAAGCGATGCTTGCCCGCAAAGTGGATGTAGTCGAAAACCTCACCAAAGGTATTGAGGGTTTGTTTAAGAAAAACAAAATCGACTATGTCTTGGGCGCAGCCATGATTGCCGCGCCCGGCAAAGTCGGCGTTACTACACCAGACAGCAAATCATTACTGCTTAACACCAAGCGTATACTCATTGCCACCGGCTCTGAACCCACTCCATTTCCCGGTGTCACCATTGACGAAAAGCGCATCATTTCCTCTACCGGCGCGCTATCGTTGCCGGAAGTCCCGAAGAAACTTGTTATCATCGGCGCGGGCGTGATTGGCCTTGAGCTCGGCTCGGTCTGGCGCAGACTTGGAGCAGAAGTGACCGTAGTGGAGTTCCTTGATCGAATCACTCCGGGGCTTGATATTGAAATCTCGCGCCAGTTCCAGAAGATATTGGAAAAACAAGGTATTATATTTAAGCTCGCCACTAAAGTCACCGGTGTTAAATCCTCCGGTAAAGACGCAGTGGTTACTGCAGAACCCGTTGCTGGTGGCAAGGGTGAAGAGATAAAAGCAGATTACGTACTGGTTGCTATTGGCCGCCGCCCTTACACCGAAGGTTTGGGCCTCAAGGAAATTGGCGTGGCATTGGATGAGCGTAACCGCATTCAGGTAGATGGCCATTTTGAAACCAACATTAAAGGTATTTATGCCATCGGCGACGTAATCGCAGGGCCGATGCTTGCACACAAAGCCGAGGAAGATGGCATTGCTGCGGTTGAAACTATGGCTGGGCAAGCAGGGCATGTGAACTATGACCTCGTTCCAAGCGTGATTTACACCATGCCGGAAGTCGCATGTGTCGGCAAAACTGAGGAGCAGTTAAAGGCCGAAAATGTGAACTATAAAGTCGGCAAATTCCCTTTCATGGCCAATTCACGCGCCCGCACCATGGGCAATACTGAAGGGTTCGTGAAAATCCTGGCAGATAGCACCACCGACGAGGTGTACGGTGTGCATATTATTGGGCCACAAGCAGGCACTATGATTGCAGAGGCCGCCATTGCCATGGAATTTAAGGCATCGTCTGAGGATATTGCACGCACCTGCCACTCTCATCCGGATTTAAACGAGGCCATAAAAGAAGCAGCAATGGCCGTGCTTGGTCGCGCAATACATATCTAATATCAAGGGGCACGCTGCCCCCATCTGCGCTCCGCGCAGCTTCCCCTGCGAGGTCGTCATATAGGATTCCTCCACGTACCCATGGGAGTTTAGGCGGCCTGCTGACCTTGCAGAGCCATGTTGAGCATATACGAAGAAAAACTTGCAAACTCGGAATGAGTCCCTATATTGGCCTCCGCTTCATGAACCGCAGCGAAGATTGCTGCACATATAAGCGGGCGTAGCTCAGCGGTAGAGCGCAACCTTGCCAAGGTTGAAGTCGTGAGTTCGATCCTCATCGCCCGCTCCAATTACACCCCATAAAAAAGCCGTCTAGCTTTAGCTAAACGGCTTTTTCTTAATATACCTGATATCTTAATTCAGTACGTACTGTAACCTTACGCCGTATATATCCTGGTTTTGGTTTCTGGTACTAGTATCAGAAGTTGAAAGCGCGTAGTTATTGCTACTATTTCCATAGAAATCGTGAGCATAGGTGAGTCCAGCAACTAATCTATCAGGAATGAGTTGGAAATTGAGTGCGCCGTTTAGCGAGGTAATGTCACCAGATTCATGGGTGAATGTCACCAAAGTTCCTGAATTAGTAGCATCATAGTTATTGGAGTATGTCTCAGTAACACCCAAATTCACTGAAAACCAATCAGTCAAGCGTGTCTGTGTCTGTAAATTTGCAGCATATTGCCAGCTAGAATTGGTATTCGTTGTTACGTCATTCGATTCATTTAAGCTATCACGACTTCCAAGGTACGTAGCTGTACCTTCTCCGTATATAGTGAAGTCTTTGGTTTTATAGCTAATTGCAACACCGCCGGTTGCTTCCTGCCCGCCGCGTGCGACAGTTCCGTTATTATCTGCAGTTGCAGATTTTGCGTTAAACACATCAGGTGTATAAGAGCCTATAATATCAAAGCTTACCGGATATTGTTTTTGATCAAGCGCACGCCAGGTTGCACCTACAGTGGGATCTGTGAAACCATCAGATTCCTTTAAAACATTTGCACCGGAAGTTGGATTAGTATCGGTTTTGCTGAATTCATAGCTATCGGTCACGCGTATGGTAAAATCATCGGTAACGCCATAAGCAAATGACTGGGTAGTAAGGCTGTTTCTGGTTTTGGGAGAGCCTGTCTTTACACCAAGATTATTATCAGCGTCAGAAGTTATCTCTCCGTATGTATATGCGGTAGTACCATATATTTGGCCTTGCAATGGCAGATATGCAGGATCGGAAATTACCCGCGAAGCATCAGGCGTTAAATCCAAAGCATTTACCTGAAACGGCAAAAGAATCAGACCAGAAATAAATGCACATCCCGATACGCGACCAACAAAGTTTTTAACCTTCATAAATATTTTCCTTTTTCATATTCATATACGCACAGGTCACAAGATGATATTTTGCGACCTATTATGTGAAAGATACATAGCACAGCAATTATTACCTGTGCATTACTAATTCATTAAATGTTATAAGTATTTCATTAATAATGGGTTTAATAATATACCCATATATTTCTGATACCCAAAGAATCAGGCAGCGTGACTATCTGTTCCAGGCTTTGAGTCGTTGGCAATCTTAGCGCGCTCAAATGGCTTCATGCGGTTTTCCGGATTATTCAAAATGCTAAACGCTTCCGGGCTTAAATCGAGCAAATACGCATCGCCCAACTCTGGCAATTCCATATTTTGCTGCGGCAACTGGTTAGGTACTATGTTGTTTTGATTAGCAGCACTGAGCACAAAAACGCCACCCCCGCCGGAACCCCCTGATCCATGAGCATCGACCGCTACCACAGCTGGCACGTAATCTACCGGTGGTACATAGGTTGGAGAAAACACATCCGTCATAAGACGACTCCTTCTGTACTGGTTATAGTATAGCACAAACTCGCAATAATATCACTATGAATTGCCTAATTTTCCTATGTTTTATGCGGATTATAGCCATAAATATTGTATAAAGAATCAGCACAGATTCTCGCAGATATTTATCAAAAAAATATATCCTAGGTACTTTGCGGCATCGTTTAATGATACTGGCTTACCTATCATCCGTGGAGATAAGTCCTTGCTATAAATGGAGATAATAATGCGCCTTAATTTTGTCAGTATAATGCTCATCAGCAGCCTCACATTAACGGTATCGCCGGTATGGGCAGAAAACGACACTCGTGCAGTCGTCCATGATATTCGTGGTAATGTGATAACCGATGAAATGTTCGGTAATTGCGTGCGCACCGATTGGCAAACCACCAATGATGAATGTGCGCCTGCCGCAGTTG
>JABDCC010000021.1 GCA_013288335.1 Alphaproteobacteria bacterium
AAGCCTAACCATTGCGCCCATTGTTGAAGTAGCGGCAAGTCCGAACTTGCAGAACTCCTCTAATATTCCCAATGAAGACAGCCAGATAGCGGAGCTGAGTGACATTAATTTATTCTCACCTGAACGGTTTTCCGGACTCGATGAAGTGGAATCAGGTCTGCGCGGTACGGCTGGCGTGCGCGGCCAATTACAGTTCGATGATAAGAAATATGTAGAGTGGTTATTCGGGCAGGCTTACCAGGAAAACGACCAAAGTCCATTCCCCATTTCCAGTGCCACTGATGCAAATTATTCCGATTATATCGGCAGGCTTGCTTTTAAGTATAACTGGCTGGATATATCCTATAGTTTCCGCCTTGACCGCCAAACTTTCGCTCCTACCAGCAATGAAATAAACACGCGTATTGATTATAAACCGTTCACTATGGAAGTGACGTATGTAGCGCTCAAGGATGAGCCGCTATTTGGTGATCGTAAGGAAGTGTTTGGAACTACCAATATTGAAATCAACAAAAACTGGTCATGGAATTTTAATGGTCGTGAGGATTTAGGCAGCAGCACCACTACCTCTTCTTCCACGACGCCTTCCAGTATTACTGCGTTTGATCTTCTTAACGCATCAAGTGGCACGGTTGGGGTTGGTACTGGACTAATCTATCATAATGAATGTATTATGGTGACCTCAAGTGTGTCGCGAAACTATATTAGCGATCTGGATGTAAAACCTTCAACCACCATTGCGGTAAATCTTGTGCTTAAGAATTTTGGCAATCCTACTACTACCCCAAGCTCAGAGGCGCAACTTACTGCTCCTGGATCCGAAAAAACCACCACAAACAGTAATGGAATACTTATCGATAATCCTCCTGCGGCAACCTTTAACCCGAGTACAAACTGATGCGCATAATCACGCTATTATTGGCAATATTTATGGTATTTACGCCTGCTTACGGCGACACCATCAAAGTGGTGGCTTTGGTAAATGATCAGATAATATCATCGATGGATTTAAATGAGCGCGCAGCAATGGTGATGGGTACTACCGGCATTCCTGACACAGCGGAAAACCGTGCAAGATTATTACCCCAGATTCTCAATCAGCTTATTGACGAAAAGCTTGAAATGCAGGAGGCGGCGCAGGATGGAATTACCATCAGTGATGAAAAGTTGCATCAGGGTATAGCCCAGATTGAAAAACAAAGCGGAAAACCACCCGGAAGTCTTGAAACTTTTCTGGAGAGTAAAGGGGTTTCCAAATTATCTTTCTTTGCGCAAGCGCGTGCTCAGATGGCCTGGTCAGAGATAATCCTTAAAAAAGTGCGCCCGAAGGTGCATATCAGTGATCAGGAAATAGCGCGTTATACCAAGCACAAAACCACTACCGGTGGTCCAGTATCCGAAGTGATGATTTCAGCCATTCAGCTACCAGTAGATTCACCTGCCAACGAAGCTGCGGTTCACAAGGTTGCTGACAATCTTGCTGAGGAAATCCGTGCTGGTGCAAGCTTTGAGGCAGTGGCAGCACAATTCTCATCCAGTACCAATGGCACAAAATCAAGCGAACCGTTCTGGGTAGAATTATCGCAGATGAATCCGGCAATCGTGAGTGCAATCAGCAAAACATCGCGCGGCTCTATTACCGATCCGGTACGCACGGAAAGTGGTTACCAGATTATAAAATTGTTGGATACACGTCAGCAAGCGTCCGCTGCTCCTGTAGCAGATAATACTTCTGCGCCTAGGGTTGAATTGGCTTACAAGCAGATTATTTTAACCCCTACGGAAAAAGCAGCCAAGCAAAAGCCAGATATTTTAATGGGATTGGCGAGCAAAGTTTCAGCAGTTCCTGGTGGTTGCAATGATACGCCGATGCAGGGTAAGGGTGATTTAAAAGCGTTTAATTTTGCGGTGACATTTCAACGCGGACTCACGTCTAATCTGCCTCCCGCACTTACCAATGTACTTTCAAGCTTAAGTGTGGGCAGCACCTCACAGCCAATCGCAACACCGCAAGGAATTCGGATATTTACGTTGTGTGAACGCACAGAATTGCCTCCTGTAAAAATAGCACCTGAGGTGGCTGCCGAAACAGCAAGACAGGCGATTTACGAGGAAAAGCTCCAACTCGAAGCGCAGAAATTCTTACGCAATTTACGCAGGGAAGCTTTTATTGAAATTCGTGGAATTTGATCTCGGGCAGTAACATAGTTTCCGTACTAATCATTTCTCCCGCTCCCCGCGTTCAGGGCGGTGTTTCGGCTTTTGCTGAAATGCTGAAAACCCACCTTGTACGCTGCAAAGTTACTTCATTATTTGTAGGCCGCATTCATCCTCAAGAGAGTTTTGTCACGCTCATCTGGCGTAATATAAAAATGCTGGTTGATGTAGTAAAACTTACTTCAGAAAATAAGTTTGATGTTATCCATATCAATCCTAGTTTTAATACGAAGTCACTTATTCGTGATGGGTTGATTTTAATGATTCTGCGCATGCGGAATTTCCATAATATTATGGTGTATTTTCATGGCTTCGATACGCAGACGGCAAAGTGCACATATAGATTTATTGTCTTAAGAAGGCTATTTGCCTGGGTTTTAAATGATGCAAAATGCATAGTGGTTCTAGCGCCGGAATTTAAGGAATTGCTGATAGAAATGGGCGTGAATATCCCGCCGATTATTATTGGCAGAACGATGTTCGATGGTCAGGAGTTTACAGGCATTACTGAGAATAATGCTCGTCCCAATATTCTTTTTATGTCGCGGTTTGACAAAAGAAAAGGGATGTATGAATTGCTTGAGGCGTTCGCAAATATTGCTCGCGATTTTCCCGAAACGGATTTGATCCTAGCAGGAGACGGTGAGGAAAGTGAGGGGCTGCATGCCCATGTTAAAATTCTCGGATTAGATGGCCGGATAAAATTTCCTGGCTATGTTTTGGGTAAGGAAAAGTACGAACTGTTATGTAACTGTACCCTATTTGCGCTGCCTACCTATTTCCCCGAAGGAATGCCGATTGCGCTGATCGAGGCAATGGCCGCAGGTAAGCCCTTGCTCACAGCGCAAGCCGGTGGGATAGCAAATATAATGAAAGAGCCGGATAATGGAATTGTCCTTGATACGGTCAATGCAGAAAATATTGAAAATGCTTTGCGGAAATTACTCGCAGATAAAAATTATTTAGAAAAGACCGGCGCACATAATAAAGCCTATGGCTGGGCAAATTTTGAAGCAACAATAGTAGCGGGTGAGATAGAGGCTTTGTATCATGAAATCGCGCGCTCATAATCATTATTTCCTGGCGGGTTTTTTGTGCCTGCTCGGTTTTGCTTTGCATATTCTTTTGTCCGATCCCTTGCTTGATGCTTTGGGTTTTACCTATTCCGGTGACGAAGGAAAGTTTTACGAAAAAATTCACCCCGGAACTCTTTTTATGTTTCTCTCACTTTTTATTTTGCTATGGCAAAAGGAGGGTTTCTTAAAACAAGCGATACATGTTTTTAAAGAGCAGAAAGCCTATTCAATTCTGCTGCTTATTTATGTGCTTGCGCTTATCTATATGACACTCAAAAGTGGCCCGCGTGGAATGGCATTTATCATCGATGCTCATATCAGCGCGGTCATTTGCGCAATTGTGTTAAGCTACGCGCCCGTTTCACTATGCAGACCGGCGTTACATTTCTTTATAGTCGCCGCAGTCATAAACTCCCTCATTGGTATAGCAGAAGCGCATTGGCAATTGCGCATTTTTACGTTTGATGATGACTGGGTGGTGTTACACGAAGATTATTTCCGCGCCTCTGCATTTCTGGGTCATCCACTCACCAATGCTATTTTTACTTCACTTGCGTTGTTTGTAAGTCTTGCTATGGGGTATCCAAAAATTATCAAGGCGATACTTATTGTTGTTTTTCTGGTGGCACTTGTTGCGTTTGGTGGCCGTGTGGCGCTCGCTTTTTCAGTTGTTGGGCTTATTATTTTAGGTATACATACGGTTATAATATTTTTATCCCGCAAGAACCTAAAACTGCGTGAAATATTCTTGCTTGGCGCAACCCTTTTAACCCTCCCTTTGATGCTTGGTGGCATTCTTTTTATTGCAATAAACAGCCATATGGGTGAGCGCATCGCCACGCATCTGGAGTGGGAAAGAAGCGCCGATACCAGACTTTCGGCATTCAAGGTGTTTGATTACATGACCGATGAAGAGATAATGTTTGGAGCTAGGCCAGAGCGCATTATGGATATTGCCTACCGGGTGAATCCGGACGTAAAAAATGCTGATATTGAAAATCCCTGGCTGGTGATGTTTATGTATATGGGGGCGCTGGTATTTCCCTTTTGGCTGGCGGGAATTTCTGCTTTTATATATACACTTATGAAAGGGCAAACTCTGCCCCTTCAGTTTGCAGTGCTTGCCTATTTTATGATTGCCTCAACTTCTAATTCGTTTGGTCACAAAGATGCTAATTTTGCCATAATGGTGTGTGTGATAACGTGCGCCGCCCAAATGGCAAAACATAAGATACAGGGAGCTGATGAGTACCGAACTATTAAATAATCTGCCTATCAGCATAATCACCGTAAAACGCGATTATACGATAAATTATGCAAATGCTGCGGCCGAGGCATTCTTAGGCGGTGGCCTTGCCAATCTGCATGGCACTAAACTTACCCATTTTATTGTTGCGGAAAATCATTTTGTTGAATTGATTGAAAATGCTTTTGCGGCAGAGGCGCTTATCAAAGAATATGATTTTACCATTGCTGTCGCGCGCAAAGGCAAACGGCATGTGAATTTACAAATTTTGCCGATAGAAAATGCAGAAGAGATAATGATTGTCATTGATGATTTGGGAATGGCAAGCAAGCTTACTCACCATATATTTAAGCGCGAAGGTGCACGCTCGGCTGGCAATATGGCTTCCATTCTTGCACATGAAGTCAAAAACCCTTTATCTGGCATCAGGGGCGCTGCGCAATTGCTACAAAAGACGGTTTCTATTGAAGATCAGTCGCTTACAAAGCTTATTTGCAGCGAAGTGGATCGCATACGTGACGTAATGGAGGAAATGGAGATTTTCTCAAACCAGACAGAAATACAAGCACAGCCGATAAATATCCATGAGGTTCTTCAATATGTTAGATTGATTTCCGAGAATGGTGGCGCGGCGCATGTTAATTTCAAGGAAAATTACGATCCGTCGCTTCCGGAGGTATTGGGAAATCGTAACTTATTAATACAGCTATTTCTTAATCTTTTTAATAATGCCGCAGAAGCACTCGGTAATCATTCTGAACCGGTAATTACCTTAACCACTTCATATCAGAGTGGTTTTCGCTTCAAGCCGGAAAACAGCACAGAAAGCCGGTCATTACCTATCATTGTGTCGGTTGAGGATAACGGAGGCGGCATTTCCCCTGAACTTCGTGAAACTATTTTTGACCCATTTGTTACAACAAAATCAGGCGGTAAGGGGCTTGGTCTTGCCATTGTTGCCAAGATTATTTCCGATCATGGGGGCGCCATTGAACTTGATAGCGGCGTTCAAAAAGGTGCCCGTTTTAAGATTTTACTTCCGGCAGCAATAAATTAACTCTTCCGTTCACTAATTGTTAATGAATTTAGGTTAATATGTCCTCAGATTAATCCCTGAGTATCAATAATGACCAGTGAAAATGAATATAAGGCTCTAATAAAAACGTTATCGCAAGAAAACGAGTCATTTCAGAAATTTATCGTGAATGGCAAGCCACGACTTGTCGTGGAAAAGGGCAATATACTTATCTATGTAACCCATAATACTGCCGCTAACACAAAAAGAGATTTTCTTCTGGATAAGGGTGACAGTAATAAATTTACCCCCCAAGATAATGAAAATTGCTGTACATCCCTCGCAACACTTTTTGAGAAATGCGGCATTCATAATATCTCCCTCAATCACATGGAGACAGACATTAAAGTGTATTTGGGCAAGATATCCTTTAAGCTTAATATAAATCCCGGTTCTGGCAACCAAACCGATTTAGAGCCTCTCCTTAGGGTATTGATTGAGAATATTAATTCTGTTGGAGCAGAGAACAGAGCCCTTGCGCTCTTGCAAAAGAAGCTTACCGGTCAACAGACTGTACGCTAATTCTGTCACCTTACCGCACTCATTTTTCATAAAATCCGCCCGAGGCCGCTTTTTGCTTTATTTAAGCGTGTTTAGAAGTAAACTGCATAAAAAATAGGCAGACTCAGATTATGGCAGAGCTTTCATTACAATACCGTGCGGCGACTGATGCTGAGCACAAATTTACTGCGCAGAAACTCCTCGCGCATAGTGAAGAAAAACTCGGTATGCATATTGCCACTGAGCCATTTGGTTTGTTTGTCTATGAAGGCGGTACGATGATTGGTAATATTATCGGAAAGATCTACTGCAAATGGTTACATATTGACCTGATATGGGTGGATGAAAGCAGGCGCAGTCAGGGAATCGGTACACAGCTTATAAACGAAGCTTTGCAGAAGGCAGCCGAGCTTGATTTAACCGGCATTGAAGTATGGACACAAAGCTGGCAGGCGCCGGAATTTTACCACAAGCTTGGCTTTAAGGAATTTGCCGTAATTGAAGATTTTAACCCTGGCCATATGCGTCATGCCTTCCGTTATTTCATTAAGAAGAAAATCGCATGACCTCTCCCACCATATTAGTCGCCGATGACGACAAGGCCATTTGCACGGTGCTGGAACAGGCAATTCGTCGTCAGGGCTATAATGTTCTGGTGACCGATAATGCAAAAAGTCTGCTTTCCTGGGTGGATGCGGGTAAAGGCAATGCGGTTATTACCGATGTGCTCATGCCCGGTATGAGCGGGCTTGAGATGTTGCCGCTGCTGAAAGCCCGGCGTCCGGATTTGCCAGTTATTGTCATCAGTGCGCAAAATACATTGATAACTGCGGTAAAAGCCAATCAACTCGGCGCGTATGAATATATGCCCAAGCCTTTTGATTTGGATGTGCTTATGCAATGTGTCGACAAATCGCTCATTGCACATGGCGGGCAGGGAACTTCTTCATTGCAGCCGCCGAAGAAAATCATGGAAAATGGCCATATTATAGGCCGCTCGCCCGCTATGCAGGATATTTACCGCATACTCGCACGCGTAGTCGGCGTGGATTTGACTGTGATGATCACCGGCGAATCCGGTACCGGTAAAGAGCTCATAGCACGTGCAATCCATGCGCTTGGCAAACGCAAAAACAAAGCCTTTATCGCGCTTAATATGGCGGCAATCCCTAAAGAACTTGTGGAAAGCGAATTATTTGGTCATGAAAAAGGAGCATTTACCGGTGCGCTCGCTCGCAAAGCTGGTGCATTTGAACAAGCCGAGGGCGGTACATTATTCTTAGATGAAATCGGCGATATGCCAATTGAGGCACAAACAAGACTTTTGCGTGTTTTACAGCAGGGTGAATATACCACTGTCGGTGGCACGAAAATGATTGCTGCCAAAGCACGTATTATCACGGCAACGCATCGCGATTTAGAAGCGCTGGTTAAAAAAGGCATTTTTCGCGAGGATTTATATTATCGCTTAAATGTAGTCTCACTCAAAGCACCGCCGTTGCGTGAACGGCGCGAAGATATAGCCGAACTGGTCAATCATTTTCTAAACCGCGCCCACGAAAAGGGGCTGCCACGCAAAGAAGTATCGCAAAAAGCGTTGCCGCTTTTGCAGGCACACAACTGGCCGGGCAATGTGCGCGAGCTTGAAAATCTGATTTACCGCCTCGCTACACTTTACTCCGAATCTGTGATCGATGAAAAAATTATTGAGAAAGAATTAACTGCAAAATCCGCCCGTGTTGTGCCGCATGATTTGCCGTTACCGGAAATTATCCGCATGCATGTGCAGACGTATTTTAACAGTCATGGAGATGCATTGCCTTGCGCGGGAATCTATGATCGCCTGATGCCGCTTTTCGAAAAGCCGCTTATAGAAGTAACGCTTGAGGTTACCGATGGCAATCAACTGAAAGCCGCCCAACTTCTTGGTATTAACCGCAATACATTGCGCAAAAAAATATCCGAACTTCGCATTGAGACTCTGCGCAAACGCTTTTCCGGCAAAGAGGATTGATATGCGGATATTCACCAAAGATTTTATTTTGCTGCGCACACGGACACTGATGGTGGCGCTTGTCGTTGCGGCATTTACCGCCATCGTTGCCTGCTATATTTCCATTACCCGCCAGCCTGGAATTTCCACTAACAAAGGCAGCACGATAACCCTGCTTATTATTGTAGGTGTACTGTCGCTTATTATCGCCGCCATTGTTATACAGCGCGCGGTGCATTTATGGACATCCCTCAAAAGCGGCTCGGTAGGTTCGCGCCTGCAAACACGGCTGGTTGCCGTATTTTCCATCATTGCTATTTTACCGGCGGTCATTGTGTCGGTGTTCTCGGTATTGTTTTTTAACTTAGGAATTCAGTCGTGGTTTGATGATCGTGTGAGCACGGTGCTTGAGGAATCCGTCAATGTTGCGCAAACCTATTTAGAAGAACATAAATACACCATACGCGGCGATGCGCTTGCGATGGAAGGTGATCTTGATCGCGAGTTTGACAGTGATCGAATAACCCCTGAACTGCTCAACAATATAGTCAACACCCAGACAGAGCTGCGTTCACTTTCCGAAGCGGTGGTGTTTCAGCCCGGCCATATTCTGGGGCAATCGCAGCTTTCTTTTTCACTCGCTTTTGAGCATGTGCCTGCAAGCGATCTTGCGCTTGCCGATCACGGGGATGTGGTGGTCAAGCTTGAAGGGCAGGATAAGGTGCGCGCGCTTGTGAAACTGAAGAGTTTGCATGCGCCCGATACCTATCTTTTAATTGGGCGTATCATTGATAATAAGGTGGTAAACCAGGTCGGCGCGGCGGATGGCAGCGTGAAGCAGTATATGATGCTAAAGGCGAATATCTCCGGAAAGCAGATTGAGTTTTCCATAGTATTCGGCGTACTCGCTATGCTGCTTTTATTTGCTGCCATTTGGTACGGCATGTATTTCGCATCACGCCTCATCATACCGATTACCAAACTTATCAATGCTTCCGAACGTGTGCGTGCCGGTGATTTTACTGTGCGCGTTGCTGAAGGTCCAAAAGACGATGAGATAGGAACGTTGGCGCGCGCATTTAACCGCATGACTGATGAGCTTGAAAAACAGCGCAACGATTTGATAGAGGCCAACCGCCAGATCGATAACCGCCGCCGATTTTCCGAAGCGGTGCTTTCCGGAGTCTCTGCCGGGATTATTGCGGTCGCGCGCGATAAGCGTGTCACGCTTGCCAATCCTGTGGCGGCGAGTCTGCTGTTATTACCACCGGATACGCTTATTAAAGGAGCAGTTATCACCGACCTCATTCCCGAATTTGCTGGTTTGTTTACCAAGACCGAAGATAAATCGGCGATTATGCTACAGGAAGACATCACCATTGTGCGCGGCGATAAATCGCATGTGCTGCATGTACGCGTTTCGGTAGAACATATTCTGGGTAGTATTGAAGGCTACATTGTTACTTTTGACGATATTACTGCGCTCCTCGTAGCGCAGCGGAGTGCTGCCTGGTCAGATGTGGCAAGGCGTGTCGCGCATGAGATTAAAAATCCACTGACGCCTATTCATCTGGCTGCCGATCGCCTGCGTAAGAAATACCTGCCGCAAATCACAATAGATTCGGAAAATTACCTGAAATATGTCGATACGATTTCGCGTCACGTGGGTGATATTGGAAAAATAGTCGAGGAGTTTGTATCATTCGCGCGGATGCCCTCGCCATCCATAAAGCGTGAAGATATCGTTTCCATTACCCGCAAGGCAGTTTTCTCCGAACAAACTACCCATGCGGATATTACCTATAATATGCAGTTCAGTGAATATCCGGTGTATATATTATGTGACGAACAGCAAATCAGCCGTGTGCTCCTTAATATACTGAAAAATGCTGCCGAGGCGTTTGAGTCGCATCCGGAAATAAAGCCGGCCATTACTATTCAGTCCTCCATTGAAGGTGGGCATTTCAAGCTACGTATCAGCGATAATGGGCCAGGGTTTCCCGGTGAAAAGATCCTCCGTCTGACCGAGCCTTATATGACTACGCGCACCAAAGGTACGGGGCTTGGGCTTGCGATTGTAAAAAAGATTATCGACGATCACAAGGCTCAGCTTAGCTTAGAGAACATTCCTGAGGGTGGCGCATCTGTTACATTGATCTTTTCTATTGATAGTGATAAAAATGTGACGTAAAGGTTGTATAAATGTAACCCCTCCTATAGATTGGGTTACGAAACCTTATAAACAACTATATATAGTGCGAGCTCTTATGACTGCTGACATTCTTATCGTAGACGATGAAGCCGATATCCGTGATTTGCTTTCGGATATATTGAAAGACGAGAATTATAACACCCGCACCGCTAAAGACAGCGACAGTTCACTCAAGGCGCTTGCTGAGCGCGTACCTAATCTTTTGATTCTCGATATCTGGCTTCAGGGCAGTGAACTCGATGGTCTTGGCATATTGGAGCTTGTACAAAAGAAATATCCTGGCCTGCCTGTGATCATGATAAGTGGCCACGGAAATATAGAAACCGCCGTGTCGGCGATTAAAATGGGCGCCTATGATTTTATTGAGAAGCCTTTCCAGGCAGACAGGCTGCTTGCTATTACCAAGCGCGCGCTTGAGCATTCCAAATTGCGCCGTGAAAATACCGAACTTCGCTTGCGCGGCGCGGCTGAAATGCATCTTATTGGCTCATCTCATGCTATAAACCAGGTGCGTCAGGCTATTGATAAAGTAGCGCCCACCCATAGCCGCATCATGATAACGGGACCCGCAGGCAGCGGTAAAGAGGTAGTTGCGCGTCTTATCCACAGCAAATCCCGCCGTAGCAATGCTTCTTTTGTGGTGATGAACGCTGCAAGCCTTACCCCCGATCGCGTAGATGTTGAACTTTTTGGCATAGAAGATAGCAATCCAGGCGGCGGTGCTGAAAAGATTGGCGTGTTTGAACGCGCGCATGGCGGCACACTCTTTATAGATGAAGTGGCCGACATGCCTCTGGAAACGCAAGGTCGTCTCTTGCGTGTATTGCAGGAACAGGCGTTTGAGCGCGTGCGTGGTAATAAAAAAGTGCAGGTGGATGTGCGCGTGATTGCTGCAAGTAATCGCGATTTGGGCTCCGAAATCGCCAACGGACATTTCCGTGAAGATCTTTATTACCGCTTGAATGTAGTGCCGATTAAAATGCCTGCACTGCGTGAACGTCGTGAAGATATCCCCGAGCTTTGCAATTATTTCCTGCGTCGTTCGTCGGAAATTTCTGGCCTCGGCCCGCGTGAACTTACCGATGATGCCATTGCGGTGTTACAAGCCTATAACTGGCCGGGCAATGTGCGCCATTTGCGCAATATGATGGAATGGTTGCTTATTATGGCACCCGGTGGCGCACGTGCGCCACTACGTTCTGATGTTTTGCCGAAGGAGCTGTTTGAAACCAATTCCGTAGCTACCCGCCCTGAGGTCAACAGTGATATTATGTCGATGCCGCTGCGTGATGCACGCGAGCTTTTTGAGAAGCAATATCTGGCAGCGCAAATCACCCGCTTTGGTGGAAATATATCGAAAACCTCTACTTTTGTAGGCATGGAACGTTCAGCACTTCACCGCAAACTGAAGTTGCTTGGCATTGGCAGCGCCGAAGAAAAAGAAGAAAAAGTAGCCTGAGCAAGAGTATGAGGGTATAAGAATATGAGAGTCTTTCTTCAAACTCTTATACTCTAAAACTCTTGGGCACCGCTCGGCATGTTACAAAAATCATCTACATCCGCCTTTACCTTGATGGAGCTTTCGTTGGTGCTTCTGGTGCTTGGCATATTAGCTGCCGCGACACTGCGTTATACTTTTGCGCTTACCGATTCCAATAATAATGCCGCAACGAATGCAAGCATGGATGTGGTAGAGACCGCGCTCTTTAATTACATGCTCGTTAATAACCGCCTGCCGTGTCCGGCGGATATTACCCAAGCAGAGAATACAGCGGCGTTTGGTACCGAAATAGAAGCACTGGCGGACGGCAAATGCACCGGCGCGAATTTTCTGAATTCTAGTACCGATCCTGATCACGCTGACGCATTATATGATGCTGCGACGGCGAGCAAAGTGGCTGCCGGTGCAATCCCTACCAAAGCACTCAAGCTTGCTGATAAATATGCCTATGATGCATGGGGGCGCAAAATATTATATGCGGTGGATATACGCATTACCGCGAGCAATGCTTTTCTTACCTATCCGATAACGGCGGGTACTGCCAATGGCACTATTGGTGCGATAGTGGTGAAGCCTGTTTCGGCAACTGGCACCCTCGCCAGTGCCATCACCTATAAAGCAGTGTATGGTTTAGTTTCATTCGGAAAAAATGGGCATGGAGGATATGTGCGCAATTTAGGCGCTACGTCTACCCGCTATAATTGGGGTTCCACCAATACCAACGAGCAGAAAAATTGTCATTGCAACAGTAGTGCAACTGCTACTGCATTTGACCGGATTTTTGTGCAGCATACCAAAACCGCAGGCTCCACTACACTTACGGATACTTTCGATGATATTATGCGCTATAAAACCCGTGTGCAAATGACAAGCCCGGCGTTGTTACAGTAAGGGTTTCCAATATGTATCCTCATTGCGAAGCTGCGTTTGCCCAAGGCCATAATCTCATGCTCACATTATTTTTTGGAGCATTGGTGGGAAGCCTTACCCATTGTACCAGTATGTGCGGACCGTTCGTTATGGCGCAGATGACCGGGTTTGAAACTCCCATGGGAACAGATCCAAAAAAATGGACTCGCCAGTTGCTTATGCCATATCATTTTGGCAGGCTTACCACTTACACATTTTTGGGTATTTTAGCGACCGCGCTTGCAGCACCGATGTTGCAGATTCCCATGATGCATATACTTGCACCACTGTTGTTATTTCTTGCCGGAGTGGTGTTTTTATTGTCAGCATTCACACAAATATTCCCCAACAAATTGCTTAATTTTAATTTTGGCTTGTGTGGCGCGCCAAGTTGGATTATGCAGCGAATTGCACCTTTGCTTGTATCTAACTCTTTATCGGGCGGCTATATGCTGGGTGTGCTACTCGGGTTTCTGCCATGCGGGTTGGTATATGCCGCAATCATGGCAGTTGCCGCAACCGGAAATGTTCTGGAGTCTGCATTTGCAATGATAGCATTTGCACTCGGCACAATGCCGGTTATGATGGCGATGAGTTTAGGCGGACGTGTGTTGCTTGCGCCAAAATATTTTTGGGTAAAACCAGTATTGGCGGTGTTGATGGTGTTTAATAGTATGGTACTTTTTGCCATGGCAGGAAAAGGATTTGTATGACGAGTTCGCTCAATCTGACTTCTCCCACTTACAATTACAAAATTGTCCGAATGTTTACTCTCGCTACGTTAGCTTGGGCGGTCATTGGCATGTCGATGGGGTTATTTATCGCGCTGCAACTCTCCTTTCCCTTGCTTAACTTTGAAGAATTTTTTACGTTTGGCCGTCTGCGTCCGGTACATACCACCGGTGTTATATTCGGTTTTGCCGGAAACGCTTTGATCGCGACCAGCTTCTTTGTCGTTCAACGCACTTGTCGCGTCCGGCTTTGGGGCGAAAAACTCGCCCATTTTGTATTCTGGGGTTATCAGGCTTTTGTCATTATGGCAGTCACGGGTTATATATTCGGCATCAACCAGAGCAAGGAATATGCAGAGCCGGAATGGTATGCTGATTTATGGCTCGTGGTAGTGTGGGTTAGTTATTTATTGATTTTCGTTATGACGCTTAAAAAGCGCACCGAGCCGCATATCTATGTGGCCAACTGGTTCTATATGTCTTTCATCGCAACGATTGCGATACTCCATGTAGTCAATAATCTTGCTGTGCCGGTTTCCTGGCATTCAACCAAAAGCTATTCGGTAGCGGCTGGCGTGCAGAGTGCCATGATTCAGTGGTGGTATGGCCATAACGCAGTCGGATTTTTACTTACCGCTGGCTTCCTCGGCATGATGTATTATTTCGTCCCCAAACAAGCCAATCGCCCGATTTATTCATACCGGCTTTCCATTATCCATTTTTGGTCGCTCATCTTTATCTACATATGGGCAGGGCCGCATCATTTGCTTTATACGTCGCTGCCGGATTGGGTGCAGACACTCGGCATGACATTCTCGATTATGCTCTGGATGCCTTCATGGGGCGGCATGTTAAATGGTATCATGACGCTTAATGGTGCGTGGCATAAACTCCGCGAGGATCCCATTTTGCAATTCCTCATTATCGCGCTGGCGTTTTATGGCATGAGTACTTTTGAAGGACCGGTGCTTGCCATCAAAGAAGTCAATGCGCTTGCACATTATACGGACTGGATTATTGGACATGTGCATTCTGGTGCGCTTGGCTGGGTTGCGTTTATTACCTTTGGTTCTCTTTACAATATGATTCCGGTGCTTTGGAATCGCCAGTCGATGTACTCCATTCGTCTTATCAGTATCCATCTGTGGGTAGCAACTCTTGGCATAGTGCTTTACATCACCGCCATGTGGTTTGCTGGTATTACTCACGGACTTATGGCTCGTGAATATGATGCAAACGGATTCCTGGTGCATTCTTTCGTCGAAATTGTACAAGCGATGCATCCTTTCTATGTAATGCGTGCACTCGGTGGAGTGTTTTTCCTAAGTGGCATGTTGATTATGATTTATAACTGCTGGAAAACCATTACAGATGACAGCTTGCCAGTAAGAGCTGTAGGGAAAGGAACCGCAGCATGATCAACCATGAAAAAATAGAAAAAAATTCCATTCTCTTGTTGGTGCTTGCCATTATCGTTGTTTCCATTGGTGGCATGGTAGAGATTCTACCGCTTTTCCGCATGGAAACGGTGATTGAGCCGGTTAAAGGTATCAGGCCGTACACACCGCTGGAACTTGCCGGGCAGAATATCTATATCCGTGAGAATTGTGCCGTGTGCCATAGCCAGCAAATTCGCTCACTGCGTGATGACGTAACGCGTTACGGCCATTATTCACTTGCTGCTGAGAGCATGTATGATCATCCATTTCTCTGGGGCTCCAAACGCATAGGTCCGGATTTGGCGCGTGTGGGTGGAAAATATTCCGATGCTTGGCATGTGGCGCATTTATCCAATCCGCGCTCGGTGGTGCCGGAATCTGTTATGCCTAATTTTAGTTTCCTGATGACGCGTGGCGCTGATCTGGTGGATATTGCCGATCATCTGCGTGTGCTGCGCTTGCTTGGTGTTCCCTATACGGACGACATGATCGCCAATGCTTATAATGATGGCATATCGCAGGCGCGTGCTGATGGCGATGCGCCGGGACTTAAAAAGCGTTACGGCGACAAGGTGAATGTGCGCGATTTTGACGGGCAGCCGAATTTTGTGTCTGAAATGGATGCACTCATCGCCTACCTGCAGAAGCTTGGTACCGATGTTGATTTTACCACGTTTGATCCGAACATGGATCCGCGTGACCAGTTAGTAAATCCGGTGCCAGAGCCTGCGCCCGAGCCCGCGCCAGAAAAGGGGAAATAATATGCATTTTATTGATTGGGTAAGTAACAGTTCCGGCATTATCGTAACCGTAATATTTTTCACGGTATTTCTTGGGATTGCGATTTGGGCGTATCTGCCGTCAAACAAAAAAAATCTCGAAGATCAGGGAATGATTCCGTTTAAGGGACAGGAAAAAACCGCAAAAGAAAAAGACGAACTAAGTGGCGTAGAAACCACTGGTCATAACTGGGACGGTATTAAAGAGCTCAATAAACCCATACCGCGCTGGTGGTTGATTGTTTTTATTCTCGCGATAATTTATGCAATCGGTTACTGGGTTTTATACCCGGCATGGCCGGTGCCGCATGGCAATAGCAGGGGTGAACTTCATTGGAATGAGCATAAGGATCTCGCCAAAGAAGAAAGTGAGATTGCGGCAATACAGGAAAAGAATCTGGCAAGAATTCATACCTCAACCTTGCAACAGATTCAGGACGACAAAGATTTATATGAATTCGCTAAAGATGGCGGTGCAGCGGTTTTCAAGCAAAATTGCATCGTTTGCCACGGTAGCAACGCTACGGGCGGAAATGGTTTTCCTAACCTTGTGGATGATGACTGGCTCTGGGGTGGAAAATTAGAAGATATTTATAAGACGATTAAAGTAGGGATCCGCTCTACAAGCCCCGACACACGCACATCACAGATGCCATCTTTTGGGCGCGATGGCATATTAACCCCGGCGCAGATTCAAGATGTTGCCGAGTTTGTGCAGAAATTGCATTTAGGCGATAAAGCCGAAATAACTCCGGCCTATACGCGTGGCAAAGATATTTATGCAGCGAACTGCACCGTTTGCCATGGGAAAAACGGGGATGGTAATCAGGCTCTTGGCGCACCGCGCCATAACGACGATATATGGCTCTACGGCAATGGCGATATGAAGTCTATCGTAGATAGCATAACCAACGCTCATGCAGGCGTAATGCCTTCCTGGGAAGGTCGCTTAAGTGATGATACAATAAAGGAACTCGCCATTTACGTGCACTCACTTGGTGGTGGGCAGTAGAGGTTGTTTTTATTGCACCTGCAAAAGCCTGCTGACCCTATTTAATTAATTATAGGTGGGCAATGAACCTAACGCCTTCGGCGACTAAAAGCTTCGGCCTGCTGGCCTCTCTATGCCACCCCTTAAAATTTAAAAATCTTTCAACTCCGCTTGACAGTCTTGGGGTGAATGCTTAGAGTCCGGCAAATTCTTGGAGTGATCCTCATACATGCCTAAAGAAAGTTCTTCCCTGCCTTCTCTGAACGCAGCCTTGTTGCTTGCGGACGGGAAGATATTTTGGGGCAAAGGCATTGGCAAACCCGGCACAATTCTCGGCGAAATCTGCTTTAACACTGCGATGACTGGCTATCAGGAGATTCTCACCGATCCTTCCTATAATGGCCAGGTGGTCACATTTACCTTCCCACATATCGGCAATGTTGGCACAAATAGTGAAGATATTGAGTCGAAAGAAACTCCGCACCTTGGCGCTTCAGGGCTTGTGATACGTGAGCCCATAACCACTCCTTCCAATTTTCGCGCTACAAAACATTTAAACGACTGGTTGATTGCGCATGGCATCACCGGGATCAGCGGAGTAGATACGCGTGCGCTCACACGTGCTATACGCAAAAATGGCGCTGCGAATGTGGCGATTGTAGTAAGTGATCAGTTGTCAGTGACCAGTGAACAGTTAGAGGAAGCGAAAGAAAAACTTGCTAAGGCACCTAATATGAAAGGTTTGGAATTAGCGGCGAAAGTATCAACCAAAGAGGCTTACGAATGGACGGAACCGAAATGGAGTCTTGGTATGGGGGGAACGCTTCCCCCATCTGCGCTCCGCGCAGCCTCCCCCGCGGGGTCGTCACAAAATGTTCCTCCGCGTACCCTCGCATCTTCATTGCCACTCGCCACTCATCACTATCACATCGTAGCAGTTGATTACGGCATCAAACTTAACATATTGCGTTGCTTAGTAAGCAGCGGCTGTCGTGTCACCATAGTGCCTGCGACTGCGAGTGCAGAAGAAATTCTCGAGCATAAACCGAATGGCGTTTTCTTAAGCAATGGGCCGGGTGACCCGGCTGCTACCGGAAAATATGCGCTACCGATTATAAAGAAGTTAATCGAATCCGGCCTTCCGATTTTTGGCATCTGTCTTGGGCATCAACTGCTTGGTATTGCCATGGGTGACAAGACCGAAAAAATGAAACAGGGACACCGCGGTGCCAATCACCCGGTAAAAGATCTGACCAATGGCAAAGTGGAAATCACCTCGCAGAACCACGGTTTTGCAGTCAGTGATAAAGATTTACCAGCCGATGTGGAAGTGACGCACCGCTCTTTGTTTGACGGAACTGTGCAGGGATTGCGCCATAAAACCAAACCGATTTTTTCGGTGCAGGGCCACCCCGAAGCTTCTCCCGGCCCGCATGACTCAATGTATTTGTTTGAACAATTTACTGGAATGATGCGTGGCAAAAAGAACTGACATAAAATCCATACTCATTATCGGCGCGGGGCCTATCGTTATCGGCCAAGCCTGCGAGTTTGATTATTCGGGAACCCAAGCCTGTAAAACCTTGAAGGCTGAAGGGTATCGCGTGATTCTGGTGAATTCCAACCCTGCGACCATCATGACCGATCCTGATTTGGCGGATGCCACATATATTGAGCCGATTACGCCAGAATTTGTCGCCAAGATTATTGAAAAAGAACGCCCCGATGCGCTGCTTCCGACCATGGGTGGTCAGACCGCGCTTAATTGCGCGAAAGCCTTAGCGGAAAACGGCACGCTCAAGAAATTTAACGTCGAGATGATTGGCGCAAAACTGGAGTCCATCAACAAAGCAGAGGACCGCCAGCTTTTTAATGAGGCTATGGCGCGCATTGGGCTTAACGTTGCAAAAAATCTCGTGGTAGGTTCGCTTGAAGAAGCGCAGAAGGCGCTGGCCTTTGTAGGCTTGCCAGCAATTATTCGCCCGTCTTTTACGATGGGTGGAACAGGCGGCGGTGTAGCTTACACCAAAGAAGAGTTTGACCAGATTGTGGCGAGTGGGCTTGATGCATCACCCACCACCGAAGTGTTGATTGATGAGTCGCTTCTCGGTTGGAAAGAATACGAAATGGAAGTCGTGCGCGACAAGGCCGACAACTGCATCATCATCTGCTCAATTGAAAATGTCGACCCAATGGGTGTGCATACTGGCGACTCAATCACCGTCGCGCCCGCGCTGACTCTTACCGACAAAGAATACCAGATTATGCGTAATGCGTCGATTGCGGTCTTGCGTGAAATTGGCGTTGATACGGGCGGCTCCAACGTGCAGTTTGCAGTGAACCCCAAAGATGGCCGCATGGTGGTAATTGAAATGAATCCGCGTGTGTCGCGCTCTTCCGCGCTTGCTTCCAAAGCCACAGGATTTCCGATTGCCAAAGTCGCAGCAAAACTTGCAGTCGGTTACACGCTCGACGAAATTTTAAACGATGTCACCAAAGTAACGCCGGCTTCCTTTGAGCCTTCGATTGATTATGTGGTGACGAAGATTCCACGCTTTACCTTTGAAAAATTCCCCGGCACCAATTCCAATTTAACTACCGCAATGAAATCGGTCGGCGAAGCGATGGCGATTGGCCGCTCCTTTGCGGAGTCATTGCAGAAGGCACTGCGTTCATTGGAAACTGGCTTGACTGGCCTTAACGAACAACCAGGAACGCTTGAAGAAATCCGCGTGAAAATGACAACCGCGACGCCGGAGCGACTTTTGCAAATTGCGCAAGCACTGCGTTTGGGCATGAGCGAAAAAGAAGTGTTTGAACTTACCGCGTATGATCCGTGGTTTATTGAGCAGATGGCCGCAATTATACATCTCGAAAGCAAAATAATAAAAGGTCAGTGGAAAGAAAAAGCATTTTTGCTTACGCTCAAAAAAGCAGGATTCGCCGATGTACGTATTGCTGAACTTGCAAAAGTCAAAACAGCCGACATTACGGATTTACGTAAACAACTTAACATTCAGCCTGTCTATAAGCGCGTAGATACCTGCGCTGCTGAGTTTGAGTCGGTCACACCCTATATGTATTCCTGTTACGAAGGTGATGGCGTCACGGTGCCGGAATGCGAATCGCAGCCGACTGACAAAACCAAAGTGATTATTTTGGGTGGTGGGCCGAACCGCATCGGGCAGGGGATTGAGTTTGATTATTGCTGTGTGCATGCTTCCTATGCGTTGAAAGACGCAGGTTTCGAAACCATCATGATTAACTGCAACCCGGAGACGGTTTCCACCGATTATGATACTTCTGACCGTTTGTATTTTGAGCCGCTCACTGCTGAAGATGTGATTGCGATTGTGCGCAAAGAACAGGAAAACGGCAAGTTGCTCGGTGTGATCGTGCAGTTTGGCGGGCAGACACCTTTAAAGCTGGCAAAATCATTGGAGGCGGCAGGAATTCCAATTATCGGCACCTCGCCAGACTCAATTGATTTGGCGGAAGATCGCGAGCGTTTCCAACAGTTGCTTCATAAATTAAAACTGCTTCAGCCTGCTAATTATATCTGTCGCTCAGTAGAAGAAGTAGTAAGCCAAGCCGAGAAAATTGGCTTCCCCGTAGTCGTGCGTCCGTCCTATGTTTTGGGTGGCCGCGCGATGGCGATTATTCACGATAGCGTAACACTCAAAAGCTACACACAAGACATCGTAAAATCTTTCGGTGACGGGCCAATTCTCATTGATAGCTATTTAAAAGATGCGATTGAAGTCGATGTCGATGCGTTATCTGACGGCAAAGATGTCTATGTTTCCGGCATCATGGAGCATATAGAAGAAGCGGGAATTCACTCTGGCGATTCCGCCTGCTCACTGCCAGCTTATTCACTGAAACCCGCGATACTCGAAGAAATTAAAACACAGACTATAGCGCTTGCAAAAGCATTGAATGTCATCGGCCTCATGAACGTGCAGTTCGCCGTCAAAGACGATGTAATTTACATACTTGAAGTCAACCCACGCGCTTCACGCACGGTGCCGTTTGTTGCAAAAGCGACAGGACTGCCGGTGGCAAAAATTGCAGCGAGGTTGATGGCCGGCGAGAGGATAAGAGAAATTGGGAATACGGGAATGCAGGAAAAAAATAATATTTCCCAAATTCTCGGCTTCCCAACTTCTCAAACTCTCAAACACTTCTCGGTCAAAGAATCCGTATTCCCGTTTGCGCGTTTTCCGGGTGTCGATGTAATTTTAGGTCCTGAGATGAAATCAACCGGCGAAGCGATGGGGATTGACGTGGATTTCCCGCGCGCGTTTGCCAAAGCGCAGATTGCAGCAGGCACAACACTGCCTAAAAGTGGATGCGTGTTTGTATCGCTTAAAGAGTCCGACAAAACCCTGATTATAGATTCCATCGCAAAACTTCTGGCGATGGGTTTTGAAGTCATCGCCACCAGTGGCACGGCAAAGTTCTTAAACGACAAAGGACTGAAAGTGGGCAAAGTGAACAAGGTACATGAGGGCAGCCCGCATATTGTGGATATGATGAAAGACGGAAAAGTGCAATTGCTCATCAACACCACGGAAGGTGTAAAATCCATTGCTGATTCTTTCAGCATTCGCCGCACGGCTTTGCTCGGAAAAATACCGTATTTCACCACACTTGCCGGCTCCCGCGCCTCGGTACAGGCAATCGCCGCCATCAGCGAAAGCGGCCTCACAGTGTGCTCGTTGCAGGATTATTTTAACTTATAGGCGCCAGATAAGGTGGGCGATAAACCAGATGATAAGCGTAATCAGGTAAGTGAATAGAAAGATATAGCCAATCTTTTTGGGCTTATCGTCATGGTGCAATTCTGCGCAAAAGCCAATCGCCAGTAAAAAAGCAAATACCAAAGTAATAATAAAGGGGATAGGATAGCGCAAAAGCAGGTGGTATAAAGTGATGGGACCTGCGATGACCCAGTCAAATAATGCGGCGAATTTGTCCATGTTTCTGATGTATCAACAAAGAACTCTGTTAGCAATAACAATGATTAAGCTATTATTTATTCTCCTCAGTCTTGGTGTGGCTTACTCTGTGATTGCGGATGAATCTGCTTTGCCTGTAAATGTGGAATTCATAGGTAGTTGGGACGCGAAATCGTCTGCCTGGATGCATGAACAAGTATGGGCACCCGGGCGGATTAAGGTTGTGAATGATCCGGTTTTTCCAAAACCTGTTGGCTTAATTGAAGTTCACCCGGGTGATGATGTTGGTGGCTGGAGTGGCGAACGTGCTGAGGTTTCTGGTATGCAGGATGCACAAGGAAAGCCTTTGCCGGTTACTGCGCAATCAGGGCATGAATTTTATGGCATTGCGGTGAAACTGCCTCGTGACTGGAAAGCGCCTGCAGGTACAAACCCCTGGGGAATATTTCTGCAATTACACGGGCCGGATACGTATCGCGCCTCTCCTGCGATTGCACTCAATGCCGAGAATGATTTTCATATCAGTCTTTGCAGCGGTGATTTGTTAGAGGGTGGCAAACGCGCAAAGCCTAAAGGGGTGACGAGTTACAAGTTCAGTAATGGCAATCTTAACCTCGGCCACCCAGTGGAGTTTATGCTCGATGTCGTTTGGGCGGCGGATAATACTGGCTCAATTATAGTTTACCGGCGCGACGAAGGGCAGACACAGTGGGATAAAGTTTTTGAGGCGCGAAATACTCCTACCCTGCAATATGTTGCGGGTGAGAAGATCGGCGTGCATTACTGGAAAACCGGCTATTATCGCAACCGCGGCAATGATTTTACCAGTAAGCTTTGGCTTAGTCCCGCAGTGCGTGGGCTTACCTTTGAAGATGTGGCAAAAGCAGCGTTTGGTCGCCCATGACAATCCCTTATTGACGTAGTAAATATTGAGTTTAAAAGATATAGCTGAAAAAAGACTTATCTTTTAGGGATTCAAAGCGCTTGTCAGGCATCATCATCAATAATTCCGATCAAGGCCCGTGGGGCAAACCCAAAGGTGGCGGTGGTCCCGGCGGCAATAACGGCGGCGGCTGGAAACCCAGCGGCGGCGGCGCGCCAAATAGCGGTGATATCGACGAGTTGCTTGCGGAGCTCAAAAAACATTTTAACAATATGTTTGGCGGCAACAATAATGTGCGCGGAATAGTCATCGCATTTGCCGCATTTTTCCTGCTTTGGCTTGCTTCCGGCATTTATCAGCTACAACCTGGCGAACAAGGTGTGGTGCTCAGTTTTGGCAAATTCAGCCGCATTGCATCATCCGGTTTGCGTTACCATCTGCCGGCACCTTTTGAAACGGTCGATATTGTAAACAGCGAAGCCATCCGCATGGAAACGCTGGGTGGTGGTAGCGATAAAGACTCACGTGCTTCAGATGATGACGAAATCTTGATGCTTACTGGTGATGAAAATATCATCAATCTAAGTTTTAACGTGCAGTGGAAAGTGCGCGATGCCAAAGCGTTTGTGTTTAACATTCCAAACCCCGAGCAGACCGTGCGTGCCGTTGCAGAAAGCGCAATGCGCGAGGTTATCGGTCGCACCACGATTAATTCGGTGCTGACCGAAGGCAAATTAAATGTGCAGGAAGAAACCCGCAAACTCGCGCAAGCAACACTCGATAATTACAAAGCCGGTATCGACATCCGCAATGTGAACCTGCTCGATGCGAGTTTCCCGCGCGAGGTGGTGGATGCTGCGCGTGATGTGCAGGCAGCGCGTGCTGACGGTGAACGCGCACGCAATGAAGCGGAGGCTTACAAGAATGATATTTTACCGCGTGCGCTGGGGCAGGCAGAACGCATAAAACAAGACGCCGAAGCGTATAAACAGGCAGTAGTCGCAAAAGCAGAAGGTGACGCTGCGCGGTTTACCTCGGTTTATGACCAATATGTGCAGGCTGAAGATGTGACCCGTAAGCGCATCTATTTTGAAACGATGGAAAAAATACTGGCAGGTACGTCTAAAGTAATAATGGATGGCAAAACCGGCACGATTCCGTATTTACCGCTCTCTGAAATAAAAAATCATGCAGAAGAAAAACCTGCTGAAAGCAAGGAGGGGCAATGATGAACCCTCGTTTTGTCCCTATACTTATTTTCATCGCATTTATAGCGCTGGTGGGGCTTTACACCTCGTCTTACATTGTGCGCCAGACGGAAATTGCGCTGGTTACCCAGTTCGGCGAACCAGTGGCGGTGGAGTTGAAGCCCGGGCTTAAATTCAAGCTGCCTTTTATCCAGACGGTAGAATACTTCGATAACCGCCTGCTCGAATATGTGATGCCGGATGAGATTGAAATAAACGCATCCGATGAAAAACGTATTAAGCTCGAAGCTTTTGTGCGCTGGCGCATTGTCGACCCGCTTGCCTTCGCACGTGCAACCCGCACCGCAGGCATCGGTGGCAACCGTATTTCTACCATGAATATGCAAATATCTAACTTACTCGGCTCTAGTCTGCGTCAGGTGATTGGTGGCGTTCCGCTTAACGCATTGTTATCACCGCAGCGTGATCAGGTGATGCGCGAAATCAAGGAGCTGGTTGAAAAGCAGGCTTCTTCATCGAAAGCTTCGGATGCAGCGGATAACGATGCTGCAAAGTCCACCGGCCAGACCGGCTTTGGTATTGAAATTGTGGATGTGCGTATTGTAAAAGCGGACCTGCCACCGGAAAACAGCGAGGCGGTTTTCAAGCGTATGCAGGCAGAGCGCAAACGTGAGGCCACCACTTATCGTGCACAGGGCGATCAGGACGCGCAGACTATCCGCGCTAATGCTGATCGCGAAAGAACTGTGTTGCTTGCTGATGCGCAGAAGCAGGCGGAAATACTACGTGGTGAAGGTGATGCAAAAGCCTCCAAGATTTTCTCGGATGCGTTTGGCAAAGATCCGGATTTTTATGAATTTTACCGCTCGATGCAGGCCTACACCAAAGCCATTAATCAGAAAGACACTACCCTGGTGCTTTCACCCGACAGCAAGTTCCTCAAAGAATTTAGCAAGCCGGATAAGTAATAAAAATAATCGAGAGATAATCAGAGAATATGAATACCAAACATTCGGATACGAATAACCTCATCATTGCACTTTTATTGTCATTGCTGATTCTGGGATACTGGCAGTATTTCATTGAAGGTCCGCGCAAAGCCCAAGAAGAGTTGGCGCTTAAAACAAAAGTGGAAACGCAGCAGATCCAAAAGGTTGCAGACGTTCCGGAAGTGCCAAAATCACGTGATGAATTGCTTTCTGAAGCACCCAATGTGGTTATTAAATCAGATCGCTTAAACGGTTCTTTTTCACTTAAGGGGCTCCGTTTTAACAACCTGGCTTTGGTGCAATATCATGAGACGCTTGATCCTAAAAGCCCGCAAGTGGTTTTGTTTTCGCCGTCCGGTGATGCCAATAGCTATTTTGCCGAATTTGGCTGGCTTTCTGCTGATAAATCTCTGCAGGTTCCAACTGAAGACACCGTATGGTCGGCAGATAGCAAAGAGCTGACGCCTACTCATCCGGTGAATCTCACCTGGAAAAATAGTAGCGGTGTTGCCTTCCATGTACAGATAGCGCTCGATGATAAATATATGTTTACCATTGCTGCGAGCGCAGAAGATTCCAAAGGCGGGCATCCGCTCCTGCAAAACTATGCCTATATAAACCGCGTCTATGACATCAGCAAACACCCGGCAATGGGGATTTTGCATGAAGGGCCGCTTGGTGTATTTGACGGTATATTAAAGGAAGTGCCTTACAAAAAACTCATAGAACAAAAAGACGAAGGCTTTGAGGCAAATTCTGGATGGATGGGCGTTACCGATAAATACTGGCTCTCTGCTATCATCCCGCCAGATGAATCTTTTTCTGCGCATATGAGTTATTATGAAAGCAAGGATCGTGCGCATTATCAGGTGGAATATATCGGCAAACCTGCTGAAGAAATGAAGCTACATCTTTTTGCTGGCGCCAAGGAAATGGCGTTACTGGATGCCTATTCCGCTAAGTATAATATCGCGCGTTTTGACCACGCGGTGGATCTCGGACTTTTTGATTTTCTGACCAAGCCCATATTTAAAATTCTTGCGTATTTCTATGGCATAACCGGCAATTTCGGCATTGCGATTCTGCTCTTAACGGTACTTGTAAAACTCATTATGTACCCGCTTGCGAGCAAATCCTTCCAGTCGATGAATAAGATGAAAATTGTGCAGCCGAGAATGGCCGAAATACGTGAGCGTCATAAAGATGACAAAGTAAAAATGAATCAGGAAATCATGGAGTTGTATAAACGTGAGAAAGTAAACCCGGCATCCGGGTGCCTTCCAATGATTGTGCAGATTCCGGTGTTTTTCTCGCTTTATAAGGTGCTCTATGTGACGTTAGAAATGCGCCACGCACCGTTCTTTGGCTGGATACATGATCTCTCCGCGTCTGACCCTACCAATTTATTTACCTTGTTCGGCCTGCTCAACTGGCTGCCGCCTACCATGATGCACTTGGGAATCTGGCCGATGATTATGTGCTGCACAATGATTATCCAACAGCATCAATCGCCGCCACCACCCGATCCGGTGCAAGCCAAAATGATGAAATTCCTGCCGCTGGTGTTTCTATTTCTGTTCTCAAATTTTGCGGCGGGCTTGGTAATATACTGGTCGTGGAGTAATACTCTCACCATTCTCCAGCAATGGTATATTAAAAAGAAGTATTCTTGATTTAATTGCTCCCGCTTCGGCCATCTAGCCTACGCTACGGGCTTATCATCTGCTAAGGATTTAATTAAATCACCCACGCGCTTGCGTACCAAGGGGTCAGTGATACGGTAATAGGCGCGCATCATCTCTAAGGTTTCGCGGCTGGACATTTTATCATGCTCGAAACTTTGTGCTTCTTCTGACACGCCACTGGCATTTTGTGAGCCATCAAGCCCTTCGAAGAAATAAGATACCGGTACGGTCAGGATTTTGGAGAAGTCATACAGACGGCTTGAGCCCATGCGGTTAACGCCGCGTTCATATTTTTGCACTTGCTGAAATGTCACGCCAATTGCATTGCCAATGGTTTCCTGGCTTATACCCAGAATAGTTCTGCGTAAACGAAGGCGTTTTCCTACGTGAATATCAACATCATGTGGCATAGATATACTTTCAAGTTATAATATTTCGGTTGTCCAGAATTGATATAGTACTACTATGACACGAATCAACATGGTTTTGGCAAATAAGGGGACATTTAAGCACAAAAAATGTAGAAACACCTCTTAAATACAACCAACAGTAGAATGCACATTAACTAATAATACTACAAGGTTAATTGGTATTAATAGCCTCGGGCAGATAAAAATCCAATACGGCCTCTTTTTCGAGTGAGGATTGCATAAGCATGCGCCCGTAGGGATCAA
>JABDCC010000022.1 GCA_013288335.1 Alphaproteobacteria bacterium
AGCGAAGTAGTGTTTGTGAGTTCAGGCACCGAAGCCAATAACTGGGTATTAAACGCGTATGCAGAGCATGCCGTTCTGGTTTCTTCTATTGAACACTCATCCATTTTAAAAACCGCTCATGCGCTCAGTAAACCAATCATTATCCCTGTGACCAAAGATGGCATAGTGAATCTTGATGAACTCTCAAAACTACTGCCAAAGAGTGAAAAGTTTCTAGTCTCTGTGATGCTTGCCAATAACGAAACCGGAGTGATTCAGCCCATTCGGGAAATCGCGGATATGGTGCATGCGCAGGGTGGTATTATACACTGTGATGCGGTGCAGGCATTTGGTAAAATCCCGGTTAGTTTTACTGATCTTGGCATCGACCTCATGACCATCTCTGCGCATAAAATGGGCGGCCCCGTGGGCGCTGCCGCGCTCATTGTTAAAAATAATCTGCCGCTTAAACCTATGATTATTGGCGGCGGGCAAGAATTAAACCGCCGTGCCGGCACTGAGAATGTAGCGGCTATTGCAGGCTTTGCCAAAGCCGCAGAGCTTATTGATTTTGAGCATATGAAAAAATTGAGAGCGTGGCTGGATAATTTTGAGAAAGAACTTTCTTGTCATCCCCGTGAAAACGGGGATCCAGTCAGAAAAAATCATACCGCGCCAGACGGCGCTCCACTGGATTCCCGCCTACGCGGGAATGACAATGTGATAGGCCGCAACGCTCCTCGCCTGCCCAATACCACTTGTATCACCATGCCTAATGTTACGTCGGAAACGCAAATTATTGCTTTTGATCTGGAAGGAATTGCGGTAAGTGCAGGTTCCGCGTGTTCATCGGGCAGAATAGAACCCTCGCACGTGCTTAAGGCAATGAACATGGAAAGTTCAGATATTGCTACTGCAATCAGAATCAGCGGTGGCTGGGCGACCAAAGAGGAAGATATACTCGCCGCAACTAATGCCTGGAAGAAGATTTACGCTAGGAAGAATAGCTAATTAACTGCGGTTTTTTTGCTTAGCATCGAAAAGAGGTTCCGTATTGGCACCATCTAAAACAACTGGTGTTTTTTGATTTTCTCTATGAGCTTCTATGGCATCATATAACGTATTTCGTTTATATTCGTCTGGATCGCCAGAAAGAGACGACTTAGAAATAGGATGGCGCAATTTATACCCTTCGGTGTACAACGCTTCGCCGAGTGTATATATATTGTTTTTAGCTTTCCAATTTTTGAGTACTGCAGAAGCATTTCTTTGAGCACTGCCATCCGCAATAAGACCATCAATGACGTTATATAAACTAATATTATGCGCAGTGTATTCGCTACCTATATCCCCTTTTCCGCTTTCTAATATATCAAGCAGCTTGCGGAGATTTTGAAACTTGTCTAACCTCGCTTTAAACAATTCATAATCTCTTTCACAATGAGAAGCGGTGATATTTTTTCTATGCTTAGTCCACTCGTCAAAACCACTTTTAGCTAGCTTATATAAATCAGAAAGTGGCTTTTTAAATTCTACATAATCTGCCTTTACTGATTTTAGATGCTCCTGATTGGTATTAAACTCCATAAAATCTCCCAAAAAATTAACTTATAACAAGTATCTATAACTCTAAAATATATGATAAAAGTTAAAATTAGATTAAAAAAGAAATATTTATTTGCCATATACCATGACACTGGCTTATAAGACCCTAAAAAAATTGTTACATTACAGTCTATAAATAATCCCGCTAATAGTTGACTAAATTAGTTGGTTATATTATACTATTCGTCTGAAGATTTAAGGAAAACTCATGGAAAACTCATCAAAATTGGCTCATCCGGTTTATATGGACTATCAGGCGACGACGCCGATGGACCCGCGTGTACTTGAAAAAATGTTGCCTTATTTTATGGAAAAATTTGGCAATCCGCACTCGCGCAGCCATGCTTACGGCTGGGAAGCCGAGGAAGCGGTTAATATCGCGCGCGAACAGATTGCCTCGCTCATCCATGCAACCGAAAAAGAGATTATATTCACTTCGGGCGCTACCGAGTCCAACAACCTTGCGCTCAAAGGTGTTGCGCGTTTTTACAAAGACAAGAAAAACCACGTCATCACAGTAGTCACCGAACATAAATGCGTGCTCGATTCCTGCCGTCACCTTGAGCAGGAAGGGTTTGAAGTCACTTACCTCCCCGTACAGAAAAACGGTTTACTTGACCTTGAAGTGCTGCGCGCAGCCATTAAAGACAATACCGTTTTAGTCTCCGTTATGGCGGTCAACAACGAAATCGGCGTGATTCAGCCACTCGCGGACATTGGTAAAATATGCCGAGAAAAAGGTGTGTTCTTCCATACCGACGCTGCGCAAGCCTTTGGCAAAATTCCGCTCGATGTCGAAGCGATGAATATTGATTTAATGAGTATTTCCGCTCACAAAATTTATGGCCCCAAAGGCATCGGCGCGCTTTATGTCCGCCGCCGCCCACGCGTGCGCTTAGAATCCATCATTACCGGTGGTGGTCAGGAACGCGGCATGCGCTCTGGCACATTATCTACCCCACTCTGCGTTGGGTTTGGTGAAGCTGCCCGCATTGCAAAGCTAGAGATGGGCAAAGACAATGAACATGTGCGACGTTTAGCCAATAAATTCCTCAAAGAAGTCATGGAAGAAATTCCTGACGTATATTTAAACGGCGACCGCGAGCATCGCTACCTCGGCAACATCAATTTAAGCTTTGCCTATATTGAAGGCGAATCCATGATTATGGCGATCAAAGATTTAGCCGTTTCCTCAGGCTCCGCCTGCACTTCCGCGTCGCTTGAGCCCTCTTATGTGCTCCGCGCACTTGGGGTAAATGAAGAGCTCGCCCATACTTCTATCCGTTTTGGTATCGGACGTTTTACTACAGACGAAGAGGTTGATTTTGCCATTAAACTGGTAAAAGACAGCATACAAAAACTGCGCGAAATGAGCCCGTTGTGGGAAATGGTGCAGGAAGGCGTAGACATTAGCAAAATTGAATGGGCAGGCCACTAGAGCCAAGCCTGAAGATAAAGAAAGAAGGATAAGACTATGGCGTATTCAGAAAAAGTAATCGATCATTATGAGAATCCACGCAATGTTGGTGCGATGGACAAAAACGATGTAAGCGTTGGCACCGGCCTAGTCGGTGCGCCTGCTTGTGGCGACGTAATGAAATTACAAATCAAAGTGAATTCTTCCGGCATCATTGAAGATGCAAAGTTTAAAACATTTGGTTGCGGCTCAGCGATTGCCTCAAGTTCACTCGTCACTGAATGGGTAAAAGGCAAATCCATAGATGAAGCGATGAAGCTCAAAAACAGTGAAATCGCCGAGCATCTTGCATTGCCTCCAGTAAAAATTCACTGCTCTGTACTTGCCGAAGACGCCATTAAAGCCGCGATTGAAGATTATCGTAAAAAGAATAAAAGCACCGAAGCTGCATAATTATGAAAGCGCCGATTAGTATTACACCAGCCGCTACCGAACGCATCCGCGCCTTACTCGCAGCGCGTGGCAAGGATTCGCTCGGGATAAAAATCGGAGTGCGCACCAAAGGCTGCTCTGGCCTTTCTTACACCGTGGAATATGCCGACCAGATTGAAAAATTCGATGAAGTGATTGATACCGGCGAATTCAAAGTGTTGATTGACCCTAAAGCTGTGCTTTTCCTTATCGGCACCGAGATGGATTATTTTGAGGAAAAACTCAAAAGCGGTTTTACCTTCCGCAATCCCAATGAAAAAGGCCGCTGTGGCTGCGGTGAATCTTTCCACGTTTGACGAATGCAAAGTTACTTCTCTGTTTTTGATCTTCCAGAGTCATTCAATGTAGATTTAAGCGATCTTGAAAAACGTTATTTTTCTAAGCAACGTGAATTTCATCCCGACAGGCTCATTGGCAAAACGGCGGCTGAAAGGCAGCAATCCATATCACAATCCATGTTAATCAATACGGCTTATGAAGCGCTGAAATCGCCACTTAAACGCGCGAATCATCTGCTTGCGCTGAATGGCCTTGAGCCAGATAAAATAAAACCTTCTGGTGCGTTGCTTATGGAAATCATGGAATTGCGCGAAGAACTCGCCGATGCAGATACAATAGAAAAATTAGAAAAGATTGAAGCATGCAATACGGCAAATAAACAGCATATCATAACTGAGCTTGCGACTGCATTTAATACCAATAAAGAACTGGCTTCCGAACTTGCGACTAAGCTTAGTTACTTAACAAAAATAGATGATGAGATCAGAGCAAAGAAAAGCATTCTGAGCAAAAAATAATTACTCTTCCGTATAACCAAAAAAATAGCTTTTAGCAGGCTGGGAAGCAGCATCCTGCTGTTTTTTTAAATTCAGCTCAGCATTCTTCTTGGCTTTGACTTCTCTCTCCTCAGCATATTGCTTCTTCTGCTCTGCTTTCATTTCTTTCTGGACTTTCTTCTGCGCTAAAATATTAAGCATCTCTTTAGCACCCTTAGAAAGTTCTTTGGGTTTATCATCTTCTTTAGTGCCGGGGAGTTTGAAGGAATTCTTTTTGCCTTCGGCAATATCCTGTATCATTTTGGTTTTGCGCTCTTCAAGCCTTTCTTTGTATTTTTCTTCACTGGTTTTTTCAGGCGCAGGCTTGCCACCCAAGCGGTTGCTAAAAGGATTAGACTTTTTCTTATCTTTATTTCCACTCATGCCAAAAAAGAATTTCATTTCATTCTCCTTGAAGCCCAAATTGTAGCAGAAAATCGTCTAAAAATCACTTCTTATTAAGCAGCCGCAGCCTGAGCGCATTGAGCTTGATGAAACCTTCTGCATCTTTTTGGTTATAGACACTATCTTCCTCGAAGGTAACATGCTGCTGGCTATAAAGACTCACCGGTGATTTACGCCCCACCACAGTTGCCGAGCCTTTGAATAACTTCAAACGCACAACGCCAGTAACATTGCTTTGCGATTTATCAATCAGGGTTTGCAGCATTTCGCGCTCCGGCGACCACCAATAACCATTGTAAATAAGCTCAGCATAACGCGGCATGATTTCATCTTTTAAATGTGCGGCACCCCGGTCAAGTGTGAGGCTTTCCATCGCACGATGCGCAACAGCAAGAATGGTACCACCCGGAGTTTCATAAATTCCGCGTGATTTCATTCCTACATAGCGATTTTCTACCAAATCCAGCCTGCCAATACCGTTTTCTCCACCCACTTTATTAAGATGAGTAAGCAGCGTTGCAGGTGACATTTTCTTGCCGTCAATTGCTACCGGGTCACCACCTTTGAATTCTACTTCTATAAAGGTAGCTTTGTCAGGAGCTTTCTCAGGTGATACAGAACGCGTAAACATATCTTCATGCGGCTCCTGCCATGGATCTTCGAGTACTTTACCTTCATAGGAAATATGCAGCAAATTCGCATCGGTGGAATAAGGCGCTTCGCCGCGTTTATCCTTGGCAATGGGAATTTGGTGCTTTTCAGCATATTCGATGAGTTTGGTGCGCGAAGTTAAATCCCACTCACGCCACGGCGCAATTACTTTAATATCAGGCTTCAACGCATAATACCCAAGCTCAAAACGCACCTGATCGTTGCCCTTGCCGGTTGCACCGTGTGCAACTGCATCCGCACCGGTTTCAATGGCGATTTCTATCTGGCGTTTGGCAATCAGCGGACGTGCAATCGAGGTTCCAAGCAAATATACGCCTTCGTAAAATGTGTTGGCGCGAAACATCGGGAATACGTAGTCACGCACAAATTCTTCACGTAAATCTTCCACGTAAATCTTGGTGGCACCCATCATTTCAGCCTTTGCGCGCGCGGGCTCCAGCTCACCGCCCTGCCCTAAATCAGCAGTAAAGGTTACAACCTCGCAGCCGTAAGTCTCTTGCAACCAGCGCAGAATTATTGACGTATCAAGACCGCCGGAATAGGCTAAGACTACTTTTTTAATTTTCTTGTTCACACCTAATTCTCCTGTAAAACAATTTCGTTAACCTCTTCTAAACATTAATACGAGCCATGCAATCACAAAAATCGCCACAACCTGCAGTAAGCGCCTGGCTCTTTGCCTGCCTGATGCTGATTGCTGCCACCATCATCGTAAACGGCCTTATGCGCCTCAATGAATCCGGGCTTTCGATTACCGACTGGAAACCCATAACGAGCCTCAAACTTCCCACGAATGATGATGAATTCCAGGGTGTATTGGATGAGTACAAAAAACTGCCGCAATTTGCCAAATCTTTTCCCAATATGCAGGTAGAGGAATTTAAAGCTGTTTATACACTGGAATTTGCCAATTATACGCTTGTGTTTATTGGTCAGATTTTATTTGTTTTGCCATTCCTCGTTTTTTTCCTGATGCGCAAATTTACAACCAGCCAGATTGCCAAACTCGTTTTGGTGTTTATTTTCGGCAATATGCAGAGCCTTTTCTATAATTATATGTGGCAGAATTCCCTGCTCGACGACCCGCATTTTAGTCCTTATCGCTTAAGCCTGCAGCTGGTACTGAGTTTTACATTTTTTGCGCTGGTTTTGTGGCAATTACTTACAATTTCTTACCCCAAGCCTGGTATTGGTGGCTTTGAACTTCCCAAACCGCCATTGTTTCTTAAGGTTTTTGCTTGCCTGACATTTGTCGCCATTTCGTCAGAAATCATTTTAGGTGGCGCGCTGAGTGGCCTTCATTCTCCCTTAAGCTTCAATACTTTTCCGATGATGGATGGACAATGGATACCGGAAGGGTTATGGCCTTTTCAGGAGCCTGTTAGCGGGTGGTATAAGAATTTCTTTGAAGATGTGCCCACCGTGCAATTCAGCCATCGCATGGTGGCCTATTTTTTAACAATATTCATTCCACTATTCTGCCTGTTTGGGCGCAACAATCCGCATATTGCGCATTTACTGCCGATTTTATTTTCCATGTTCGTGGTGGAATTTTTGCTTGGAGTACTGACGTTGCTGTTTTTAGCGCCTGTACCGCTTGCAGCGCTCCATCAGGCGATTGCGCTACTGGTATTCGGGATATCGGTTACCACCATGCACCGATTATTCCTGCCTATCAAAAGCATCGCATATGATGTGGGTATAGTGGCGGTTTAGCGGCGGTTACCTTTGCCATTATTGCCGTCCGCGCCATTTACAAAAGCCCTGGCACTGGAGCGATTGACGGTAATTGAATTGGTCTTAGGAACAGTAAAATTGTTTGGCAAAGACTTTTTACGTAATTCCGCTCCTACACCACTTGCCTTTGATAATTGTTCTGCATTCAGACCTAATTTATTTTCTGTTTCAGGTTGTTCTGTTTTTCCACCCAAATCCAGACTCTTTATATAGTTTTGTTTTTCTTCTAATTCCGCTTGTTTTCTTGTTTCTGTAAGAAGACCGCGTAATTTATCCATTTTAGCTAAATTGACCTTGTAAGTATTTGCTATATTATCCCAGCTTCCTGCACTGACAATGAGTTTGGGTTTGTCCTTCAACTCCAATGCATCAAGCAGTTTATCGGGCGCACCTTTGAATATTTCTTTATTCTTTTCCAAAATCAAAATAGCTTCATCTTCGCGGTCAGCCACGACAGCGCGTATTATAGAGTTATGCATGTGCCCTACCGTTGGATCGGCGCCATTATCGAGTAATAATTTTACTAATTCCGAACGGTTTATATATGGATGTTCGTATTCCTTCAGAGCCGTATCAAGACCAGTAGCATTTCCGATTTTATTATTAATGCCTAGATCACCTTCTGCAATCATCTCTTTAACGGTTTTAATGTCGTTATTGTCTATTGCATTAAACCATCTTTTCTGATCTTCCACTCTTATGGTATTCACCCTCAATGTATCTGCTACTTTTTTTGAGAACTCACTAAACCCCAAAGAATCAGCAATTGGAGAATAACGACTCACATTATTGTATCCTGCGAGAAAGCGAGTGATTTTTTCTGGATGATTTTTATAATTTACGGAGATGAGCTTATCCACAATCGCATTCGCTATTTCTTTGTTTTTTGCGTCTTTTAAAGCAATTTGAAGCCCTGTTTCGTTGCGAAGTTCACAATCGGGAGTTACTAAATCGTTATCTAGCATTGCTTTCACTTTGGCGTTATCATTAGCCAATATTGCATCCAGAAAGTCTTCTACTGCCCTTGTCATAACCCGCTCCCATTTATCATTAACTCCCCCAAATTTTATCACCCAATTGTTAAGATTTGATGAAGATTATCGTGAAGATTTTGTTACAAATCCCGCTTTTTCCAATATTTCTATAGGCAAACCGAGCAATTGCTTGCTATAATGGTTAAAAAAGAGTAGGCAAATAGCCCCATTTCATCATGTAAATGAATAAATGACCGAAGCCTTTAATTATAATGCGTTTTTTGAGCAGTCACTAAAGCAGCTGAGGCTGGAAGGGCGTTACCGCGTTTTCCACGACCTTGAGCGTTGTGTGGGTAACTTCCCGATTGCCTATAGCAACAAAACCGGTGAAAAGGTTGCGGTCTGGTGCTCCAATGACTATCTCGGCATGGGGCAGCACCCCAAAGTAATTTCCGCCATGAAAGCGGCAATCGATTCGCTCGGCGCAGGCGCTGGCGGCACGCGCAACATATCCGGCAATCATCATTTAATTATTGAGCTTGAACAGCTACTTGCCAAACTTCACAAAAAAGAAGCTGCGCTTGTTTTTACCTCTGGCTATGTAGCCAATGAAGCAACGCTCAGCACACTCACTTCTAAACTACCAAATTGCGTTATATTCTCTGATGAAAGCAACCATGCTTCCATGATCAGCGGAATCCGCATGGGACGCGCCGAGAAACATATCTTCCGCCATAACGACGTGGAACATCTGGAATCGTTGCTCAAAGCCGCACCGCGCGGCGTCCCTAAAATCATCGCGTTTGAGTCTGTTTATTCGATGGACGGCGATATTGGCCATATCAAAGAAATCTGTGACCTCGCCGATAAATATGGCGCGCTTACTTATCTCGACGAAGTCCACGCAGTAGGGCTTTACGGCGCGCACGGCGCAGGTATTGCCGAACGCGACAGTCTCATGAGCCGAATAGACATTATTCAAGGCACACTCGCCAAAGCTTATGGCCTCATTGGCGGCTATATAGCCGGTTCTGCCAAAATGATTGATATGGTGCGCAGTTATGCTCCCGGCTTCATTTTTACAACCTCCCTGCCCCCAGCAATTGCGGCAGGAAGCATTGCAAGCATCACCCACCTTATGAACAGCTCGGTTGAGCGTGAAGAGCAACAGAGAAATGTGGCTAAAGTAAAAGCCAAACTTGCGGAGCACGGATTACCGGTAATGCCAACCAGCACGCATATTGTTCCCGTATTTATCGGCGATGCGATTGCTTGCAAGAGAGCATCGGATATGTTGCTCAACGAATATTCCATCTATGTACAACCGATAAACTTCCCGACCGTTGCGCGTGGTACAGAGCGCTTGCGCTTAACTCCTGGACCGCTTCACACTGATAAAATGATTGATGATTTAACGACTGCGCTTGTGCAAATCTTCGATCAGCTTTCCCTCAAAAAAGCAGCATAAAAATGCCTTCCGCTAAGACAATCACTATATTCACATTGGCAGTGAGCCTCCTATCACTTAGCGCAGCCTTCATTGCGCAATATGGCTTTGGCCTGATCCCATGCGAACTTTGTGTCATGCAGCGTATTCCTTATGCAATCATAATCTTTCTTTCTCTGCTTGGGATTTTTGCACCACGTTTTCGATTCACTATAATCATAATAATAATGTTTAGTTTTATTGCAGGTGGGAGTATTGCTACTTACCATTCCGCAGTGGAAAAACATTGGATTGCTGGCCCCGTTGCCTGCACCAGTGAGAAATCTCCCACAAATCAATCCATGGATGATTTCTTAAAGAAAATCGAACAAGCGCCGATTGTTGCCTGCGATCAGCCACAATGGAGTTGGCACGGAATTACTATGGCAGTGCTTAATGCGCTTTGGTCATTCTGTATTGTAATTCTACTTGCCGTTTTTATGATGAGAAAAAAGCGGAGTACATATGCGTAGATTGCCTGGGGACAGAAGCGAAGAAACTGATGCTGAACGCATGATACGCGTTGACCATGCCGGTGAATATGGCGCGATGCGTATTTACGCCGGTCAGCTTGCTGTGCTCGGAAAATCCGCAGAACGCGATGCGGTAGAGCATATGGCAGAGCAGGAAAAACTCCATTATGACGCGTTTACAAAAATCATGGCAGAGCGCAAAGTGCGCCCCACCCTGCTCATGCCACTCTGGCATGTTGCCGGTTTTGCACTCGGTGCCGCAACAGCCTTGCTGGGTGAAAAAGCTGCAATGGCATGCACAGTCGCCGTGGAGTCTGTAATTGATGAACACTACGCCGCGCAAAAAGAACGCTTAAGCGAAAACGAAAAAGATCTTGCTGGCGTAATCGAAAAATTCCGCATGGAAGAATTAGAACATCACGACAGCGCGCTGGCACATGGCGCAGAAGATGCCCCGCTCTACCCTCTACTTTCTGCCGGAATCAAAACCGCAAGCAAACTGGCGATTTGGTTGTCGGAAAGGATTTAGATAATTTCATTTCCATTCTTAGAATCTCCAGGAGATTTTCTTTTCTTCTTATAACTGGAAATAAATTTCGTATTTTCGGGATGTTCTTTAATTATATCGTTTAATAAATTTAGACTGTGATCGTCAGATTTTCCAGGCGGTAATTTTACTTCAATCTGCAAATTACTTTCAGGGTTTAACCCTACTTCTAAATTTTCTCCAATCTTTATTGTACCTTTACCATCCCTATACATATTGATGATTTCATTAACATCATCAAGTTTTGCATCAATAATCTCTTTTTCACCTAAATACAGCGCGATTCTTCTGATATCTTCAATGAGCTGCGTGGTTTCACTAATATTTTTTCCACCCCCTCTAAACTCAAGACTATATGCATTACCGTAGTTGGTTTGATGTGTTTTAGAGACTATATCTTTCCACCCCGTCACAAGGCGTGCCAGCTCTTCAAATTTCTCTTTGATTTCCTGATCTTTTATTTCACTCATGCCATTACCTATTCTTTGGTAAATGATATCAGAAAAAAGTTAATATACTCTTAATGCGCTAAAAATTTTTCGGCCTCTAAAGCAGCCATGCAGCCGGTTCCGGCGGCAGTTACGGCTTGGCGGAAGATTTTATCCTGCACATCACCTGCCGCAAATACTCCCGGTATATTAGTTTTAGTAAACCCTGGAACTGTCACAATATATTTGTCGGCATCAAGTGTGATCTGCCCATCAAACAACTCCGTATTTGGTGTGTGACCAATAGCAACAAATGCACCGTCGGTTTTGTAGTCTATCACCGCGCCGGTTTTAAGATTTTTAATGCGTACGGCAGTCAGATTATCGGGATTCTCCGTGCCAATAAATTCTTCCACTGCACTATCCCATATCACCGACACTTTGGGATTTTTAAACAGACGATCCTGGCCAATTTTTTCAGCACGTAAACTATCGCGGCGATGAATCAGCGTTACTTTGGTCGCGTGGTTAGTAAGGTACAACGCTTCTTCTACTGCACTATTGCCACCACCGATGACCACTACTTCTTTGCCACGGAAAAAGAATCCATCGCACGTTGCACAAGCCGAAACACCAAATCCCTGAAATTTCTTTTCCCCCGGAGCGCCGAGCCAGCGTGCCGATGCGCCGGTCGCAATCACTACCGCATCGCCCGTGTAAATATCTCCGTTATCACCGATACAGGTAAACGGACGTTGAGAGAAATCCACTTTGACTATGGTATCATGGATGATGGTGGTGCCAACATTAGCCGCCTGTTTTTCCATCTGCTCCATGAGCCAGCCGCCCTGCACCGCGTGTTCAAATCCAGGAAAGTTTTCAACATCCGTGGTAATGGTAAGCTGCCCGCCGGGCTGCATTCCATGTACCATAATCGGCGCAAGACTTGCGCGTGCGCCGTAAATAGCAGCGGTGCAACCCGCAGCACCAGAGCCGAGGATTAAAAGCTTAGTATGATGTGTCGTCATTAAAGTTTCTTCGCGTGCTTTTTGAGGTAACTTGCAACACCAGCAGCTGAGGCTTTCATGCCTTCGTCACCACGATTCCAGTTTGCCGGGCACACTTCACCATTTTCTTCATGGAAATTGAGCGCGTCCACCATGCGAAGCGCTTCATCTACATTGCGGCCAAGCGGCAGGTTGTTCACCACCTGATGCTGCACAACACCGCTGCCATCGATAAGGAAAGTGCCACGGAAAGCCACTGCTTCGCCGAGCAACACGTCGTAATCGCGGGCGATGGATTTGGTAAGATCGGCAACCAATGGGAAACCAATATTGCCAATACCACCTTTTTCAACAGGAGTCTGCTTCCAGGCAAAATGCGTAAATTGTGAATCGACCGATACGCCAATCACTTCAGTGCCACGCGCTTTGAATTCTTTTACGCGATTGCCAAACGCGATAATTTCAGATGGGCATACGAATGTAAAATCGAGCGGATAGAAAAACAGAACCGCTTTTTTGCCTTTCTTGGTCACCTTACCACTTGCATCGCGCTTGATGCCGAGGAAGTTAAACAGATTGAATTTTTCTTCAAAGGAATTATCGGCAAGCACCGCAGTCGCAGTGAAATCCGGCGCAGTTTTACCTACTAATACAGCCATAGAAACCTCCTGAATAATGATTAAATTGTGTATGGAAAAAGAACATAATACAGTTGAGCGTGCAAAGTCTATAGTAAGATTTTATTTATTTGCCTTTGCATCCACTTCATTCGTTATCTCTGCCATTCGCGCTTCGAGTTGTGCTTTGGTTGGGTTGAACATGGGTTCACTGATACGGTAATGTAAGCGGCCAAAAGGCAACGCCACCATAAAACTATCCCAGCTTTTCATAAGTCTATGGCGAGACGCTGAAAACGTCACCGGGATAATCGGCATTTCGGCTTTTTCTGCGATGGCTAATATCCCATCTTGAAGCTGTAAGGCAGGCCCACGCGGCCCATCTGGCGTTACGCAAACAATATCGCCATCTTTCAACGCTTTTATTGCATTAATAACCGCACCCACCCCGCCACGTGTAGTAGAACCCGTGATGGTAGAAAAACCAAAATTTTCCATAGCACCGGAAATAATTTGCCCATCACTATGAGAAGAAATAACAATACTGGCTTTACGGTTTTTTGGGCTTATCATCGGTATCATCAGAAGTCTGCCATGCCAGAAGCAGATTACCGCCGGAAGTTTTCCCTCCGCATAAGGAATTGCCCCCTCATCCACCTGAATATCCTTATGATTTGTATAATATACAAACCGGATGTAGCTGGCAATTAACCAGCAAATCAGGCGGCGGAAATAGGAGCTTTTGAACACACGCTTGGAAAGTTTTTTCATGGATTGCATACCATTATTCGCATCAAAATGGCTGTTGCCTTATAATACATTCACATTTTATCCTATTACCGACGTTGACAAAATAGTTATAAATCTATATGTAATTTTTACATATTTTCTGACAAATTCCAAGCACTGACCAGCTTATGGTCATTATTCATATTCAAATAAAGGATTACACACCATGGCACAAGCAACAAAAAAATCTGCGCATAAAGCTTCCAAAACTTCTGCTCACAAGGCAGCGGCACCGGCAGCTTTGCATGTCGCATCTAAGGCGATTCACAATATGACTCCGGTTACCAAAATTACTAACAAAGTAGTCGAAGATGCTGTTTCCCATGCAAAAGCTAACCTTGAAACCGCACGCAATTCTACAAAATCCGTTTTAAACATTGGTACTGACACGATGAAAGGCTTATTTTTAAACAGCACCGATGAAGCCAAAAAAACTCACGCTAAAGTGTTTGCCATCAGCCGTGAAAGCTCAGAAGGTGTTTCACGCGCAGTGGGCTCTGTTACCCGGGCGCTCAACGATATCATCGCTTTGGGTCGTGAAAATATCGATGTTGCCGTTGAAGTAAGCAACATTGTTGCCGATATCACAAAGTCTGCAAATTCAGAACTCATCAATTATGCAAACGGCAATTTTACCGACAATCTCGACATCTTCAATGAAGTGTTTGGCTGCCGCAACATCAACGATGCAGTAGAAATCAACAACAAATGGGTGAGCACTAATCTTGAGAATTTCTTTGCTCAGTCTTCACGTTTTTCAGATATGCTTTTCCAGTTTGCTACCGAAGCATCTGAACCCATCAACGATCACATCACCGAATCTACTGAGCGTTTGAGCAAATCACTCGCTGCGTAAGATTATTTGTTAAAAGGGGGCGAACATAGATCGCCCCCGTTCCACTTCCCCCTCTAAAGGGGTCGCCTGCCTGCGCGAAGCCGAAGCCGCTTCGCTTCGGCGTAGGCGGGTCGTAAAAAACTCCTCCATATTCACTCATCACCAGCCATCTAATTTTCCCTTGCCACACCCGCCGGAGCGTGTAGATTGAAACTCCAGGTACTAACACGGCAGGAAAGTAGAAAATTTTATGGCAGCAGACACAGCAAAACAAAAAGCATTAGACGCAGCATTAAGTCAGATTGAAAAATCATTCGGCAAAGGCTCCATCATGAAACTCGGCGCGCAGGAAGCTATGGAAGTTGAATCCACTTCCACCGGCTCACTTGGGCTTGATATTGCGCTCGGTGTTGGCGGCCTCCCAAAAGGTCGCGTTATTGAAATATTTGGCCCTGAAAGTTCTGGCAAAACCACACTCACCTTACACGTGATCGCGGAAGCACAGAAAACCGGCGGCACTTGTGCGTTTATTGACGCAGAACATGCGCTTGACCCCGTATACGCCCGTAAGCTGGGTGTGAATGTAGAAGAACTGCTTATCTCACAACCCGATACCGGCGAGCAGGCATTAGAAATCGCTGACACATTAGTGCGTTCCGGTGCTATTGATGTGTTGGTTATTGACTCCGTTGCTGCATTAGTTCCACGGGCAGAGCTTGAAGGTGAAATGGGCGATTCTCATATGGGCTTGCAGGCACGTCTGATGAGTCAGGCACTTCGCAAACTCACCGGCTCGATTTCAAAATCCAACACCACCATTATTTTCATCAACCAGATCCGCATGAAAATCGGCGTGATGTTCGGTAACCCGGAAACCACTACCGGCGGCAACGCGCTAAAGTTTTATGCCTCGGTACGCCTTGATATCCGTCGCGTTGGCGCAATCAAAGACAAAGACGAAGTCATCGGCAACTTGACCCGCGTAAAAGTAGTAAAAAACAAAGTCGCTCCTCCCTTCCGCATTGTGGATTTTGACATTCTCTACGGTGAAGGCATTTCTAAAACCGGCGAACTTATTGATCTTGGCGTCAAAGCGAACATCATCGAAAAATCCGGCTCATGGTTTTCTTATAACTCGCAGCGCGTTGGCCAGGGTAAGGAAAATGTACGCCAGTTCCTGAAAGACAACCCAGCAGTTGCTGCTGAGATTGAAAAAAAGATTCGCGATAATGCCGGTGCAGTCAATAACGCATTGCAGGCACCAGCGAGCGAATTCTCTGAGGATGCTGCTTAAGCTTTTCAAATATGAGTAATAGTCTTAACGATATACGCGCGAGCTTTTTGGATTTTTTTGCCAAAAACGCCCATGAGGTTGTGCCGTCAAGTTCGCTTGTGCCACATAACGATCCCACACTCATGTTTTCCAACGCTGGGATGAATCAGTTTAAAAACGTGTTCACCGGCGCAGAAAAGTTGAAATACGTTCGCGCGACCTCAAGCCAGAAATGCGTGCGTGCCGGCGGTAAACATAATGATCTTGATAATGTGGGCTACACTGCGCGCCATCACACGTTTTTTGAGATGCTCGGTAATTTTTCCTTCGGCGATTATTTTAAGGAACATGCAATCGAACTCGCATGGAAATTACTCGTCCAAGAATTCAAAATGCCAAAAGAAAAACTTTTGGTGACCGTATACCACACTGATGACGAAGCGTTTAATTTGTGGAAAAAGATTGCAGGACTCCCTGACAACAAAATCATCCGTATTCCGACTGATGATAATTTTTGGTCGATGGGTGATACCGGTCCTTGCGGTCCCTGCTCAGAAATATTTTATGATCATGGCGATAAGATCGCAGGCGGCCCTCCCGGAAGCCCCGAAGAAGACGGAGATCGTTTTACAGAAATCTGGAATCTTGTGTTCATGCAGTATGATCAGGTTGACAAAAACACGCGAGTCGACCTTCCAAAACCTTGCATTGATACCGGTATGGGCTTAGAACGCGTAGCGGCTGTTATGCAAGGCGTCCATGATAATTACGACATCGATCTTTTCAAGCGCCTCATCGCCGCTTCAGAGCAGGAATCAAAAGTATCGGATAAAGCACATGCCGTCTCTCACCGGGTGATTGCCGATCATCTACGAACCTCGAGTTTTCTCATTGCCGATGGTGTTATGCCGTCCAATGAAGGTCGTGGTTACGTGTTGCGCCGTATCATGCGCCGTGCCATGCGATATGCGCATCAACTGGGCTGCAAAGATCCTTTAATGTACCGCCTCGTGCCAACACTGGTGCATGAAATGGGAGGGCATTATACCGAATTAAAACGCGCAGAAGTTTTGATTACGGAAACGCTTAAGCTGGAAGAAGAACGTTTCAAGCAAACACTCGATCGCGGCCTGAAACTGCTGGAAGAAGAAACTGGGAAAGTGGCAAAAGGTGGAACATTACCCGGTGAAGCTGCTTTTAAACTCTATGATACGTATGGCTTCCCGCTCGATCTCACTCAGGATATTTTGCGAACAAAGGGCTTGAAGGTTGATACTGAAGGTTTCGACAAATCCATGGCCAAACAAAAGGCCGATGCACGCGCAGCCTGGTCGGGCTCTGGCGATAAAGCCACCAATAACATCTGGTTTGCCATTAAAGACAAAGTCGGCGCTACGGAATTTTTGGGCTACGCGCAGGATAAAGCCGCCGCCAATATTGTTGCCATTATCGTTGACGGCAAAGAAGTAGAATCCGTGGAAGCCGGAAAAGACGCAACTCTGATTTTCAACCAGACTCCGTTTTATGGCGAATCCGGTGGTCAGATGGGTGATAAGGGCGTCGCAAAATCTGGCAATAAAATTGTTGCCGAAATCAATGACACTGGCAAGCCGCTTGAAGGATTCCACACACACAAAGCAAGCATAAAATCACCGCTTAAAATTGGTGATATGGTGACGCTGGAAATTAATACCGACTACCGCAACCGCCTGCGCGCCAACCATTCGGCAACTCACATACTACATGCAGTGATGCGCAAACAATTAGGGGAACATATCACCCAGCGCGGCTCACTCGTTGCCCCGGATAAATTGCGTTTTGACGTGAGTCACCCAAAGCCCATTTCTAAAGAAGAAATCAGCAAAATTGAAAATGAAGTCAACCGCATCATCTGGCAAAATAGCAGCGTCGGCACCCGCCTCATGACACCGGATGAAGCCGTAAAACAAGGAGCGATGGCGTTATTTGGTGAGAAGTATGGCGATGAAGTGCGCGTGGTAAGTATGGGGCTGGATGTTGAAACACCCTACTCTGTTGAACTTTGCGGCGGAACCCATGTGCATGCCACTGGCGATATCGGCCTGTTTAAAATCACCAGCGAAGCAGCTGTGGCGGCGGGTATCAGGCGCATTGAAGCAGTAACGCAAGCCGGGGCTTTTGCCTATTTAGCTGAACAGGATTCGCGTCTGCGTGATATTTCTTTGCAACTTAAAACCCATCCTGCTGAGCTTGCTGACAAAATTACTGCGATGTTAGATGAGCGCAAGAAACTTGAAAAAGAATTAGCCGATGCAAAAAAATCTCTCGCTATGGGTGGTAGTGGTAGCGACAAAATAGAAGCTGAAAATATTGGCTCTCTTAAGTTTATCAGCAAAATATTTATCGATCTTGATCCCAAAGAGTTACGCGGGATTGCTGAGGGCTATCTTACATCAGCGGATATTGTATTTGTTGCAACCAACACCGAAGGCAAAGCTTCATTAGTTGCCGCTGTGAACAAAGAGAATTCAGGAAAATGGAGCGCCGTCGATTTTGTAAAATCCGCAGTCGAAATAGTCGGTGGAAAAGGCGGCGGTGGCAGGCCAGAAATGGCACAGGGCGGCGGTCCAGACGCTGCTAAATTACCCGATGCTATAAACGCAGTAAAAGCAGAAATTCTCAAAAAATAAACCCTGCGATACATGATACCGCAGGGTTGTATTTAAAATCTCTATAAGTTATCTGGCAGTGCCATCATGCATTTCTTGCTTGCCAACTTTATTCACACCTTTATTTAAACTATGGTTTAAATGAGCTTGTTCGGCTGGAGTGATATGCCCACCATGCTTTGCTTCGTCGGCACTTAGCTTGCTCTCTTCTTTTCCCAAACGCCGGTCATCTTTTGCAGCTTGAGCAGGAGTAATTTTACCTGTCGCTTCGGCATTATTGATGCGCTGTTGCTGGTTATTGATACGCTGGTCAACCTGATCAACACGGGGATGATCCGGGATCGGAGTTTCCTGAGCAAATACTGCAGTTGAAAGCAATGTGCTCGCAGCCAGTGAAAGTACAAAAGTACCAAAATGACGTGTTTTCATAAAATTACCTGTTTGATTTTTTATATCAGTTATCAAACATAATAACTGACTTAAAGTGACTGTACCAAATTCAGCATTACAAAATATATATGGAAACATTAAAAAAATGCAACAATCGCACATGCATATAAAAAAACCCTGCGATAAATACCGCAGGGTTCTTAATTTAACCATTTATAAAGAACTTAACGGGCAGTGCCGTCATTAATTTCCTGGACTTTTACATTGTAAGAACCCTTATCAAGTTCCTTATTGAGATGAAATTGTTCATCCGGAGTTATGTAACCGCCATGTTCTGCTTTATGCATTCTTAACTGATTTTGTTCATTATTTAAGCGCTTCTGGTCATTTGTAGCCTGCATGGGCGTAATTTTTGCGCTACGGATTGCATTATCCAGTCCCCGTTGCTGGTTATCTATACGCTGCTGAATCTGATCAGCGCGTGTATAGTCGGGAGCAACAACGATCTGCGCAAATGTTACGCTGGAAAGCATGGCGACTGCAGTAAATGTTACTGCACCGAGAAAATGTATTTTCATAAAATTACCTGTTTGATTTTTTATATCAGTATCGACCTGATAACTGACTTCACGAAACGATAACGTAACTAACATTACATTATATTTATGTAAATATTAAAAGAACGCAATAATCGCACTGCAACATAAGAGAAAGTTATTTACATTTGCCCCCTTTTGCCTACAAATACGCCATTATTCCAATATAACCCAGGAGAACAAAATGTCTGATCAGGATATTGTTATCGTAAGTGCTGTCCGTACTGCCATCGGTTCCTTTAATGGAAAACTCGCAAACGTTACCGCACACAAGCTTGGCGAGACGGTAATACGTGAAATATTGCAGCGCAGTAAAATTGCCGCAGGAGATGTTTCCGAAGTGATTCTCGGCCAGATTTTAACTGCCGCCGCTGGTCCTAATCCGGCGAGACAGGCTTCGCTTAATGCTGGTCTTCCAAAAGAAGTCCCGGCATGGGGCATTAATCAGCTTTGCGGTTCCGGTCTTCGTGCTGTTTGCCTTGGCTATCAGGCAATTAAAACCGGTGACAGTTCTATCGTGATTGCGGGCGGTCAGGAAAGCATGACTCAGGCACCACATGCACAGCGTTTGCGCGCAGGCATCAAAATGGGTGATGCAACCTTTGTGGACACGATGTTGTTTGATGCACTTGTTGACCCCTTTCATCATGTTCACATGGGGCAAACCGCAGAAAATATTGCCAAGCAGTTTAATGTAAGCCGCGATGAACAGGATGAATTCTCTGCACTTTCCCAGCAAAAAACCGAGGCAGCCATGAAAGCCGGAAAATTCAAAGACGAAATTGTTCCCGTTGTCATTCCTGATCGCAAAGGCGATATCACGTTTGATACCGATGAATTTCCAAGAGCGGGCGTTACTAAAGATGCGCTTACCAAACTGCGTCCTGCCTTCAGCAAAGACGGCACCGTGACCGCCGGCAATGCTTCCGGCATCAATGATGGTGCAGCAGCAGTATTGCTTATGACACGTGCAGATGCAAAAAAACGGGGCCTTAACATTCTGGCAAAAATCGTTTCCTGGGCACATGCCGGTGTCGACCCTGCTATCATGGGTATCGGCCCTATATACGCAAGCCAGAAAGCACTTGCAAAAGCCGGTTGGAACGTAGGCGATTTAGACTTAATCGAAGCCAACGAAGCTTTCGCGGCACAGGCGATTTATGTGAATCGCGAAATGAAATGGGATTTAAGCAAAGTAAACGTCAATGGCGGCGCAATTGCATTAGGTCATCCGGTAGGTGCATCCGGCGCGCGCGTGCTCACCACATTACTTTATGAAATGGGACGCCGTGACGCCAAAAAAGGAATCGCAACACTTTGCATCGGCGGCGGCATGGGTGTCGCGCTTTGCGTAGCAAGAGATTAAGAAAGAGGAAATAGCATGTCTAAAAGAATAGCATTAGTAACAGGCGGAACACGAGGAATTGGTGAAGCCATTTCACGCGCACTCCATAAGGCAGGATATAAAGTGGCCGCAACCTATGCAAGTCGCGATGAAGATGCAGAATTATTTAGCAAGGAAACCGGGATCGCTGTTTATAAATGGAATATCGCCGATTATGATGCTTGCGAAAAAGGCGTTGCGCAAATCTGCGAAGATTTAGGCGGAAGCATAGACGTTCTCATCAACAACGCCGGTATCACCCGCGATTCCGCTATGCATAAAATGAGTTTCGAGAATTGGGAAGCCGTTATTGAGACCAATCTCACTTCTTGCTTCAATATGTCACGCGTGGTGATTGATGCGATGCGCGAGAAAAAATTCGGTCGTATCGTCAATATCAGCTCTATGAATGGCCAGATGGGGCAATTCGGTCAGACCAATTATTCCGCCGCCAAAGCGGGTATATTCGGCTTTACCAAGGCGCTTGCACGCGAAACCGCATCACGTGGCATTACGGTGAATGCCGTTTCACCTGGCTATATCGCCACTGAAATGGTGAAAGCCGTCCGTGAAGACATCATGAAACAGATACTTGCCGGAATCCCCGTAGGCCGTTTGGGTGAGCCAGAAGAAGTCGCCCGCGCTGTTTTGTTCCTTGTTGCTGAAGAAGCCTCGTTCATTACCGGAGAAACTCTCTCGGTGAATGGCGGACAATACATGGAGTAGCGAGAGTTGTCATTCCTGCTCTCTTTCTTGTCATCCTACGCGAAAGCGTAGGATCCATCTCACAAATTACCCAATGGATCCTGCGATCAAGTCGCAGGATGACGAAAATAAAATACAAGAATACCAAACAATAACAAATGCTTACTGCAATGTTCGCTACATCCCCATAATTGTAACAATAACTTAACACAATTTGAACGGATTTTGGCGTATTATAGCTTCAGATAATAGCAGAACACCGCACTGGAGAAGTATATGGCTAAAAATAAAAAAACGGTCGATGAACTTATTGACTATGCAAAAAATAAGTTAAAAAGCGACTTTATAGAAATGGAAATAGATGAAGCAGCTATTGAGAGAGCCATAAAGCCTTTCGCTGATATACTACATGAAAAATTAACGGAACTATCAGCAACAGATACGGGACTTCATTTGGATAAAGATACTACCTATCATCTGCTGAATGCTTTCTTTCACCAAATAACTGACGAAAAAAATATAAGTAAGAAACCAATATGGGATCAGTCCTTTGAATTTGGTAGCGTGTGGGCTACTGCAGCTAAACAAGCTGAATTGTTAAATGGCGCAGCAGCCAAAGCTAAAGAAAAAACCGAACCACCAGTTGCTGAAACAAAGACCCCAGAAACTTCCTCTAACACTCCGACCTCAACGACTGAGACAGATAAAGAAGAAGACAAAGGTTACACCACAGGAAAACGCTGGGCAGCCGGGGTTGCTGGCGCAGCAGCAATCGGAATTGGTGCAGGGACATTATTCAGCTCAAGTGAAGTTGACGCCGAAACGGGTGAAAGAAAAGGCATGAGTTTTGGTGGTAAGATACTCGTCGGGCTTGGCGCATTAGTGGGTGTTGTTGTGCTCGCCTCTGCCATCACTGGCGGCGACCCAATCAAAGCTTATAAAGCCGGCCCTGATTTCTGGAATAAACTTGGCGGCGCACTTAAAGCTGCGTTTAAAGGTAACGGCGGCGCTGTTTCCCCCGGCTAATCCCTACTCTATTACCTTCGCGGCTTTTGCAATTTTGCTGTTAAATTGCCCATAGAGGAAATACACCAACACACCGGCTAAGAAATAATAGCGCAGCGCAATGAAGATATCTTTGCCGATACCAAATATCAGATAACCACAGGCAAGAATCCCGAGTATAGGCACCACTGGCATGAACGGTGTTTTAAAAGTTCGCTTTAGTTCAGGATGCGTCCAACGCAAGAACATCACGCTGAAACACACAATGCAAAATGCAAACAATGTTCCCATGCTCACCAGATTTCCAAGCACGCTGATGGGGGTAAAACCCGCAGCAATGGCAACCACAACCCCAACAATAATCGTGTTAATGTAAGGTGTTTTAAATTTCGTGTGTAGTTTGCAAAAAATTGCGGGAATCAGGCCGTCTTTGCCCATCATGTAAAATATGCGGGTCTGACCGTATACCAGCACCAGCATCACTGAACTCAATCCCATTACTGCACCAAGTTTGATGAGCATGGGCAGCAAACGCCAGCTACCGATGGTAAGCCATGCGATGTTTATCCGGTCGATTGCCACCGCCATCGGATCGGCAACGTTTAATTCTTTGTAAGGGACGATTCCGGTAAGCACCCCCGCGACCAGCATATAAAGTATTGTGCAGATGGCGAGCGAGCCAAGTATACCTATCGGCATGTCGCGCTGCGGATTTTGGGATTCCTGCGCGGCGGTAGAAACCGCCTCAAAGCCAATATAAGCAAAGAAAATAACCCCCGCGGCTTTTAAAATTCCGTCAAACCCGTAACGTCCCGGGCCAATATTATCGGGAATGAAAGGATGCCAATTGCTGGGATTCACATAAAACGCGCCAATGATGATGAACAGTGCTACCACAGTGAGTTTTACCATCACAATAAAATTATTCACCTTGGCCGATTCACTGATGCCAATTACCAGAAGCGTGGTCACTCCCATGATACCAAGAAACGCAGGTAAATTAAAATGACCGGTTGCCGCTAAAATCATTTTTCCTGGATTTGCCGGATCGGTGACTAAATCAAAATAAGGCTGCGCAAGCTCATGTGGAATAATGAGGCCAAAATCTTTGAGGAAACTTACAACATAACCCGACCAGCCCACAGCAACCGTGGCGGATGCAAGGCCATATTCAAGAATGAGCAACCAGCCCATAGCCCAGGCAACCGATTCGCCCAATGTGGCATAAGCGTAGGTATAAGCGCTGCCAGAGACTGGCAAAACTGAAGCAAGTTCAGCGTAGCAAAGAGCCGCAAATGTGCAGGCAAGGCCGGAGAGTATGAAGGAGAGTATGATTGCAGGGCCAGCATATTGCGCGGCAGCCTGACCGGTGAGTACAAAAATACCTGCGCCGATGATGCAGCCAATGCCGAGACTCACCAAATTTAATGCATTTAAACTGCGCTTTAAATCCTGGTTACTGCTTTCAGCAATAATCGTGGCCATGGGCTTGCGCACAAAATAACGGGATAAATTCATTGTCTCTCCATTTGTACATTGGTTCAATGGGTTAAACGCTGTCGGTTAGGGCTACCATGAGTATAAATTTAGCTCAAGGCTTATCTGTATTACCCGATTATTATTGCAAAATTTTCTAAAAAATGCAGAATTTGCGCGCGCAACATTTTTACAGGCATAAAGCATGATAAATCCATTGATAGAATTAATTGTAACCCTGATTAATCTGTACAATTATGTGCTGATTGCATGGCTGATACTCAGCTGGCTAATTTCATTCGGCATCGTAAACCGCTACCAGCCTGCGGTACAGAAAATCAACTTTGCGCTTTTTAAACTCACCGATCCGCTCCTTCGCCCCATCCGCAAATATATGCCGGATTTAGGCGGGATTGATATTTCCCCTATCGTGTTGATTCTGGCAATGAATTTTATCGAAAAAACCCTGATTTATTACGCTTATAGGTAGAATCAGGCCTTAAGTGCTTTTGCCGCTTCCAACACTTCCGCAGCGTGGCCTTCGACTTTTACCTTATCCCAGATATGGGCGATTTTGCCTTTGGCATCGATGAGGAATGTCTCACGGCTTATTCCCATATATTTCTTGCCATACATGCTTTTTTCTACCCATACGCCATATTCCTGGCACACTTTGGTATCTTCATCAGATGCCAATATAAACGGCAGGCAGAATTTTTCTTTGAACTTATCGTGGCTTTTCACGCTGTCCTTTGAGATGCCGATAATCTCGGTATTGGATTTTTTAAAATCCCCCATCAAGTCGCGGAAATCTTTTGCTTCAATGGTGCAGCCGGGTGTGTCATCTTTGGGGTAAAAATAAATAACAACATTTTTACCTTTTAACTTTGCAAGACTCACTACGCCATCACCATTGGTCGGCAAAGTAAACTCCGGCCCTTTATCGCCTGTTTTTAAGTTGGTCATACTGTTCTCCAATGTTAGTGATATAATCTTTCATCCAGACAATTACCTTCTCTGGCGATAATTTGGCAAGCACCTGCTCATGGATAATTTTCACGCTTTTACCGCGTGGCGCACATAATAATGGATCAGAAAATTGTGAAAATAATATCAGTGACGGGCATCCGGTGATTGCGATAATATGCATAGGGCCGGTATCGTTACCCACCGCGCAACGCGCATGACGCGCAAGCTCTGCAAGTTCGGCGAAGCTCGTTTGCCCAAGTAAATTGATAGTATCGGAGCAAATCGTTTCAATAGTTGAAATGACAATTTCTTCTGAGTGTGTGCCTATCAATACCGGCGTCACCCCGTTGGTTGCAAGCCAAGTGGAAATAATACCATAATTATGTGCAGGCCAGCGTTTTCCAGTGCGGTGTGCTGAGCCACCCGCTACAATCAATGCAAAATTCTTAGGCAAATTAAACCGCCCTATGCTGGCTTTAAGCCAGCTTAAATCCGGGGTAAAAGGTTCATGAATTCCGGCAATGGCAAGTTGCTGTTTTTGACGTTCCACCGTGTGCAGCTTGGTGCGTTCCGGTGTATCATGGCGATGCGAAGCACCGACTGCAGTTCCCACCCATTCCGGTTTCGGACTCGGCATAAATTTGTGATACCAGCCGGTACGCTCTGAAGTCTGCAAATCATAAATACGCGAGAACCCCGCATGGCGGATTTTTTCTATGAGCCTTATAAATTCAAAAATATTATAAATCTTAGGACGTGAATCCACCCATATTTCATCAAAATACCCGCTGTTACGCATCATCTCCATATAAGGTTTCGTGGTAAGCAGCGTAATATGCGCATCCGGGTGATGTTTGCGGATTGCCTGAAACGGCCCTGTGGCAAGGACAATATCACCAAGCGCCCCATGCTTTATAACAAGAATTTTATTCTGCATTCCGTTTTCCAATCAATTCCTTGTACACTTGCAAAGTTTTCTCGCACATCTTGTTTGCAGAGAAATTTTCCCTTACATGCCACATCGCCTGGTTTCCTATGCGCTCTTTTTCCTCTTTTGGCAATTCCAATATGTAATGTATGGCATGGGATAGATCCTCCGCATCACCGGGATTCACCAGCCAGCCGGTTTCGCCGGGAATAATAGTCTCACATGCACCACCATGATTGGTAGCAATCACGGGACGTCCCATTGCCTGCGCTTCCACCGGAACACGCCCGAAAGCCTCGGGATCAATAGAGGGAGAAACCACAATATCAGCCAGCAGATAGGCTTCTGCCATGCTTGTAGTATTCCCTGCAATGCGAATATTGCTTCCGAGATTATAAGTGGCAATTTGTTTTTCAACTTCCTGACGGTAATTTGGGTGCCCCATATCATCACCCACAAGCAGACAGAAGAAATTTCGGTGTGGCAATTTGTAAAGTGCTTCCACCAGCACATGCTGCCCTTTCCAGCGGGTAATGCGTGCAGGCATAAGTATCAGCGGTTTATCGTCAGGCACCCGCCAGCTTGCCGCCAGTTCAACCATGCGCTGGGGTTTGATGAGTTCAGGGTTAAACACCTGTAAATCTACGCCACGATGAATTATACGAATCTTCTCCGGATTCACATCATAATTTGCAAGTATATGATCACTTACAAAATGTGAAATCGCAATTACACGCCCACCTTTAGTCATCACCGCATTGTAATATTTTTTTACCCCCGGATTTAAGCCATACACCCCATGAAACGTCGTCATGAAAGGAATGCCAGCGCGCTTTGCAGCGAAATATGCACTCCATGCAGGCGCCCGCGAGCGCGCATGAATAATATCCACTTTATGTTCACGGATAATCTTTTCTAATGCACGGGCATTGCGCAATATCGTAAGTGGATTTTTGCTCGCAAGCGGCAAGCTTATATGATTTCCGCCAGCA
>JABDCC010000023.1 GCA_013288335.1 Alphaproteobacteria bacterium
CTGCTTTGCCACGTAAATCACCTTTGAGTTCGGCACCAATCATGAGTCCACGCCCACGAATTTCTTTGAATATACCCAGCTCTTTATTAATGGCCTCAAGCGCCTTGCGTAATTCTGCGCCACGCACCTGCACATTTTTAATGAGTGTTTTTGATTGGAGTTTTTTGATTACTGCACCACCCACTGCTGTTGCCATGGGGTTACCGCCAAATGTGCTGCCGTGTGAGCCAAACTGCAACGTATTTGCTGCTTTTTCGGCGACCAACATTGCACCAATTGGAAAACCACCACCAAGGCCTTTTGCCATTGTTACCACATCCGGCTTTGCACCTTCATATTGCCAAGCAAAAAGATTACCGGTTCTTGCCATGCCGCTTTGGATTTCATCAAAAATAAGTAGCGCCCCTGCTTTATCACATATTTTACGCAGCGCCTTTAAAAAGCCCGGCTTCGCAGGAGTTATGCCACCTTCGCCCTGAATCGGCTCAACCATAATTGCACAGGTTTTATCGGTGACCAGTTTTTCCAGCGCCGCAATATCATTAAACGGTGCATACACAAAACCCGGCGGCAATGGCTCAAAACCTGCCTGATATTTAGGCTGCGCAGTGGCAGTTACCGTAGTCAATGTGCGCCCGTGAAAGGAACCGATAAAGGTTATGATTTCGCGTTTCTCTGCGGATTTTCCTTTGTCAGCAGCAAATTTACGAGCGAGCTTTATCGCAGCCTCATTGGCTTCTGCGCCAGAATTACAGAAAAATACTTGTTTTGCAAAACCCGAAGCTTTTACCAACGCTTCCGCCAGCATTATCGGTGGTTCGGTATAAAACACATTGCTGGTGTGCCAGATTTTTCTGGCCTGAGTGGTCAAAGCCTTTACCAAATCCGGATCACAGTGACCAAGCCCATTTACGGCAATGCCAGAGCCAAAATCGATATATTCATTGCCATCAATATCCCAGATGCGTGCACCCTTGCCATGATCAAGAATTGCCTCACGCGGCTTATACGTCGGCAGGTAATATTGCTTACCTTTTGCAACTAAACTTAAGGTTTTCTGCGAAGGTTTTTTGATTTTTGTTGATTTGGCTGGTTTTTTGGACATTTTATGCATCTATAAATGGTTGAAATATATTGTTTAGCACTATATATCAGCAGCCTGCTTTACTCAATCAGGAAATAGAGATGACGAAGCCATTTACAATCGGACTGATCCAGATGCGCATGGTGGAAGATGTGGCCGCTAATGTGGCGCATGCCTGCGACATGCTTGAGCAAGCCGCAAAAAAAAGGTGTGCAGGTTGCCTGCCTGCCGGAATTATTCCGTTCGCCCTATTTCTGCCAGAGTGAAGACCAGAATGTGTTTAATCTTGCCGAAGCAGTGCCGGGGCCAACTACAAAAATATTATCCGAAGTCGCTAAAAAGCACGATATGGTGATTATCGCATCACTGTTTGAAAAACGCACTATCGGCCTTTACCACAACACCACCGCAGTGATTGACGCAGATGGCGCGCATGTAGGCACCTATCGCAAAATGCACATCCCCGACGATCCATTATTCTTTGAGAAATATTATTTCACTCCCGGCGATTTAGGTTTTAAAGCGTTTGATACAAAATATGGAAAATTAGGCCAGCTTGTCTGCTGGGATCAATGGTACCCAGAAGCAGCACGCTTAACCGCTATGCAGGGCGCCAATGTATTATTTTACCCTACCGCCATTGGCTGGCACCCGCATGAAAAAGAAGAGTTTGGTGTCGCGCAAGCCGATGCATGGCAAACTATTCAGCGCAGCCACGCGATTGCAAATGGAGTGTATGTCGCCTCGTGCAACCGTATTGGGTTAGAACCCACCCCAAATAAAGCCGGTAATGGCATTGAGTTTTTTGGTAGTTCCTTCATCGCAGATCCGTTCGGGCGCATACTTGCCAAAGCTTCTCACGATAAAGAAGAGATCATCACCGCCGTTTGTGATCCGGCATTACAGGAATACACACGGCGCAACTGGCCATTTTTCCGTGACCGCAGGATTGATGCATATGGCGATATAACCAAAAGGTTCGGCAAATGAGAATGCCCGCTGAGTGGGAGCGCCAAGAGGCTATATGGCTTGCATGGCCACATAATAAGAATGACTGGCCGGGAAAATTTGAACCTATCAAATGGGTGTATGCGGAAATAATCAAAAATCTTGTGAGCGATGTGCGGGTGCGTCTGATTGTTAAAAACATGAAGGCGCTCGGAAATATTTCTGAAACACTCACCCTCGCTGGAATCGATTTAACAAAAATTGATTTTATTATCGCGCCCACTAACCGCTCGTGGCTACGCGATTCCGCACCTACTTTTGTCTATCAGGGTAAAAAACGTGTGGCACTGGATTGGAAATTCAATGCCTGGGCGAAATACGACAACTGGAAGTACGACGATAAAATACCAACGTTAGCCACAAATTTTTTGAAGATTCCCACAGTTCAGCCACTGCACAAAAATAAGCGTGTAGTGCTTGAGGGAGGCGCGATTGAGGTCAATGGCAAAGGCACACTTATTACCACCGAGGAATGTTTGCTCGATGCAAAGACTCAGGTGCGCAACCCCGGCTTTAAAGCCAAAGACTACGAAGAAATTTTCGCAAAATATTTAGGCGTGAGTAATACTATCTGGCTGGAAAAAGGCATTGAAGGCGATGACACACACGGCCATATTGACGATCTTGCGCGCTTTGTGAATCCTACGACGATTGTGACGGTTACCGAGAAAGATAAATCGCAACATAATCATACCATTCTACAAAATAATCTAAAACGCCTCAAAGCCGCCCGTGACCAAAACGGCAAGCAGTTCACTATTGTGGAACTGCCAATGCCACGGCCCATAATCTTTGAAGATCAATTGCTGCCTGCAAGCTATGCCAATTTCCTGATTGCCAATGATGTGGTGCTGGTGCCAACCTTTAACGACCCCAACGATCGCATAGCGCTGAATATCTTGAGCGAATGTTTTCCAAAACATGACGTAATTGGTATATACTCAGGCGACTTCATTTTAGGTCTCGGCACTATCCATTGCGCCAGCCAGCAGGAGATTGCTTAATGTTTGATTCTCTCTCTACCAAACTTACCGGCGTGCTTGGCAAATTGCGCGGGCGCGGTGTGCTCTCGGAAGCTGATATTGACTCTGCCTTGCGCGAAGTGCGTATTGCGCTTTTGGAAGCCGATGTTGCGCTACCCGTAGTTAAGAATTTTACTGCGAGCCTTAAGGAAAAAGCACTTGGCGCGAAAGTCGTAAAAAGTATCTCGCCTGCGCAGATGGTAATCAAGTTGGTGCAGGATCACCTGACAGAGTTACTCGGCAGTGAATATTCCGAACTCAATTTGAATGCCGTGCCACCCGTAGTCATTCTGATGGTGGGCTTGCAGGGTTCGGGCAAAACCACCAGTACCGGTAAACTGGCACTCCGCCTCAAAAATCGTTTTAACAAAAAAATTCTGCTCGCCTCACTCGACGTGTACCGCCCGGCAGCGCAAAAGCAGTTGGAAATACTGGCAGGCCAAGTTCAGGTAGGTTGGCTTCCGATAGTAGAAGGTGAAAAACCGCTCGATATCACCAAGCGCGCTCTTACCACCGGAAGGCTTGAAGGTTATGATGTCGTGCTTCTTGATACTGCGGGACGCCTACATATTGATGATGAATTGATGCGGGAATTGGAGAACATCAAGAAACTTGCCAACCCGCTTGAGACACTCCTCGTTGCTGATTCGCTCACCGGTCAGGATGCAGTTAATATCGCCCAAAGCTTCCATGAAAAAATTGGTGTCACTGGAATTATCCTCACACGCTTAGATGGCGATGGCCGCGGTGGTGCAGCGCTTAGTATGCGCTCAGTGACCGGCCAGCCGATTAAATTTGCCGGTGTCGGTGAAAAACTAAGTGACTTTGAAGAATTCCACCCTGCCCGCATCGCAAGCCGTATTCTTGATATGGGTGACGTAGTTTCGCTGGTGGAAAAAGCAGTTGAAAATATCGACAAAGCCGAAGCCGAAAAAATGGCTGCCAAATTTGAGCAAGGTTCATTTGATTTTGACGATTTACTTTCGCAGCTTCGCAACATGAAAAAAATGGGCGGTCTCGGTAACATGATGAATATGTTGCCGGGCATTGGTAAAATCAAAGAAAAAATGGCCGATGCCAATATCGACGAAAATGTGCTTGCACGTCAGGAAGCCATTATTCTTTCCATGACCAAGAAAGAGCGCAAACATCCGAAGCTGCTCAATGGCTCACGCAAGCAGCGCATCGCTAAAGGTTCCGGCACTACGGTGCAGGAAATCAACAAGCTGTTTAAATCATGGCAGCAGATGGAAGCGATGATGAAGCAAATGAAGAAGCTCGGTAAAAAAGGCTTCATGCGTGATGGGCTGAAAAACTTCCTGCCAATGTAGCTTATAATCTATTATAAACTTTATGCGGAATATAGTGGTGGCGTTTATCCGCATCTTCAATCCCGATCGTTACCAAAAATTTGTTGATATAGGTAAAGAGAGTTGGCGAAACAATTTGTGGATAGAGCCTATCAATACCGATTGTTTTTTAACCTGTCCATGCAGATCTTCACTGTTTAAAATTGCCACTTCCGACTTAAATATCTGCGAGGGATTAAACGGTATAGCGGTATTAGTACCGTTATCATTATTGGCAACTTCTGGCTGGTACACATATTCAGAGCCAAGCCGGACAATCAGTGAATTGCTAGATTTATAACGTGGTGTGGGAATAAACGATATCAGAACACAAACAAGAAACGGAATGAGAAAACTCAGAAATAGTCGCCTGCGATATTTATATAAAAATATCAGAAGTTCACGTTTGGTGACGCCGTGCTCAGGAATGACGGTCATTTGAAAATACCGGCATTGCTCTGGTTGATATAGACATAGCTTGCGCTTGTTCCAAACGGCAGAGCTTCACGAATATTTCTGTCTATCCAGCGATCAAATGCTACTGGATCTGAAGGCGGAACTAATACTATAAATCATTTGACTCGGGAGTATTTAATTCGGAGAATTTTGCGGGTTTAACGACTACAGGAGAGCATGAAAATGTTGCAATAACTAGAAAGATTAAAGCAACTATTCTCATCAGGTAATAACTTTCGTTGATAGTGAAAGGGCTTCTATAGGGTCGATACTGCCGTCATACAAAGCACGGCCAATTATAACACCCTCAATACCCGAATGCTGATGCTGCTTGATTTCGACAATATCAGAAATCTTGGATATTCCACCAGATAAAATGATGGGGGTGGATAAACGCTCGGCAAGCCTTGCGGTTTCCTCGATATTCGGGCCTTCCATTGCACCGTCGCGGTTAATATCAGTGTAAATGATGGCACTCACACCGGCATCTTCAAATTTAAGCGCCAAATCTACAGCAGAAACCTCGGAAACTTTTGCCCAGCCATCGGTTGCAACTTTTCCATTTTTCGCATCAATACCCACAGCGATTTGATCCGGAAAAGAGCGGCAAGCCTGCAAAACCAGGGCTGGCTTGGTGATGGCTATCGTGCCAAGTATCACGCGGTTTATTCCAACAGAAAGCCATTGTTCTATGGTTTCGATATCCCGGATACCGCCACCTAACTGGGTCAGCATGTTTACATTCTTCAATATATCGCTTACTGCTTTGGCATTCACCGGCTTGCCTGCAAAAGCACCATCTAAATCCACCAGATGCAACCAATGGAACCCCGCTTCTTCAAAGCGTTTTGCCTGTTCAAAAGGTTTGTCAGCAAAAACGGTCGCCTGTTCCATTTCCCCGCGTAAAAGTCGCACGCATTTGCCATCTTTTAAATCAATCGCGGGATATAATATCATGGGAATTAAGCGATCTTCATTATCGGTTTAATGTTTTTATAAAAATAATGTCCGGCAATCATCGTGTCGCCAACCATTTCGTAATAAGGCATTATACCCCAGCGAGTATAACCTGATTCATGATACAGTTTAAGTGCGGCTTCCTGAGTCTCGCGCACATGTAATGTAATGACCGAAAAACCCTGTGATTTTGCTTCGGTCTCCGCAGCGAGCAGCAATGCTTTAGCAAGGCCATGCCCACGCGCCCAGGGGGCAACGAAGTGGTAACCAATAACTGCATTGAAAGAAGTTGTCTCTTTAGAAGGGCCAGGTTTCAACAATTGAATGGAGGCCGCAAGCGTACCATCTAATCTGCCGCCAAAAAGCACACGCTCGGGCACCACCAAAACACCGCGCCAGAAAGTTTCAAGCACGTCACGTGGCGGTGGCAGCAACCAGTTAAACCCTATACCGTCACGTATGGCATCTTCAGTTGCCTGACAGAGGTCTTCCAGATCAGAGGCTTTGAGTTCAGTAAGTGTTTCTACTTTGATATTAGACATAGCTCTATTGCATGGGTTTAATTCATGGACTTCGTTGTAGGCAGAAATGGATTAAATACAAGCAAAATTAGGTGTCAATAGGGTCTAGCATATTTGCAGAAAATTCTTGATCAAACGCAATCCCGCTTCCTGACTTTTCTCAGGATGAAACTGAGTCCCCATGATATTTCCCGATGCTACAACCGCTGTAATCTCACCACCGTAATCGGTAGTGGCTCTAACATCAGACGGATTTTTGCATATTGCATGATAACTATGGACAAAATACGCATGATCACTGGATTTAATTCCATCCAACAAAGGGTGCTGAGATTTAATATGCAAATCATTCCAACCCATGTGAGGGATCTTAAAAGATGAATCCCGCTCAATCTTTCTAATCTCACCGGAAAGCCAGCCCAATCCCTTATGTTCACCATGTTCAAAGCCGGTATCAAATAACATTTGCATGCCGACGCAAATTCCAAGGAATGGCTTACGGCTACCTGTAACCTGCTGTTCTAATGCATCGCGCATACCAGAGAGGTTATTCAGCCCCTGCATACAGTCTGCAAATGCCCCAACCCCCGGCAATACAATATGGGTAGCTTTAGCCAGCTCGCTTGCATCGGAAGTAACCATAATATCAGAATTATTTGCGCTGCTAACACGTTCGAAGGCTTTTTCTACTGACCTTAGATTGCCCGATCCATAATCAATAATGGCAATCCGCATAATCAGGCAGAAAACGGGGCTTGCGCATGGGAAAGAAAATAGCGATCAAAGAACCGCTGCTCAGCACGTAGCAATGAATCACCACTTACAATATCAGCAATAATATATCCCTGCCTTTTAAGCTTGGCGCGATACAAGTCATTGGCAAACATGCCAATCGCTATTTGTATGACCAATTGTATAATCACTATGCCAATATCCGCTATAGCGCCAGAATTAGCTATATTTATGACAAACACATTAAGCAAAATTATCAGCACTGTTATAAGCCATAATTTTTTATATAACGACCACAGGCCTGTAAAAAAGAGGGCAGGCCAGTTAAAACCTTCTTCAACAAATTTTGCGTTTTCGTAAGGATCGGTTTGCGAAGGGTTAATATGTACAGTGTATATATGCGGACGGCTCATAAAATTTCCATTGATCATTGATTGGCACAAAATATAGCACTGCTTGCGCAAGAGGCAATACAGCAATTACTTACCCCATCGCCTGTGCACCCAGAACCATTGTTCGGGATTTTCACGAATCCATTTTTCGAACATACGATGAATATGTTCCATTGCATGCACTGGATCTTCGGTTTTTTTATAATATATAGGCGGTTGAATTGTCACATGAAAATAAGCTCCATCCGTACGCACTACATGCGCGAGTATGAGCGGAACCTGCAATTTGATTGCCATGTGGGTAGCAGCAGTTGCCGTCATGGCCTTATGGCCAAAAAACATCATTGCTTCGCCATCATTCATTTTCTGATCAATTAACATCCCCACTGAATTGCCAGCCTTTATTGCTTTAAGTGCCTCCTGCGCACCTTCCCGCCCTTTGTTATACATACTTAAATTATAGCGAGAGCGGATTTTACGAATTATCCAGTCAGCTACCGGATTATTTGCCGAGCGGTAAATAAGCACCAGCGGCAAGTGACATAAAGCAGCAACCAAGGGCGCAATTTCCCAATTAGCAAAATGCCCTGATATAAAAAAAGCACCTGTGCCGGATTTTCTGACTTCGTCAATATGCTCACGCCCTTCTATAACTATGCGGTTTGCCATCATGGGGCGCCCTAAATGTGGATATTCACACACTACACGCCCGAGATTATCCCACATATCTTTTAAAATAAATTCACGTTGCAATGGTGTTAGTTCCGGCATGGCGAGCTTTATGTTGTTTTCAGCAGTGATATGAGCTTTTGAGAAAGGACCAATGATTCTGCCCACCAAACCGCCGAGCGCGGACGCTATATCCAACGGCAAAATACGAAAAAATATAAGCCCGGTGATGAGCAGGATGGATTCAGCGGTATAACGTAAATATCGAAGCATTATTTTAATATGGTCTTCAGCAAAGTGGCATTGTCCTCAAATAAAATCTCAACCGGCACTTGTGTCACTTCCGGTCGCATATCCGCAGGCAACCGCACGTAATCCTTGGTAGTGGTCACCAGCGTTGCACCGAACTCTTTTGCTTTGGAACGTAAAAATTCCAAATCTTTGGGTTTGAAATTATAATGATCGGAGTAAGAAACACTTTTTCTTATTACACAGCCAATCTGCTGCAAGGTACGGTAAAATTTGCGCGGACGCGCTATTCCACAAAACGCCACCACTGGTTTGTCATGCAAAAAATGCGCTGCCGGTGTGGGTTGCAATTTTGCACGTAAGATTGGTAACGAAGACGGCACATGATGCAGCACTTCATTTTGGTCATCCCCAATCATAATGATGGCGGAAGCTCGCTCCATAGCCGCAGAAATCGGCTCACGCAAAGGTCCTGCGGGAAGCAGCCGTTCATTACCAAAACCATATTGGCCGTCTATAACCAGAAGTGATACATCTTTATGGAGGTAAGGATTTTGAAATCCATCATCCATGATAATAATTTCAGCGCCTGCCGCAATTGCTTCAACTGCACCAGCCACTCTGTCTTTGGCCACCCAGGTGGGCAACACTTCTGCCAGCAATAGCGGTTCATCACCTACTTCCTGCGCCGTATGTTTGGCAGGATCCACCAATAATACTCCATCGATAGCACTTTTATAGCCACGGGAAAGATAATGCGCACGTTTTCCAAGTGCCTTGAGAGTTGCGCCGATTGCCAGCGCCACCGGAGTTTTACCCGCACCGCCCGCCACAAGATTGCCTATACAGATGACCAGCACTGGCAATTTATGCGGTTTTACACTGTTGGTTTTGCGGCCTGAGACCCACCCATATACGGCGGACGCCGGCATTAAAGCCGTCGAAATTAATGTTTTATATTTCCAGAATATTGGTGCGTGCATAAATCTATTCTATATTTTCCGGGCTCACTATAAATAAACAAAGTTACGGCTGCAACCTATTCATATGGATAATTTGCCAGTATCCTTAATTGCAGCAATGATATCATTTATAATACCGCATTTTGAGTCAATGTATCGCTTAGCATTACTCACCATCTTTTTACCAATGCTCTCATCAGCAATCAGCTCTTTAAGGACTACAGTTAATTCCTCAGCGGTAGCCACTGATTTAATTGCTCCTGATGCTTGCATTTCTTCGACAATAGACAAGAAATTGCTCACATACGGCCCGATAATCACCGCACAATCAAGGCGCGCTGCCTCTAGTGGGTTTTGCCCACCATGAGTAACAAGCGAACCACCAATAAACGCTATAGGCGCAAGACGATAGAATAAACCCAGCTCTCCCATAGTATCGGCAAGGTAAATATCCGTGTTAGCTTCTATTGTTTCATTTTTTGATCGTTGGGCAATATTGAAATCAGGTAGTTCCTTTACAATTTCATCACCACGAATTGCATGACGCGGAACGATTATGGTAAGCAAATCTGCAAATTCAGATTTAAGCACCCTATGAACATCTGCGATTATTTGCTCTTCGCCCTCATGGGTACTTGCTGCCAGCCAAATATGGCGGTTGTTAATTTCGTTACGTAAATGCGTTAAATTACTCTCATCACAAGGCAATGGTGGCGCATCATATTTGAGATTCCCTATATGGATATCCGTAGTAACCCCGAGACGCGAAAGCCGCTCTGCATCTTGTGCGCTCTGAGCAAAACATAGGGTAAAAGACGAAAGAAGTTTCTTAATAAAAAACGGAAAAAACTTCCAGGCGTTAAAAGATTCTCCTGACATTCTGGCGTTAATAATCCCCATAACAATGCCACGTTTTTTGGTTTGCATAATCAGGTTAGGCCAGAATTCGGAATCTACCCAAAGCGCAATATCCGGTCGCCAGTGTTCCAAGAATTTTTCTACCGCATCAAGTGTATCCACAGGCGCAAATTGGTGAATCGCACGCGCAGGCAAACGAGTACCCATAAGTTTTGCGGAAGTCACAGTAACGGTAGTCAGTAAAATACTGAGAGCGGGATTTGCATTGAGCAGCCTTTCAATAAGTGGCAGCACTGCATTGGCTTCACCCACACTCGCCGAGTGAATCCAGATCAATTCTCTCTGTGGACGCATGACAGTTGCCAGTCCGAATCTTTCCTGCAATCGCTGCGCATCTTCCTTGCCACGCGCCATACGGCGATCAAGCAACGTCGGAATCAATGGCGTAACAATCTGGGTAGCAATCCGGTACAAGAAATATATCATTAGTCTATATTACTAAGTGAGAATCTGAAGTATAGTTTTTTAACTACAGAGTTGACCTATAGTTTATATGATAGTAGCCTTGCGACGTTGAATTAATTTCTTCGAGGAATATATTTATGAGAATACGTGATGGGCTTACCATAGCAATTCTAATGTTACTTACCGCCTGTGCCGCCCCTCATTCTGACCTCACCAGCCCATGCGTCGGGATCGAAGGAAGCCCGTGTGAGCATCACCCGGTAAATGACTGGTGGTTAAAACAGCGGGAAGACAGCTAAGTAATTAAACCTGCTGATAAGGAATTGGCATCTTTTTGATGGGATCCATAACCAAATCGCCATTTTCATACTGAGCAGCTATGTAGCGGCGGTTACGGTTGATAAAAAGAACCGGCTTCACTTTTTTACCGTTATAAACACGCAACTCGGTGATTTTGCCACGGTTTTCTGGGTTGTTCTTACTGCTCATAAATATCCTTGTTTGCTATAGTAATGCTGCAAAATCACCACGGTTACTTAAATAACATGATAAAATCGCAAAATCTTGATGAAAGTTGGCGCACTCTAGTGATATATTATCAATCTTGCAAGTATTTATTGCTCCCATAATGTATATCCCCCGGAATTCCCAAAAAAAATTTATGATTTATAATCCATTGAAAAACCTTAATATAAAACTAATTTTTGTTGCCCTGTTGATAGGCGCAGGTGCTTTTATATCGCTTCCTTCTTATAGCGAGCCGGTCGCCGACAAAACATCTGAGCCGGAAAAAGCGGCTGCCCCCAGGCACAGAAACCGAGAATTCGCCCGCAGATTCCACAGCAGAAACTTCTAAAGCCAGTGATAAGAATTCTCCCGCCATTTCCTATGGAGATTATCTCTCAGGAAGATTTGCTGCATCCAGTGGGGATAACAAGAACGGAATCCAGTTTCTGCGTGAATCTTTAAAACGCGACCCAGATAACAAAGAAATCCTTGCGAATCTTTATCATATGCTGATTGCCGCCGGACAAGCAGAAGAAGCGATACCTGTTGCCAGAAAACTTGCCGGAACCAAGCTTTCCGATGAAGACAGTGAATTCATGCCTGAGTTACTGCTTACCTTAGATGAAGCGAAGCAACAACATTACGAAGCAGCAGAGAAATACCTTCAGGCTGTGCCAAAATCAGGGTTTAACAGTCTTCTTGTGCCTTTATTGCAGGAATGGCTCAAACTCGGCAAAGGAGATATAAAAGCACCGGTAGAAGTAAAGGACATCCTTCCCGGCAGCAAAATGGTTTTACCACATGTGTATCTGAACGCCGCCTATATAAACGACATAGCGGGTTTCGAAGAAAAAGCACAGGAGCAATATGAACTGGCAACGAAAGATAACCGTATAGAAACGTTCCGCGCCGCCGAAGCGCTTGTTAATTTTTACGATCGCAAGAGTATCAGTGACAAGCGAGACGCATTCGTAAAGGATTATACCGCAAGTCATGGCGAGTCATTCATCGAAAGCATTCCTGCCAACAGTAATGCCAAGCCTTTAGTGGCGGATGTAACAGAAGGCCTTGCGGAAACTTTATATACGGTGGCTAATATTTTTCATGGCGTGCGTGCACCGGCCGATGAAATTACAACGCTGCGCCTTGCATTGTATCTGCGCCCAAATTTCCCCGCTGCAGAATTTTTACTGGGGAATGCTTATGAGCTCACCAATGATTATAAGAACTCTATAAATTCCTATAAAATGATTGATACAAAATCACCTTATTATTTTCATAGCCAGATACTGATTGCATATGATGAGAGTGAATTAGGCAATAAGGAAACCGCACTTCATGAGCTTGATATTCTTTCCAATGAAAAGCCCAATGAAATAACTGCATTGCTTACCAAGGGTGATATTCTGCGCGCGAAAAGCAATTATAAAGAGGCAATAGAAAATTATGACCAAGCACTTGCACGGGTGAAGGAAGCCAGAAAACCCCATTGGAGGATCTATTTCTCACGCGGCACTTGCTACGAAAGCCTGGGACAGTTTGATAAAGCTGAGGCCGACATGAAAACCGCCCTTTCCCTTGATCCTGGTGAGCCAGACATTCTTAATTATCTTGGTTACAGCTGGCTTATTCAACACCGTAATATACCGGAAGCCAGAAAAATGATCGAAGATGCTTACGATGCGCGCCCGGAGGATCCCAATATCATCGATTCGATGGGATATGCGTTTTATGTAGACGGAGATTACACCAGTGCTGAAGAATATTTTGAGCAAACTTTAGAGCGTACTCCCAATGATCCTACCGTAAATGAACATCTGGGTGATACCTATTGGCAGTTAGGCCGAAAAACCGAAGCACGTTTCCAATGGAACCGGGCGCTCACCAATAAGCCAAGCGCTGAGAATGAAAAGGAATTACATAAAAAGCTGGAAAATGGCATTCCATTGATTAAGTCAACGCATGTAAAAAATACTACTGAAGTTAAAAAATCTCCACCATTAAACCCCGAATCCCCAGTTGTTCAATGATTGTACTTAGAGAATTAGCTCCCGCTAAAATAAATCTTTATTTGCACATCACCGGCAAGCGTGCAGATGATTATCACCTACTCGACAGCTTAGTGGTGTTTGCCGATTTCAATGACAAGGTGGAAGTGTCGCCCGCAAGCACTCTAACGCTTGCTATTGAAGGAAAATACGCAAAAGAATTAAGTGCTACTGATAATACCGTATTAAAAACCGCAGAAATTATAAAAAAAACTTTCAATGTCTCTGCAGGCGCAGCGCTTACACTGCATAAAAATATTCCTATAGGCGCAGGCATAGGCGGCGGCTCAAGCGATGCAGCAGCAACCATGCGTCTGCTCATGCGCTTCTGGAAAATAAACCCTACCCCTAAAGAATTAAACGCTATTGCACTCTCAGTTGGTGCAGACGTTCCAGCTTGCTTGCGTGCCTCTTCACTCTATATGTCAGGTATTGGAGAAAAAATAGAACCGGGACCATTACCTACTGGATTCTCTGTAGTACTTGCAGGCATCGACAAACCACTTCTTACCAAAGACGTATTTGCAAAATATAATGGAAACTTCTCAAAAGAATCTAATCATCCTTTCAGTTTTCCTGCGTCTGCAGATTTTATAAAATTTTTGCAAAAAACTAAAAATGATTTGCAAGATCCTGCAATAAAATTAATGCCAGAGATTGAAAATATTCTTTCCGCATTATCGGCGGAAGAAAATTGCCTGCTTACCCGCATGAGCGGAAGTGGCGCAACTTGTTTTGGCTTGTTTGCAGATAAAGCTCAGGCAGAAGCCGCCGCCATCAGACTCGATGAACAAAATCCCACCTGGTGGGTAAAAACTGCAAATATACGATAACCAATGAGCAAACGTAATAAATTGCGCTATAAAAGTCGCGGCAACCAATTTCCAACACTCACATTAACCGGAAAAGTGTCTCTTCGCGATCTTGAGCAAGAAGAAGTACAGGAACCCGCAGAAATTACCGCAGAAAAAGACCCCAATGCAAAAGGTGATCTAAAAATTTTTCTGAGTACGGACTCCCTCGTTTATAATTCCCATGTAGGTAATTACGAAGCTACCGGACTTGAAGGTTATCTGAAAGCATCTGTTTTTGATGGCAAGGGCTGGAAACCACTATCTTTAGAAGAATTTTTTCCAAAACGAGAACATTATTTTGGCAAACGTGAACGCCCCATAGATACCTACAATTTCTGCTTAAATATACTTGAGGCTGCCAAAGGCACTATTCTGGCACGCACATACCGCGAACATTATAGAGTTAATACCCCGGGCGACGACGAAAATTGAAGAATTTGGTGTATTTTGCATACGACCAAGCCCTCAACCCAATACAAATTATAGAAAATTCAATAAAAACAATATATAGTGATAAATGACGCTCAATAATAAAATAGATAAAATTAATGCTTAATTAACCATTAAATTATATAATTTATTATTGAAATGAAGTTTTTATAAAGTGGATTGAGTGTCGATGATACGTATATTGCCATATATATTATTGGGCCTGTTGTTTTATATAGTGCTTTTCTATATGGAAGATTATCAACCAGAAATCATGAATGATGTCCTGATTAAAGTTGATGTACTGGGATTGACGAATGTAGCCAAAGAAGAGCAGGACAGAATTTACGCTATCAATAGTCTTGGAATCGATGTAACGCACCCGGAAAAAGCAAGCTCTGATCAATCACACCATATTTATGGGCGCTACTCCCGCAATGGTAGGGCTCGCACTGGGTGGTCCCAAAATACAAAAATGGAATACATTAAAAACCAAATTATATTATATCTATTATCTTCCCAATGATAACCGTCCAACAGTCCTGGTATTCAAGCAAGATACAGCAGGCCCAACATTTAAATTATATAACGCCTACAAAAGTTCTGCTCTAGATATAGCCAATTTACATATTGACGATACGCCTTAAAGCTAGTCTGTTAGGCACATGGCTCATAAAATCAGATATATTTTCTTATACATCATTGTCGCTTTTCTTCCTTTGAACGCTTATGCAGTTTCTCTGATACGTGATGCAGAGATCGAAGATACATTGCGTGCCTATGGCAACCCTATTTTCAAAGTGGCAGGACTTAATCCTGAAGCAATTCACATTTTTATTGTCGATGATCCCACTATAAATGCTTATGTGGCCGGTGGCTCCAATATGTTTATTCATAGCGGCCTCATCATCAGGACGGAAAATCCTGCTGAGCTGCTTGGCGTCATGGCGCACGAAACGGGTCACATGGCAGGCGGACATCTTGCACAAGGAACCGAAAAATTAAAGAATGCAGAAATAGGAACTATTGTAGCCGCTGTGCTTGGCGCTGCTATGGCAGTGGCTGGCGGTGGCCAGGAAGGTATGGCAGCTATGACTGCGGGTCAGCAAATAGCACTGCGCAATTACCTGCATTTCAGCCGCAGTAATGAAAGCGCTGCCGATCAGGCAGGCCTTAATTACCTTGATGAGCTTAAAATAACCGCTTCGGGAATGTTGCAGATTCTGGAGATATTACGTCAGGATGAAAATCGGAGCTATGGCACGCCCGACCCTTACACACGCACCCACCCACTGAGTATTGATCGTATTACCCATATACGTAACCACGTGATGCAATCTCCACTCAAGGACACCGATGTTCCCCCCGGTTTAGCCATGCGCCACGCCCGTATGGTCGCAAAATTGAAAGGGTTTATGAATCCGCCGGATCAAACGCTTCTGGAATATCCGGTAACCGATCAATCCGTACCGGCACGTTACGCACGCGCAATTGCTTATTACAAAATACCCGATTTAACGAAAGCACTTGCCGAAATGGATAGCCTGATTAAAGAACATCCGTCGGATCCGTTTTTTAATGAGCTGCGTGGACAGATATTATTTGAAAATGGTCATATAGCCGAAGCCTCGCAATCTTATAGTAAAGCCACTAGCTTGCTGCCTAATTCGGCGCTCATCCTTACTGACTACGGCAAAGTAATGAGTGCAACCGATAACAAAGCTGATATCACCAAGGCAATTAAAATACTCGAACACGCAAGTGTGATTGACAATAGTAATATTGACACCTGGCATTATCTTGCCATCGCCTACGGCAAACTCGGAAATCTCGGAATGTTCTACCTCGATTCCGCCGAAGAAGCCTCACTTGCAGACAATCCAAAAGAAGTCCTGCATAATGTGGATATGGCGTTGAAAAACCTGGGACATGACAGCCCGGCGCGCTTACGTGCTGGTGATTTAAGGCTGATTGCAGAAAAAGAAAAGCAGGATGAAGCAGGACAATAAAAAGATAGAAGTTGTAGAGTTTACAGATATGTGCAGACTCTGTTTTATATTATTCATTCAATAAGGATCGTTATGAAACATGCCCTAGCCTCTCTAATTATTTCGATATTTGCTACGAGCCTGGTATTGAGCAGCAGCGCTGCAAATGCCCAGGAAAAGCCTCTGACCGAGGCGCAGGTAGAAGAAATTGTGAAGAAAGTCATCAAAGAAAATCCTGATCTTATCGTTAAATCGGTAGAGATGTATCAAATGAAAGAACAGGCGGATTCGCTTTCAAAAGCAGCGAAGAATGTGGTTGCCATGCAAGGGGATCTGCAAAACAATCCTAATTCCCCTTCGATTGGCAACCCCAATGCAGATGTCACGATTGTTGAATTTTTTGATTATCATTGCGGATATTGCAAACGCTTCTTCCCCGTACTTACGCAATTGTTAGACAGCGATCATAATTTGCGTCTGGTGTTTAAGGAATTCCCTATTCTTGCAGAAGACTCAGCACTCGCCGCAAAGGCAGCGCTTGCGGTGAACCATATTGATAAAAATAAATATCTGCCATTTCATACGGTACTTATGAAAAGCTCAATGGGTTTTACGATGGAAAATCTGACTGCAAAAGCCAAAGAAATTGGCATAGATCCTGAAGACTTCAAAAAAGCGATGCAGAATCCTGATCTGGATAAGGAGATAAGCCACAATAAAGATATCGCACAGCAACTCAATATAGCTGGCACACCTGCTGTAATCATTGGAAACGAAGTCATTCCGGGAGCCATCACACTCGATGTATTAAAAGAAAAAGTGGCAGCGGCAAGAGCAACTAAATAGTGCCACTCTAATCTTTGCCTACTTCTTTTACCTTGGTCGCCGCTATAATAAGCTTCGGCAATGTGATTGCTTTGCCGGTTTTTAGCTCATCAATAAATCCGGCAAACCGTTCAATATCAGCCAAGTGTGCATTTTTCCATTCTTCGAGATTACCCTTCCCGTTGCCCATCACTGAGGCAGTAAGACGGCGCTGTTCATCAAACAACCCACTGACTATGGATTCTATTGCCAAATTGTCCCAATGCGAAGCAGAGGTAATGCGTGAAGCCTGTTGGCGAAGCCAACCGAGATGCAACATTGCACCAAGCTGGAAATATAAGCTGCCCACTTCAGCAAGTTCACGTTTGGACTCATTGCTCACCCGCACCACATCCGGAGCCGAAGATAATATTTCCAACATCGCGATTTCGCCGGCAAGTTTGGCGGGAACCTGTTGAACGGTGAGGGATTCCATTCTCTCTTTATGAGCACCCGCTATGGCGTGAGATATGATAGATTCGTAGCAATTTGCATAGGCTTTGATGCCGCTTTCAAATTCAGAGATAATGCGCGCTATATCTACCGGTTGCGAGGCATTGCGCAAAAACCAGAGAGTAAGTCGCTCGGTAAATGCATTGATATTTTTAAACAACTCCACTTGGGTAGCTACCGGAATTTTTCCGTCAAGCGCTTCAATATCAATCCATAAAATATTAAGTCTGAATAAATCACGCGTTACGGCAAAAGCGCAGGCTATATCCGCCACATCAATACCGGTATCTTCAGCAATCGTATGAATAAGGGTGATGCCCGTGTGGTTTATGAGATCATTGGTTACCACCGTTGCTATAATTTCACGTTTGAGAGGATGTTTTGATATTTCAGCCGCAAAATTATTTTGCATGGCGTCCGGAAAATAATGCATGAGATCATTATTAAAATAACCATCATCCGGCAAACGCGATTTAAGCAATTGCTGGTAAAGTGACATTTTACTATATGCCAATAAAACAGAAAGCTCAGGGCGGGAAAGCCCCTTGCCTTCGTTTTTAAGCTCAGCAAGTTGTTTATCCTGCGGCAGAAACTCAACGAGACGATTAAGCTCTCCTTTGGCTTCAAATACATGCATGAGATGAATGTGATCATCCAGCAGCGCCGCAGACTGCATTTGTATAATCGTTACAATCTGGGTCTGTAATGTATTATCCTGAAGCACGAGATCGCCCACTTTTTCTGTCATACTGGCCAGCAACGAATCACGTTTTTCCAATGATAATTTTCCGGTAGTAACCATGTCACCCAAACAAATTTTAATATTTACCTCATGATCGGAACAATCCACACCTGCAGAATTATCAATTGCATCCGTATTAATACGACCGCCGGTTTTTGCGTATTCAATACGCCCTTTCTGCGTAAACCCAAGATTGCCCCCCTCACCAACTACCTTGCAGCGCAGCTCTTTACCATTCACACGTAACGTATTATTCGTGCGGTCTCCAACCTGCTCATGGCTTTCGTCTTCTGCCTTCACATAAGTTCCTATGCCGCCATTCCAAAGCAAATCTACCGGCGCAAGCAACATAGCCTGTATCAACTCATCTGGTGATAATGCAGTTTTCTCTATGCCCAATATTTTTTGCACTTCGAGGCTGAGCGGAATGGATTTGCTGCTGCGTTCAAATATACCGCCGCCTTTGGAAATCAGCTTTGCGTTATAGTCTTTCCAGCTGGAGCGCGGTAAATCGAATAATCTTTTGCGTTCCTCAAATGATTTTTTTACATCAGGGTTTGGATCAAGAAAAATATGTACATGGTTGAATGCACCAAACAGACGAATATTTTTTGATAGCAGCATGCCGTTGCCAAATACATCGCCCGACATATCGCCGATGCCGATAACACTGAAATCTTGATTATATATATCCAGGCCGATTTCCCGGAAATGCCTTGCAACCGATATAAAGGCACCCCGCGCAGTGATAGCCATTTTCTTATGATCGTAACCGACCGAGCCGCCGGAAGCAAAAGCATCACCCAGCCAGAAATTATATTCTTTGGAAACCGCATTTGCATAATCGGAGAACGTCGCCGTTCCTTTATCGGCAGCAACAACAAGGTAAGGATCATCGCCATCAAGACGCACCACATTTTGCGGCGGAATAATTTTTCCGGCAATAATGTTATCGGTAAGATCAAGAAGGCCTGAGAGGAATATTTTGTAGCAGGCAATCCCTTCTTCCATAAAAGCATCGCGCGCTATGGGAGCTTGTTTCAACACAAAACCGCCTTTGGAACCGACCGGAACAATTACCGCATTTTTTACCATCTGGGCTTTCATGAGCCCCAAAACTTCTGTACGGAAATCCTCGCGGCGATCTGACCAGCGGAGTCCTCCACGCGCCACTTTGCCACCACGCAAATGGATGCCTTCTACGCGTGCCGAGTACACAAAAATCTCGGCGTAAGGCCGTGGCAAAGGTAATTCAGGAACTTTTGCCGAATCAAATTTCATCGATAAATAGGATTTAGGTTTTCCATCCGCCGCAAGCTGGAAATAATTCGTGCGCAGAGTCGCTGCAATTAAATCCACCACTCTGCGCAATATGCGATCATCAGCAATACTGGCTACATTCCCCAGTTGTTCCTCAATGGATTTTAGCATATCCGCGATATCTTGCGTGTTTTGAGGATCAAATTTAGTCAGGAAAAGTTCTATAATGGTGCGCGCAATCTTCGGATACGTTTTCAGTGTTGCAGCAATGGCATCAATGGCATAAGGAAAATTAATCTGGCGCAGATATTTTGCATAAGAGCGTATTACCACCACTTCGCGCCACGAAAACCCGGCGGTCAGCACTAATGCACCAAGCGCATCATTTTCACTTTCATGTTGCCAGACTTTGGCAAGCGCTTCTTCCAAAAGCGGTTTCACTTTCGTAATATCTGCAATTAAGGCAGCATCGGCAGACAGGATAAAATCACGAATCCACACGATACTAGAATTTGCACCCACTGGATTCACGAGATAAGGTTGCTCGTCTATCACCCGAAATCCCATATTCTCCAGAATGGGCAACACGTCGGAAAGCGGCACCTGCGAATTGGGATTATACCATTTTAAATGGATAATATTGTCGACATCGTTTCGGATACGAAACAAATCCAAAGACGCAACGCCCGATTGCATAACAGCGCTTATTTTCTGTATGTCATACACTGCTGCTGTAGCATCATGATCATTTATATAGGCTTTGGGGAAAGCATTGCCGTAAATCCGCATCATGGAGTAAGCAGATTCTTCGCCTAACTGATTATATAGCGCTTCAAACAGCGCATCTTCCCAACGATGGGTCATGCGCTCAATCTGTTCTTCAAGCTTTGCAATAACAACATCCGGAACGCTGCCCGGAGTGGTGGTGATGATAACCTGCAAACGCGCCAGCGGCGATTCGGTAATCTGGATATAATAAGAACTAACCGCACCTTCAAAAGCTTTGGCAAGAATATCCTGTATCTCTTCGCGCAGGCTTCCGCTAAAACGCTCGCGCGGCATAAATACCGTACAGCTTATGAAACGCTGAAAAATATCGCGGCGGACAAATAAACGTACACTTGGTTTTGATTCCAGCGATAATATACCCATCGCATAATCAAAGAGATCATCTTCAGAAAACTGAAACAATTCGTCGCGCGGAGTAAATTCCAGCGTGGCGCTCAAAGACTTTCCGTCATAACTTGCAGGATCAAAATTAGCACGCGACAAAACCCTTGCAATCTTACGGCGGATAAAAGGAATGTTACTGGCACTCTGGTAATACACATTGGAAGTAAAAAGCCCTAGAAAGCGGCGCTCGCCAATGACATTTCCTTTTTTATCAAACCGCTTGAGGCCAATATAATCCATATGCACCGGGCGGTGCACCTGAGCTTTTCTCATCGACTTAGTAATTTCAACGAGTTGCGGAACCAGTGCAAAATGCAGCACTTCCGGCGGCAATCCTTCCAAGCCTTTGGGTTTTAAATCCCCTTCATCGGCCTTAAAAATGCCAAGCTCAGAATCCGCCACTACTTTCAGTGATTTATTGCCTTTGGTATCGTAGAAATCATATTCAATATAGCCAAGAAACACAAAATTGCGCGCACCGAGCCATTCAAGAAAATCGCAGACCTCGGTAATTTCTTCGCGTTTGAAAGCAGGCGGTGCTTGCTTGAGCCCTGCGATACTTTCATCAATTTTAGCGCGCATGGCAGGCCAGTCGGAAACTGCAAAACGTACATTGGAGAGAACATTAAAAAGATCGGCAGTCAGCCTCTCGGGTCCGAAATCATCCGGCAAATTGGAGGTTTCTATGCGAATGAGTGACTCCGATTTATAACCCGCTCCTGATTCATTCAGAGTAGCAACATTGCTCAGGCTATTT